>JAFGLD010000134.1 GCA_016928235.1 Anaerolineae bacterium | reverse complement strand
GTCTAGCAGCGTCAATCGGAGAGCGAAACGCCCAACGCAATCCTGACCCAATCGGGGTCAGGGGAAATCGCTGGGGCGAGATGCATATGTTTGTATTCATTTCAGGAAACAGAACCTGAGAATGATTGAGCGTTCGTTTAGGGATAGAACAGGGTGACAAAAAACACGCGGTCGCTGCATAGAAACCGTTTTTAGAACATCCTCCGACCTCCCCATTTGTTTGCCAAATAACACACCTTACGATATACTATAAACACGTGTGAGAAACTAATAACGGTCGTTTCGAAACGTGGGCACTTCCCACGTTTCGTTGTTTAGGGGAAGAAACCTGTTCTCCTAATTTGTAGATTGATGGAGTCACTGCTGCAATGAAGAGTGATTTTCTGCTGGCATTCAACGAGATTGCCGAAGTGCGTAAACTGCCCCGTGAGATCATCATGGAGGCGCTTAAAGCCGCGCTAGTATCGGCCTATCGGCGCAATGCAGGTATTGGAACAGGGCAGCACGTTGAAGCTCGCATAGATGATAAAAACGGCACTCTGGACGTCTGGGTCGAAAAAGAAGTCGTCGAGAATGTACAGTCGGAGCTAACCGAGGTTCCGCTCGAAATTGCCAGATCGGTAGAACCAGATGCGTCACTCGGTGATATGGTGATGGTCGAAAGTACCCCTCACGACTTTGGGCGCATTGCCGCGCAGACAGCCAAGCAGGTCATCTTACAACGGATGCGCGAGGCAGAGCGTGATGCGCAATATCAAGAGTATCTTGAGCGTGTGGGCGACCTGGTCACCGGAACTGTGCAGAGCGACTCCAACGGGATAGTGACACTTGGGCTTGGACGAACAGAAGCGGTCTTGCCACACAGCCAGCAGATGCCTAGCGAGCGATATCGCGTTCATGACAAAGTACGCGCCTATGTGATGGAAGTCCGTAAAACCAACCGAGGGCCACAGATCGTCGTCAGCCGCACACATCGAAATATGCTGCGCCGCTTGCTGGAATACGAAGTGCCCGAAATTTACAACGGCACGGTCGAGATCAAGAGCATTGCACGGGAGCCCGGCGCGCGATCCAAGGTGGCAGTGGCTGCTTTGCAGGAAGGTGCCGATCCGGTAGGGGCTTGCGTCGGTATGCGCGGGGTACGCATTCAAGGCATCGTCAAAGAATTGAATAACGAGAAGATCGATGTCATCGAGTGGAATCCCGACCCCAAAATATTCATCGCGAAATCACTCAGCCCGGCCCGCGTAAGCAGTGTTTTCCTGGACGATGATCCTGAGGAGGGACGGACCGGCATAGTCGTCGTACCAGACGATCAACTCTCACTGGCAATCGGACGTGAAGGACAAAATGCAAGGCTGGCCGCCAAACTGACCGGCTGGCGCATCGATATCAAGAGTGTGATGGAAGCCGCACAAGAAACACTGACACGCCTGGGCGAGCCGGATCTGGTCGATCTCGTTGAGGCACGTGCCGGGCTGATCGAGCAAGCTCAAGCGATCTTGGTGAAACGTGATTCTAACCGCCCCATTACGCCTGAAGATTATGATGTTCTCATCGACTTTGTCAATCTGATCGAGACACGTCGGCTGGACATTCGAGAGGCCGGACGGACAGAGCATCGCGCGCGCCGAGAAGCGGCTCAGGCTCAGGTACCGCAACCAGCTTATCAATACCAGCTTGAAGACACCGACCTCTCTAACCGGATTTACAATATTCTGTCCGAGGCAGGCTACTCTACCGTAGGGCAGGTTATGGAACAGTATTATCTGGAACCTAATGCCTTCGTGAACATGTCAGGAATAGGCGCCACGGGTCTCGAAGCTATCGAGAAACTTCTGGCATCGATTGATTTCGCCGAGCCCGAAATAGTGGAACCGGCGATACCGGAAGAACTGACAGTTGAAGAGGTCCTTGAGCCCACAATCAGTGGCGAAGACTCTCTGATTGAGCCGGAAGAGACGGCACAGCAACACCTTACCGAGGTGGAAACTGCTGCACATGGGCGATCGGAGGAAGAGGAGATGGCTCGAGCAGAACGCGCCGCTCTGGTTGCCCAGTTATCAGACATAGCTAATATGTCCCCTGAAGCAGTGTTAAGCGAGATGTCAGAACTCGAAAAAGCCCTTTTGCCCGCCGCCGAAGCAAAGCTATATGAGAGCTACGAAGAGGAAGAGGACCTGACCGAGTACGAGGGCATGACCCCGGCTGAGATGGAACAGGCCAAACGAGAAAAGGATAAGAAGCGTCGTCGCCAGCTGGTATTCGATGAGAATATTGGCCAGGTCGTCGCCAAGCGTCGACGCAAACCAAGCCGTAGTCGCAGCAAATGGGATGAATTCGCGGGAGAGAGTGACGAGGAGTAACCAGTGCAGTTGGGCGCAAATAAAACTGGAGTTAAGATACCTTTCTTGCCCAGCTGCCTGAGTGTTTCGGAACAGGCCATAACCACAGGTTTACTTATCGAAATACTCGCCTGGATGGGCGCATCAGGGAAACTCTACCGTCTGTATTATCGCAGTGGATCGCAGGGTGATGACGGCTAAACATAAAGCCGTGAGGCACAAGCATATTCCACAACGCAGTTGCGCGGTATGCCGCCAGGTATGCCCCAAGCGTGAGCTGACACGACTGGTAATCTCACCGGAAGCGGGTATCCAGGTTGATACGTCAGGCAAAGCGCCCGGACGTGGTGCCTACTTATGCGGCAATCCCGTCTGTTGGGAAAGAGCCGCTCACGGTGAGGTGCTGAGCAAGGCCCTGCGAACAAATCTGACTGAGCAAGACCGCGTCCGGTTGTCCGCGCACATGGCGCAGTTGGCGCCACAAGTACAATCAAATCATGACTAATCCGACTGTGGGACACGTTGGGAAAAACACTGTAGAGGCAGCCCAGTAGCCTCAATGTGCCTGAGCACATCCTCCTTGTGACCATGGTCGGGCCGAGCGGAGGTGCACATGGCAGAAACCACAGAACAGAAAATCATCGAAATTCCTAATGGGCTCACAGTTCGTGAGCTGGCAGACCTTCTAGGCGCCACCCCTATTGCCGTCATTAAAGAGATGATGAGCAATGGCGTCATGGCAAGTATCAATCAGCAAATCGATTACGATACCGCCGCCATCGTCGCCTCTGAAATGGGGTTCGAGCCACGCCCCATTACCATTGTCGAAGAAACAATCGAGGAAGAGAAAGGCGGCCCGGCGTGGCGGCATCTCTACGAGGGAGAAGACCCAGCCAGCCTGATCGACCGTCCCCCCGTCGTGGCTGTTTTGGGACATGTCGACCACGGCAAGACCAGCCTGCTGGACAAGATTCGCTCCGCTCACGTGACCGACAGCGAGGCCGGGGGGATCACTCAGCACATTGGTGCCTACCAGATCGAGCAAGCAGGCCGCAAGATCACTTTCCTGGACACGCCTGGCCACGAGGCGTTTACAGCGATGCGCGCGCGTGGAGCGCAAGGTGCCGATGTTGCAGTACTTGTTGTGGCAGCCGATGATGGTGTCATGCCCCAAACGCGCGAGGCCCTTGCCCATCTACGCGCGGCAAATGTACCAATTGTGGTGGCACTCAACAAGATTGACCGTGATAATGCCAACCCGGATCGAGTCAAACAACAACTGGCCGATCTTGATTTGAATCCTCATGAATGGGGTGGCGATACGCTGATTATTCCCGTCTCCGCCAAAACAACTGAAGGCATCGAGGATCTGTTGGAAGGCATCCTCATGACGACCGACGAGACCGTGATCAAAGCCAACCCCGCCGGACGCGCCGCTGGTACCATCCTGGAAGCTGAACTCGATAAGGGAAGGGGTGTTATGGCAACCCTACTCGTGCAAAACGGTACCCTGCGCACTGGTGATGTCGTCTTAGCAGGCACTGCTTATGGCCGGCTCAAAGCCATGTTCGATGATCGCGGTCAGGAAATCAAGGAGGCTTTACCCTCCACACCGGCCCGGGTGATGGGGTTGAACGAAATCCCAGCCGCTGGCACCCTCTTTGAAGTTGTCAAGAACGAGAAAGAGGCGCGTGCCATTCTTTCTGAAAGGGCTGAGGCACGGCGTGGAGGAGCTATCGAACACAGCCCCTTTACCCTCGAAGATCTGTTTGCCCGGTTCCAGGCTGGGGAGGCAAAGGAGCTTAACCTGATCGTCAAAGTTGACGTTCAAGGGTCACTGGAACCTATCGTTTCGTCGCTGGAAAAATTGAGCATTGCCGAGAACGGCGCCGAGCTTAAAGTCAAGATTCTACACGCGGAAACAGGTGATATATCTGATTCTGATGTGATGCTGGCCTCGGCTTCAAAAGCCATTATCATCGGTTTTCAGGCCGGGGTAGATAGTGCTGCCCGCCGCCTTGCCGACAATGAGGGCATCGAAATCCGGCTCTACGATATCATCTACAAGCTGATTGAGGATGTCGAAAAGGCATTGGAAGGGCTGTTAGAACCGGTCTATGAAGATGTTGCCATCGGGACGGCCGAAGTACGACAGGTCTTCAAAATACCCAAGTCAGGTGTCATCGCCGGGTCGTTTATCCGTGAAGGCGAAGCTCGCCGCAGTGCCCAGGTTCGAGTCTTGCGCCACCACCAGGTCATCCATCAAGGTGGTGTCTCTTCCCTCAAGCGATTCCAGGAAGACGTACGCGAGGTCCGGACAGGCTTCGAGTGTGGCATTGGGGTTGAAGGGTTCGTAGATTTTCAGCCGGGCGATATCATTCAGTTTACGGTTCGTAAGCGTGTCAGTTAACCGATTGCATCATGGCTGATAATCGTGCGATGACAACCGAGCACTGTCGTTTCAAAGGTGCCCTACCCCGCAGTGGGGCCCGGACATCTCTGAACAGATATGGATAACGATTATGACAACCAAGAGACAACGGCGGGTCGCCGAGCAGATTCATCAGATTCTGTCTGAGTTGATCCAGTTTGAGGCAGATGACCCCCGACTCAGCGGCGTCACCGTGATGGACGTACTGATCGACCGTGAGCTGATGGTGGCAACTGTTTATGTCAACTCACTGGGCGGGGAAGAGTCTCAGCAAGAAGTCATGAGCGGCCTGAGCAAAGCCACGGGTTTCTTGCGATACGAGCTGGGGCAACGTATCCAGCTGCAAAATACTCCTGAGTTGCGATTCAAGTGGGATGAATCCCTGGAGACCGCAGCGCGAATCGACGCGCTGATTGCGTCGCTGCACAAGGATCAGACCGAGGAGAAAGCAGAAGACATCGATGATCCCGATTGAAGAGGCCGTCGGAGCGATAAGCGCAGCCAACCGGATCGCTATTGCCACACACGTTTCCCCTGACTCGGACGCTCTCGGGTCACTCCTGGGGTTGGGAATCGGGCTGCGAGCCATCGGCAAACAGGTTGCTCTACTGTGTGATGATCCGGTTCCTGTCAAGCTCCGCTTTCTACCGGAAAGCGCGTCCGTCGCATCGAGCACCGACCTGCAGCCGGAACTGTTCATCGGCGTGGATGCCAGCGACCCACAACGCCTCGGCGCGTGTTCCACCGACTGGCTCTCGTCCGGTATCCCTGTGATCAACATCGACCACCACATCACCAACCTCAACTTTGGGACGGTCAATGTGGTCGATCCGCAAGCGGCCGCTACAACAGAAATCCTCCCATTACTACTCGACGGTCTGGGTATAGTCATGACCCAGGACATCGCAACATGCCTGGCAACCGGACTGGTGGGTGATACCCGCAGCTTTTCGACCAGCAACGTCACATCCAACACACTGCAAGTCGCAGCGCGTCTCGTCGAGGCAGGGATCGATCTGGCAGGCATCACAGAAACCACCCTCCACCGCCGATCTGTTCCTATTCTCCGCCTGTGGGGATTAGGATTGGTTAATCTTACCCTGGACAGCGGCGTCATCTGGACAGCCATCTCCCTGGCCGCGCGACGTGAAATCGGGATGCGCGACAGCGGCGATATCGGCCTATCAAACATACTGATCAGCGCCGAGGAAGCCAACGTTGCAGCGGTGTTTACCGAGCAACCTGACAACCGGATCGATATCAGCTTCCGGGCACGACCAGGATACGATGTGGCAGGTGTCGCTCTCTCCCTTGGCGGCGGTGGCCATACCCAGGCCGCCGGCTGCCTCCTCGAAGGCACACTGGAAGAGATCGTTGAGCGGGTCGTTCCCTTGCTCAAGGCTCAAGCCCAACCTCCCGCTCAAAAGGAGTAAGTGTGGCGTTCGGACTGCTGAACATCCACAAACCCTCCGGCCCGACTTCGCATGACATCGTAGCACGGGTGCGGCGTGGATCCGGCGAACGGCGAGTCGGCCATGCAGGGACACTCGATCCACTGGCTGAGGGCGTGCTGGTGTTGGCACTAGGACAGGCCACTCGATTGGTCGAGTACCTGTCCAGCTCATCCAAGTGCTACGAGGCCAGGATAGAGCTGGGACTTTCAACCGACACCTATGATAGGCAAGGACAAGTGGTATCCCAACAACCGCTGTCGCCTGAACTGAACATCGACCGGCTGAATGCGGCCCTGGAACACTTCCGCGGCGAGATCGATCAGGTTCCACCTGTGTATTCGGCAATCAAGGTCAAGGGCAAAACAGCTTACGCACGTACGCGCTCCGGAGAGACGGTTACCCTGGCGCCACGGCGCGTGATCATCCATGAGTTGAACCTGCTGGCTTTCGCCCCACCCCACATTGATGTGCTCATCCGGTGCTCAGCCGGGACATACATCCGCAGCCTGGCACACGATCTTGGTGATCTGCTTGGCTGCGGAGCAATGCTGGCGCGCCTGGTTCGCACCGAAAGCGGTATTTTCAAACTAGGAGACGCTATCGCCTGGGATACATTACAGGCAGCATTCGAGGCCGACAACTGGCAGCACTATCTTCTACCTGCCGGTGTAGCGTTGCAGGATCGTCCCCAGGTGACGGTCGATGAAAAAGCCATGGAACGACTGAAGCACGGGATGCCCATCGACGCGCCGGAGGGCAGCGACGGGCTGGCGGGAGCTTATTCATCACAGGATCAGCTTGTAGCCGTCCTGGAGAGCGATCCTTCGGGCAGTATCTGGCTACCCAAGAAAGTATTTCTGAGCAGCGAACAGAGTTAAAATCACATCATCCACGTCTTCGATAAAACCTATGCGCCACGTCTATTCTCTCGATCAAGTCACTTTATCACAGCCATCCGTCGTAACCATTGGCGTATTCGATGGCGTACACCGAGGACATCACTATCTGCTCACACAACTGGTCGATCAGGCTCGCGCCAATCACCAGACTGCGGTGGTGCTGACCTTCTTTCCACACCCCAGGATTGTCATAAGCGGCAACCAATCTCGTTTTTACCTGACACTCCCCGAAGCCAAAGCCCGGATCATGGAAGCACTGGGGGTCGATCTGGTCATCACCCATCCTTTCGATGATTCCGTCCGCCAGATCCGCGCCGCCTCTTTTGTAGAAACCCTCCTGGAGAACCTCAACCTGCGCTCACTGTGGGTAGGTGCCGATTTTACGCTGGGGTACCAACGAGAGGGCAACGTCGATTTCTTGCAGGCAGCAGCACACCGTCATGGCTTCGAGCTGCGGGTGGTGGATATGATGGACGCGGGCGGAGAACGTGTCAGCAGCAGCCGGGTGAGAGACGCGCTCAGCAATGGAGATGTTACCGAAGCGGCACGGCTGCTCGGCCGGAGCTATCGTATAGCAGGTAGAGTAGTCAAAGGCGCCGGTCGAGGGCACACCATCGGTTTTCCTACCGCCAACATCGAAGTTCCCAATGAGCAGGCTATCCCAGCTCATGGCGTTTATATCTGTCAGGCCATGTTCGACCAGACACAGATTCCTGCTGTGACTAACGTTGGACTGCGCCCGACCTTCGATGGCACCGGCTCCTCAACCATCGAAGCTCACCTGCTCGATTTCAGCGGTGACCTATATAGCCACCCCATTGAGCTGGATTTCGTCGCCCGGCTGCGAGGCGAGCAGAAGTTCAGTACCCCACAAGCCCTGATCGACCAGATTAACCGGGATATCGACCAGGCTCGCATCATTTTGGGCCGCACCCAGGCTTGCACTTAAAAATGAGGGTTAGGCTTGATGCCCACGAGACGTTATCGTCAAAGGTCGTCGATTCCGGTTCCTGTTTTCAAGGGTGTTGTTGTATCACGCTGTTGGCGCGTTCATACGGCCATCCAGGTATGAATTTTCGAGAATGTATAGGGTAATTACAAGATAATGTTAGGATGCTTTTGAGATGAATATAGAAGCCTTGGACGACGATTATAGAACGACCCCGTCATAACAAAACCCACTCCTATGGCTTAGATGTCGCGCTTTCCGAATTTGACATTGACATCGATGAGTCTGGCTATCCGCCACCAGACAAAGCCTCGACGCCGGAAACGATATCCAGCAGTTCGCTCGTAATGGCCCCCTGCCGCTGCCCATGATAGAGCGCGTTCAATTCAGCCAGGCGTTCCTCAATGTTCTTCTCAGCCGCCTGCATCGTTACCAGCCGGCTGGCATTCTCACTGGCTAACGACTCGGCATAGGCACGATATACTTGGGCAAAAAGATATTGGCGCAGCAACGCAGACAAAAGACGTTCTCGATCCATCCGGTACATCGGCAAGCTGCTGGAAGGGCATATTTTCCGGATCGGAGCGCGGAACAGATTCATATCCACCGGTATCAACTGTATCCGGGTAGGCTGATAGGCAGTTCCGGTAATCGGGCGGTTATAGTACAGGATCACTTTTTCCACCGAGCCCCGCTCACGCCAGGCGTTGATCGTCAATAAAAGCGCCTGCACCGATGGGTTGATCCCATCCACCGAACCGGGAACGGAAAACACCTCATGGCAAGTACTGCCCATCTCCTCCAGGTAAGAAGCTGCCCGTATCCCCACAACCATTTGAACCGGACACTGCTCCCGGCTGCCTCCAACAAGGTCTTGCAGGGCAAACGAAACAATATTTTCGTTAAACTGGCCACACATCCCCTGGTCAGAGCCGAAAAGTATTGCCAATGTCCTTCCCTTGTGACTGCTTATCACCTGTTCTTCTGCCGTTCCTGTTGTCGCAAATCGGTCTTGCACCACGACGCGCAATCCAGAATCGACCGCGCGATTGTAAGCCTCGGTGGCTTCAACCGCGCGCTCAAGCTGGCGAATGCTGGCCGCCGCCAGAGCTTTCATCGTACGAACAATCCCATACAGATCTTGCGCGCTCTGAATACGACGGCGGAGAGATTCAAGTGTTTCCATGAATTATTCCTCAGAAGGCCTGGTGCTGAGCGCCTCTTCGATCACGTGCTCCAGAGCTTCGCGGTCGTCCTTGGCCAGTGGCTCACCTTTCTCGACCCGGTTACAGACCCCTGGTAACTGCTGGTAAACAGCCTCTCGGACAACCATTTCGCTTGGGCCAATCTGCTCCACGGGCAAATCATCAAAATACCCCTTCGTGACCGCCAAAAAGACGGCGATCTGCCCGGCCACAGGCATAGGCTGGTACTGGGGCTGCTTGAGGACAGTCCTTACACGCTCACCACGCTCAATGGTACGCCGGGTCTCGTCATCGAGGCGAGTGCCAAAACGCGCAAAGGTCTCCAACTCTTCGAACTGGGCATAGGATAGGCTCAAGTCTCCAGCCACAGCACGATAAGCAGGAAGCTGGGTTTTGCCGCCCACGCGCGAGACCGACTTCCCAATATCGACAGCAGGCAAAATACCTTTTTGAAAGAGATCCGGCGAGAGGTAGATCTGGCCATCTGTAATGGAAATCAAGTTGGTTGGAATATAGGCAGAAACGTTCTGAGCCTCCGTCTCGGCAATCGGCAGGGCAGTCAGCGAGCCACCCCCCAGAGATTGGCGCAGCCGAGTCGAGCGTTCCAGCAGGCGCGAATGGATGTAGAAGATATCGCCCGGATAGGCTTCACGACCGGGCGGACGGCGCAACAGCAGCGAAAGCTCGCGGTAAGCCCAGGCATGACGGGTCAGATCATCGTAGACGATCAACACGTCACATCCTTGCTCCATGAAGTATTCCGCGATAGTAGTTGCAGCATACGGCGCAATAAACTGTAAGCCGGGAGTCTCTTCGGCGTTAGCTACCACCACCACCGAATAAGCCAACGCGCCATGTTGTTCCAGGTCGGCAACGAACTGGGCCACCGCCGAGTTGCGCTGACCAATGGCACAATACACACAGATCACATTTTGATCATGTTGGTTGATGATTGTATCCAGGGCAATAGCTGTCTTACCGGTCTGCCGATCACCCAAAATCAGCTCTCGCTGGCCCCGGCCGATGGGCACCAGTGCATCCACTGCCTTAATGCCGGTTTGGAGAGGGACAACAACCGGAGCACGCTGCATGATCGGAGCGGCTTCACGCTCGACAGGCCAGCGCGTTTGGAAAACCAACCGGCCACGCCCATCCAGCGGATCGCCGGTCGGGTCAATCATCCGACCAAGCAAACCGTGACCGACCGGCACATCCAACAGGCGTCCAGAGCGTCGAACCTCGCTTCCCGCCTGGATGGTTGTATCTTTGCCCAGCAGAACGACGCCTACCATATCCTCATCGAGATTGAAAGCCATACCGGGAACACCACCCGTAAACCGGACTAATTCGTCCAGTTGGATACCCGGCAAGCCGGTTACCTGAGCGATGCCCTGTCCGATGTAAGAAACCTGACCGGTCTCGAATGTAATAGCCTGACCAGACGATTTATCGAGACTGCGCTCGAATATCTGGGCAGCATCATCGAGAATCTGCCGGGTGATTGCTTCACGAATACCCACGGGCTATGCCTCCATCCGTCCCTTTTGTTTATCCACCGGCTCCTGGATTTGCTCATCCAGTTCATCCTCCAGTGCTTCGAGATAGCGTCGCAGGTTCCAGGCCACCTGGGAGCCATTCTGTCCAACCAGCTCAATACCGGCGTTCAGATTGGGAACAATTTCGTAACGCAAAGTGATATTCTTGACAAGATGGGTTTGCAATTCCCGCCGAATCTGTTCCTGCAAGGCTGGAGACAACTCGAACGCGCTGCGCAAGGTCAACACAACGTCAATAGTCTCCGAGTAGCCTTGTTCGAGCTGTGTCAGGTCGATCTGATTCTGTTTCAGCCGAGACAAAAAGACTGCCACCATCCGCTTCTCGAAATCGGCATCGGCCAGATCTCTCAAGGCTCGCCTGGCAATAACATAAGTCTGCTGAACAGCAAACTGGCGCAACCCGGCAGCAAAATCATCTTTCTCCAGAGCAATCGACTGGCGCCAATTATGTAGAGTCGCATCGACTTCCTGGTGAGCCGTCTGCAGAGCCTCCTTACGCCATATCTCGACTTCTTCCTCGGCCTGGCGCTGCTTTTGGACATAATACTCGTGAAGTTCCTGGTTTTGGGCCTGATATCGCTGATATTCTTCTTCGGCCTGCTGGTGCTTTTGATCAGCCTGCTCCAACTGCTCTGCAATATGTCTCTCGCGCTCTTGCATAGCATTTAAGACTGGGCGGTATAGAAAGCGCCGCAACAGGAACAACAGGATCAAAAAGTTGACAATTTGCGCAAAGACAGTAAACCCATCGAAGAGCACCGGTTAACCTCCTGAGGCAACAACCTGATTCCAGAACGGGTTGAGGAAGATCAAGATCATCGCCACGACAAAGCAATAGATAGCCGTTGACTCGATCATGGCCAACCCAACGAACAAGGTACGGGTAATCGTATTCGATTCGTCCGGCTGCTGGGCAATCGAAGCCAAAGCCTGGGCCACAGCCCGGCCCTGGCCCAGCGCCGGCCCCAGAGAACCGATTGAAATCGTCAGACCGGCTGAGATAATAGCAGCCAGGCCGATCACAGTAGTTGAGTCCATAGGTGTTCCTCCCTTGAAAATAGTGATGAGCCAAAAACCCTGTAACAATCGCCATCATTGCCTGCAAGCTGCCGATTATTTGCGCCGCTTTAAGGCATCGAGGGCCTATACGGGCCTAATCCTACCCGATTTATCAAGCAGACGGCGATTCATGGTCAGCCGTCAGCCGACTGTTCTCCGCTCGTTTCGTCGTCACGTCCTGAATGAGCGCGGGTGGCTGAAGCAATGTACACCATCGCCAATACAGCAAAGATATAAGCCTGAATGATCCCGGTCAGCAGCCCCAACATCTGCATAATAATCGGAAAGAACAAAGGGACGATTGAAAGTAAGATCGCGGCAATCAACCCTCCACTCATGACATTCCCAAACAGGCGCACCGCCAATGCCAGAGTACGAGACAACTCGCCGATGATATTAAAAGGCAGCATGATCGGGGTCGGCTGGATATACTGCTTGAGATAGCCGAGCAATCCCTGCTGCCAGATACCAAAAATGGGCACTGCCAGCAGCACACACAATGCCAAAGCCGTCGTAGTCGATAGCGAGCCGGTAGGCGGCTGGAAGCCAGGCACAATCGATAAGACATTGGAGACCACGATGAACAAGAAAAGGCTGCCGACAAAAGCCAGGTAAGGCCGTGGATCCTGCTGGCTAATCTCACGGATCTGATCCATCACGCCGCCCACAATCACCTCCAGCATGTTCTGTCCCCTAGACATCGCTACCGTGCTCTTGATGTTGCGTGTGATCAACCAGGAACCGATTACCAGGATCGCCATCACTAACCAGGTAAACAGGATAGTAGCATTCAGCTTGACTGGTCCCCACTGCCAGAGCACCAACGCATCAGGACTGATTTCCATGAGCTTTTACGCTCCTTTCAGGGGTGGGTTGAATCCGCTTGACGAAAAATAAGCGGGTCAGGAAAAATGTAGCCAGGCAGACTACCAGGCGCTCAACGTGCCCATCTGAGATCAGGAAAAAACCGCCCAACACCAGCCCCATACGGACGATAAAGCTAACAGCCAGAATCACAACCGGGCGATTATCCTGCTCAATCCTTTGGACTGTCCACCATAACCCACCAAAGTACACAATGCCCAGCAGCACACCTGCCAGGGCCGAGACGACGAGCATGGCATATCCTTCACTCTCCACATGCATCATCATCCTGCTCCTCTCCATCGATCAGCCCGCCTTCGAAATGAAGCCATCGCCAGGCGTTATAGCAGCCCAATCCCAGCCCTCCTAGAAACAGCATCAGCGTCCACGAAAAACGGCCGGGCCAGGTGTGATCGATCCATATGCCGATAAAGAGGCCTAGCATAGCCGGCACCACAACCGACCAGCCCACCATGCCGAAAGTCCCCAAACCAAACCAGATGCTGCGATTTTTGTTGTGGAGGGCACGCAGCTTCCGCGCCTCTTTTTCCGCCACACGCTCTTCCCAGTGATGTGATTGTTGATTGGATTTGTCTTCAGAGGGTGTCAATTTTCCCGATCTCCATAAAACGTCGCACCAACTCCGCTTCCAGCTTATACAACGCATCGCGCGACTTTTTCTCGTGCTCATCGATCTGCATGAAACGCTCCCGGATCATGCTTCGCAATTGTCCCAATTCCTTCCCCAGAACGGCACTGCGCACGGAGATACAGACATCCTGGCCACATTTCACCAGAATACCCTCATCAACCGCCAGAAACTTCTCATGCTCATCGACAGTGACAAAGGATACAATCCCCGGTACCAGGGCAGTGACAAAGTCCACATGGCGAGGCAGCAAGCCAAAAGAACCATCCTCAGCCTCAGCCGTCACTTTGAGCACCTCGTCATTCAACAAGATCTGTTCCGGCAGCAGCACCCGCAGTCTCATGTCTGATCTGCCTCTTCGATACGGCCAATCATATACAGCCTCCGCTCTGGAGTATCAGAAAACTCATCATTCAAGATGCGCTCACAGCCATCCAGGGCATCCTGGAGGTGAACAGTTTTGCCCGGAATGCTGGTAAATTGCTCGGTCGTGTGAAAGGGTTGTGTCAAGAAACGTTCCAGACGCCGGGCTCGCGAAACATTCTGACGATCCTCCGGTGTCAGTTCCTCCAGCCCCAACATAGCGATCAGATCCTTCAAATCCTCATACTGTGCCAGCGTCTGGCGAATCTGCCGGGCGATATCGTAATGCCGCTGACCGACAATGTGTGGGGCAAGCATCTTGGAACCGGACTGAAGCGGCTCGATAGCCGGGTATAACCCTTCGCTGGCCCGCTTGCGTGAGAGGACGATGGAAGCGGACAGATAAGCAAAGACATGCACTGCCGCCGGGTCGGTGAAATCGTCAGCGGGAACATAAACTGCCTGGACAGAGGTAATCGCGCCGGAGCGTGTGTTGGCAATACGCTCTTGCAGCTCGGCCAGTTCGGTCGCCAGGGTGGGCTGGTAGCCGACACGCGAAGGAATATGCCCCAGCAGCCCTGAGACCTCCATGCCGGCCTGGATAAACCGAAAGATGTTGTCGATCAGCAGCAACACATCCTGGCGGGCCTCATCGCGGAAGTATTCGGCCATAGTCAGCGCGGCATGCCCGACCCGAAAGCGCGCACCAGGGGGCTCGTTCATCTGGCCAAACACCATCACCGTACGGTCTATAACCCCTGCCTCCTGCATATCCCGGTACAGCTCCTCACCCTCGCGTGATCGCTCACCGATACCACAGAAAAGGCTGACACCTTCATACTGGCCAACAATATTGTTGATCATTTCTGTGATCAGGACTGTTTTACCAACCCCCGCCCCTCCAAACAATCCGGCCCGCCCACCCCTTTCCAGAGGAGCCAGGACATCGATAGCCTTGATACCCGTTTCGAAGATCTCGGTCTTGGTGGCTTGTTGGGTCATCGAGACCGGTTTCTGATGAATCGAGCGCCACTCTCCCCCTTCGATGGCGGGTTGGTCGTCAATTGTTTCACCAAAAACGTTGAGCATCCGGCCTAGTAGACGATCCCCAACCGGCACCATGAATGGGGCCTGAGTATCACGCACAGGCATTCCACGAATCAGTCCACCAGTGCGCGTGAGCGCCACACCGCGCACAACCTGATCGCTAATGTGGCTGATCACTTCGATCTCAGCCGGCGATTCGTCACCCGCGACCAACCGTGAATAGATATCGGGCAAACGCTGTGGAAAGAAGACATCGACAACACTGCCACGTACAGAGCGTATCAATCCTACGTTTTCATCTTTCATAGTATCTTTTGCTTTTGGCTATTTACAATACCTTCGTCAGCCTTGTCATTCCTGCGTAGGCGGGAATGACAGCATTGGCGAAGGTATTGGTTTAGGAATGAGAATTAACTCACCCACCCATAGTCCCAACCGAGAAAGTTATTTAATCGCCATTCCTTAGCTTATTGGCTTCGATGATAACCCAAAAGCTACCAAAGTCTCGTCTATTCGCACCCAAACCTCACCAACAGTGGTGCACCGATTCACGAATGTACCGGTCGTAGATGGCACGTATTTGAGCCATCGCTGCATCAGAGAGGGGGGGCAAATCCGCAGCCACAAAGTTCTCATCGGCCTGCGACGGACGCTTGGCACCGGGAATAGCACAGGTCACCGCGTCGAACATCAAAATCCAGCGCAAGGCAAACTGCACCATGCTCATGCCTGCCGGGCACATGGTTTTGAGTTCAGCCACCGCCCTGAGGCCGGCATCGTAATCGACTCCGGAAAAAGTCTCACCCCGGTCAAACGCCTCACCCTGCCGGTTGAATTTTCGATGATCGTCAGCCGCGAAAGCTGTATCAGGCGTCAATTTACCCGTCAACATCCCCGATGCTAACGGTACACGCGCCAGGATGCCCACTTTGCGCTTCTGCGCCTGCTCAAATAAAAGCTCAGACGGTCGGTGTCGAAACATATTGAAGATGATTTGCACGCTCTGCACATGAGGATACTCGATGGCCTTGAGTGCTTCTTCCACCTTCTCGACACTTACACCATAGTAACGAACTTTGCCTGCCTCGACCAGATCGTCAAGCACACCGAAGACTTCCGGCATGTAGTAGACTTCGGTTGGAGGACAATGCAGCTGGAGCAAATCGAGAGCTTCCGTATCCAGGTTTTTAAGGCTGCGGTCGACAAAAGCCGTGAGGTTTTCGCGATTGTAACCTGCCGCCAGATGGGGATCGAGGCGGCGCCCAGCCTTGGTGGCAATGTAGATGGGCTCGCCGAGATCGCGGCGCAGTTGCGCCAACAGCCGCTCACTGCGGCCATCCCCATACACATCGGCAGTATCGAAAAAGTTGACACCCAGCTCGACAGCCCGGCGCAGAGCTGCCATCGACTCGTCATCTTCAACCGGTCCCCACGTACCACCGATTGCCCACGAGCCAAAGCTGATGACTGAGACCTTCCATCCGGTGCGTCCTAACTCTCTGTATTGCATCAATTGACCTTTCTTAAGGAATGGTAATGAAATAACTTTCCCGGTTGAGCCTGAGATAATACCTATGGATGGGTAAGTTAAACCGACACTGTTCGATTGTAGTTGCAACGGCAGATGTGGCAACTACCAGAAGGTTGTGTGAGCGCCGGTAGATGCGCGACTTGACGAATTAAACACGAACGGCCAGACTAGCAGACAATCGGGTTGTACAGGAGTCATGCTATGTCTAGCCGTCTTGGTATCATTGTACTGTTAGGAATGGGAATTGCGCCAGTGTGCTCGATAGCTATCGTTAGGGAAGCAGAGCAGAGCTTTTTGAGTGTCTAGGGCTGGGTATGGAAGGAAGTCTGGAAAGCGTGGAACGACTACCATGCCCGCCAATTGGCATTGGGTTATGAACGAGGGCAGAGATGCCCAGGCCATTGAGGCCGGAAGAGCAATAAGCGGAGACGGGCCTGGCGGCGGAGGATACTGGACTGGGAACATTTGAAGCCGGCGCTGAAAGAATTAGTTGAAGCGGCAGTAGAAGAGACGGAGCCCGGCAACCTATCGAATTTTCGCTTATCGATGCAGATCGTTGTGGTTATACCCGATTACAGCCGGACGCTGTGTCCGATCTGCGGTGGACCAACCAGGTGCCATCATTCATACTACATTCATCCGCAAGACATCGATCTGGCGCGGCCGACGGTATTGCAGGTCTATCGG
>JAFGLD010000133.1 GCA_016928235.1 Anaerolineae bacterium | reverse complement strand
TCACCGATGTAACGCAGTACATCACCGATGTAACGCAGTACATCACCGATGTAACGCAGTACATCACCGATGTAACGCAGTACATCAACGATGTAACGCAGTACATCAACGACGTAACGCAGTACATCAACGACGTAACGCAGTATATCAACGACGTAACGCAGTATATCAACGCCAAATTGTTGATCCAAAGCTAATCACCAATGGCCAACTGCTGTAATCTGTACACTATGAACTGTAACCTGTGAACTGGAGTTAAGTGTGGGCGGGCAAACGAGCATAGAGAACATCGAGCTGCCACTGACGCAGGATAATGTGGCGGCATTATCACAGCAACTGGAAGAACCCGGCTGGCTGCGCGAGAAGCGCCTGGAGGCCTGGCGGATAGCTGAGACGCTGCCGATGCCAACCCTCACCGACGAGGCCTGGCGGCGCACGGATATCCGCGGGCTGCGCTGGGATGAGACGATGCATTTCCCAGACAGCGATGCATCCGGCAGCCGTGGAGTGCCTGCCGAGCTGACCACACCTCTGATCGGCGAGCGGCAGGGTGGTCTGCTGGTGTATCTCGACGGTCGGCTGATCCATGGCGAATTGGCGGACGAACCGGCGCAAAAGGGCGTGATCTTCGGCGATTTGCGCGAGGTGTCGGCATCTCATCCCGATCTGGTCAGGCGTTTCTTCGATGATAAAACCATCAGGCCCGGCGAGGACAAGCTGGCGGCGATGGCGCTGGCGTTGTGGACACACGGCGTGTTCTTGTACGTCCCCCGGCACGTCGAGGTCGAGCTGCCCTTCCACAGCATCGAGTATGTCTCCGGCTCGGCGATGACTGCCACGCACATCATGGTGCTGCTGGAGGAGGGCGCCAAAGCGACCTACCTGCACGAGTGCGCTTCTCCCACCCTCGATGTTCAAACCCTGCACCTGGGATCGACCGAGCTGGTGGTGGGCGATAACGCCGATCTGCAATACATCGCCCTGCAAAACTGGGGTGAGCACGTCTACAACTTCGGCCACCAGCGGGCGCGCGTGGGGCGCGATGCCCGGGTCGATTGGGTGGCCGGGGAGATGGGCACGCGACTCTGCAAAGTCTTCCAGACCCTCGACCTGGACGGCGATGGGGCCTGGGGACGGTTATCGGGCCTGTATTTCGCCCATGATCACCAGCATCTCGACCTGGACACCCAACAAAATCATCGGGCTCTCCACACAACCAGCGATTTACTCTTTAAGGGCGCGCTCAAGGGACACAGCCGGACGGTCTGGCAAGGGATGATCGTCGCCGAGCCGGGGGCGCGGAAGACCGACGGCTTCCAGGCCAACCGCAACCTGATCCTCGATAACGCTGCCCGAGCCGACAGCATCCCCGGCCTTGAGATCAAGGCCAATGATCTTCGCTGCACCCACGCCGCGACGGTCGGGCGCGTCGACGATACCGAGTTATTCTACCTGATGAGCCGAGGCATTCCTCACAATGATGCCGTCAAGGTCATCGTGGATGGCTTCTTCGATCCACTCATGCAGCGCATCCCATTCGAAGGCGTGCGGGAGCGGCTGCAAATGTCTATCGATTCCAAGATGGAGGTCGGGTGACCGCCGACGCGCTATCAGCAGGGTATGCTTAATAAGCCCAATCACGCTATTTCCGGATCGTATCTCGCGCTGTCAAACGGGCGAAAAATAGGACTAACGGCAGCTATTCAGTGATTGGTGCCGGCTGCCTGACAGTTTTGAGTGATGGGGGACGAGTTTTAGTTTACACTCGATAATCAAGTTTTTTGGACATAGGCACCAAATGATGTGCTCAGACATGAATGGGAAGCCCTGGATTCCTGAGACAGTGGATTCCCGCTTTTGCGGGAATGACAGTGAGTGTGTCGATGTGACTTGAGCCATGTCCAAAAAACGTTTCCGAGCGGAACGAAGGTGCAAACACAAAATATGGAGACTATGTCAGATCTTAAACTGAGCACTGACAACTGATCACTTGTCAATGTTAAAAACATGATCATCGAGTTACAGCTAACAGCTGAATAGTTACGACTAACGTAAAAGCCACCCGGGGAGGGTGGCTTTTGTTACGTGCGTCGGGCATTACTTAAAGGGGAGGGATGGAGAGAGCTACTTCCATCGGTTATTTGCATTACAGTCTTGGGCCGGGAGCAACAACCCGACGGCACTTAACCACATTGTACCGCGTTTGTATCACGTTCTGCAAGAAATGCTACTTACAAAAGCATAACAGTCCCCGATCTTATTCGGAGAAATGCTGTCTGCCGACAGCCAACAATTGTTCACCCATAGTGGCATTCTGTTCTGTTCGCAAACCTGTGCCGGCTCATGGTTGGACACGCCAGACAATCACCAATCCATCACTGCCGGCCGAGGCCAGCGTAACACCATCAAGAGAAAGCGAGATGCTGTTGATAGACCCACCATGACCTTGCAGTCTCCCCAGTCGCTGGTTGGTGACGGCGTCCCAGAAGCGCACCGTTCCGTCTTTAGCCGATGACAGGATCATGCTGCCATCAATCGAGTAAGTCAGGCCGGTCACGCAACTGCCGATCGACCATTTCCCTTCGAAGCTACGCTCTTCCAGGCTCCATAGCTCGACATAGCCTTTGCTGGTGCCAACCGCCATCAGCGAGTCATCCGGAGAAAAAGCAATCGCATAGATCTCGCCGTTTACACTGGTCAGGCTAAACAGCGGCTTGCCGTTGGCCGGGTCATGGAGGACGATCTCACCCTTTTGATCGCCAGTGGCGAGCCACGAGCCATTCCTCGAGTAAGCCACACTGCGCAGCCGGGTGTGATGTCCTTCAAGCGTAAACAACGCGGCGCCTGTATCCGTTTGCCAGACTTCGCCGATGGGACTATACAACCCCACTGCGGCGAAGTGAGCGCCATCAGGAGAAAGGGCAACCTGTGTGATCTGAGCAGCCGTCCGCGCGCCGGTCAGTCGTTCGCCGGTCAGCGGGTTCCAGATCTGAACCGTTTTGTCACGACTGCCGGAGACCAGGAATCGACTATCCGGCGAGAAAGCCATCGAGAAAATGTTGTGGCGGTGATGCTCCATCACATGCAGCAGCTCGCCGGACCGACCATCGAAGATACGGACAAGCCGATCGGTGCCGCCGGCACCGATCAGGCTGCCATCCGATGACACCCCAACCCCATATACCAATCCATTTCCGCCCGGCAGCCACAGCTCGGGCTGAACCTGCTCAGCGGTCTGGCGAGTGATAGCATGGGGCGAAATGGTAGGGACAGGTGTTGGGGTAATAGTAGATGTTGGCGTGGCAGGTGACAGCGGCTGAGGGGTAGCTGTCACTGCGACAATATAGGGTGTCGATGACGCCGGCTCCGGCAAACCTGATAGACCCGGGAAGTTACAAGCCGTCAGCACTGACACAAAGAATAACAAACCAGGCAGTGTGTTTTTCATGATCCTATTTTGGCACCTTTTGGTTTGCGCGCATAGACGGCAGCAAGATCCCTCACCATGCTCAACGATAGTAGACTTTACCGGAGATAGCTAAGTCGCGCATAAAATAAGCCGGATTTTACGGATAGCACGCCTATTGCCGATAAAGTCTATGCTCGATTCCAGTCGCCGGCGTGACGAAGGACGAGCAGTACAGCAATACCCATCCCCAGCCAGAGTACCCGTGGGGAATAATCGAGCAACCATAACACAGGTGGAACCGTCAGCAAAGCAGCAATCACAGCGCGAGGGGTATGCCGGATGAGCAGGAGACGGATCATTGCCAGGGAAGCTGCTGCCACCAGGACAATCGGCCAGGCCGGCACGATCAAAACCCCTGCTCCGGTCGACAAGCCCATTCCGCCCCTGAAGCGCAGCCACACTGGCCAGTTGTGTCCGGCGACGGCGCCTACACCGGCCACCGTAATCGCCCAGGGATGGGCCGACAAGAGCGGCGCGACCGATACCGCGGCCAGCCCCTTCAGCATATCGACCAGCATGACGATGATCAAAGCGCCTTTACCCGCCCCCCGCGAGACGTTCAAGGCCCCGGTGTGGCGGCTGCCATGTCTGCGTGGATCGGGCCAGCCGAACGACCACGCCAGCAGCACACCTGACGGAATGCTGCCGATCAGGTAGCCGGTCACACCGGCAATCAGCAGTCCAGTCATATCGCCGGGCATGGGCGGTAATTATCCAAACCTCACGCCAGGCAGCAACCGCAGCCGCGCGGCCGCCGTCTCGGCGGTGATGTCACGCTGGGGGGTTGCCAGCATCTCATACCCCACCATGTGCTTCTTGACGGTTGCACTACGCAGCAGAGGTGGATAGAAGTGGGCATGTAGATGCCAATGCGGCTGCTCGCCGTCATTGACGGGGGCCTGGTGGAACCCCATGCTGTAAGGGAAAGAAATCTCGAACAGGTTGTCGTAACGAATAACCAGAGCGGAGAGCGCATCGGCCAGCGCATCGCGCTCTCCGTCATCCAGATCGGCGATCTTCTGCGCGGGCCGGTTGGCCATCAGCATGACCTCAAACGGCCAGACAGCCCAGAACGGCATGGTGATCGTCCAATGTGCATTCTCGTAGACCAGGCGCTCCTTCCGGCGCTTCTCCTCAGCCAGGATGTCAGAGATCATCGTCCGGCCTGTTTTTTCGTAGTAGCCGCGCTGAGCCCGGTCTTCTTTGTCGATCTCCCGTGGAAGATGCTCGGTAGCCCAGATCTGACCGTGGGGATGTGGGTTAGAGCAGCCCATCATTGCCCCTTTGTTCTCGAAGACCTGAACATACCTCAGCCACTCGAATCGTTCAGCCAGCTCGACGGTTTGTTCAGCCCAAACATCGACCACACGCCGGATATCGAGGATCGGCATGTGGGCCAACGTCCAATCGTGTCGAGGCGAGAAGCACACTACCCGGCAGATCCCCCGCTCAGTCTGGGCCCGGAATAAAGCATGCGATTCCTGTTCCAGTGGCTGGGTGTCTGCCAGCAGCGCCGGGAAGTCATTGTCGAAAACATAGGGGCCGTCGTAGGCCGGATTGCGCTTGTCCCCGGCGCGGGCGTTTCCTGGGCACAGGTAGCAGCCGGCATCATACTGGGGTCGATGCTCTTCCACCATCTTCTCGATCTGCCCCTGCCAGGGTCGATCGGTGCGCTGAGGGCTGACCAGAAGCCATTCATTGGTCAATGGGTTCAATCGTCGGTGAGGTGCTTCGAATAGGGCTACCATGGAACTCTTTCTCTCTTTTGCCGATCACTATAAACTGCCAAACAATATCACAGAGGATGAAGAGGGACAAGAAGCCGGACACACGCAAATCGGATACAATACAGAACAGTAGACAGCATTGTCTGTTCACCAATTGACACCCATTCCAGGTAAAAACCAGAGGCATCTGTGACATTCGTGGATCAAAACCAACATCACTCCACTCCTATGTTTGCATCCGTCCTCCTAACCCCCATGTTCCGGGCAGGTACACCATGAGCATCGATGTTCAAAACTGGAACATGATCGGCCACGAGTGGGCAGTGCAGTTGTTGGCCGGACAGATATCGGCGGGGCACGCACGTCATGCCTACTTACTGACAGGCTCGTCCGGGCTGGGCAAGACCACGCTGGCGATGCGCCTGACACAGGCATTCAACTGTATTGGCCAACATCCACCCTGTGGCGAGTGCCGGCCCTGCGATCTGATTGGGCGGGGAGCGCACCCTGACATCCTCACTGTGAAACCGGAGGGAACCTCGATCAAGATCGAGACCATTCGCGATTTGCAGGCCGACCTGAATCTGCATCCCCTGGAAGCTCACTACCGCGTCGCCCTGATCCTCGATGCTCATCGGCTTACCGACGCTGCTGCTGATGCTCTGCTCAAAACACTTGAAGAGCCTCCCATCACCGCCAGGCTGATCCTCACTGCTGAGGTCGCCGAGGCTACCCTGCCAACCATTGTCTCTCGTTGCCAGGTGCTTGCCTTGAGGCCCGTCCCGGTCTTGCAGATCGAGCAGGTGTTGGCATCGCGCTTCCAACTGCCTCCCGATCAGACCACGCTGCTGGCCCGGCTTTCTGGTGGACGACCAGGCTGGGCACTCAATGTGGCACAGCAACTGGGCGATGAGCAAAATCCATCCCCGTTGTTAGCTCAAAGAACCCGGTTTATTGACGATCTCTTGTCGGCGCTGCGAGCCAACCGCTCCGTCCGGATGTCTTACGCCGAGAGTGCCGCCGGTCATGCCGATGAGCTGCCACTGATGCTTGAAACCTGGCAGGCTTGGTGGCGCGATGTTCTCTTGTTGGCCGAAGGCAGCCGGGTTGAACCGGTCAACATAGACCAGATCGACATGCTGGCAGAAGTGGCCCATCAATTGGGAAGAGAGGCTGCCCGTCGCGCGCTTGTATCAGTGCGCAAAACGGCAAGCTTGCTGGCCGATACCAACGCTAATACCCGGCTGGCCCTTGATGTGATGCTGCTGCAACTACCCTACCTGTAGAAGAGATCCCGGCAACAGGCTGCTCGATACATCAGTTCGGGAATACCTGAACTACGCATAAAGTAAGCCGGATTTTACGCATAGCACGCCTATTGCCGAAAATCTAAGACACAAAAAAGCAGATTGTCCACCATATCTGCCATATGGTGGACAATCTGCCAAGAAACACCCCAAACTGCCTGGGAGGTATATGCGTTTCCTGGCGCCGGCACCGGGTTTCACGGTCTGAATGCAAGCATACAGGTCCAGATGAGCGCCAGGAAGATTACATAGTGACCAGTTTATTCCGTCAAAGCCCCTCTTACACCACTAAAGAGTCCATTTATATAACCAGTAAAACCACTCAGTTTGTCAATAAGTCTCATAGATGTGGTCACTATTTGATTTGAATTATAGAATGGTTTGAAACAGGTATAAATAGCCCTTTATTCCCAATTATCTTACCCGTTCGAGATGTGAAGATCGGACATACAGATGTAAACCTTAATGCCCATTGCTTATGTCTACGCCATCAGGGCCAGGAAACGCTCGATGTCATACTCGGCCACCTGAGCAGCAGGTGATAATCGACGGAAGGGGTTGATATCAAAGCCGTGATCGACTCCCGGAAGCTCAACCAGAACAGAGGGTACGCCTGCCTCGACAAGCGCGAGGTGCAACCGTCGACCATGCTCCGGATCGACAAAGAAGTCGTGCGCTCCAAAGATCTGCAAGGTAGGTGGGCAGTGTGAGCCAATGTGGCTGATCGGTGAGTGAAGCCGGTATGCCTCCGGGACCTCCTTGAGGGTGCCCCCCAGCGCATCGATAAGCACAAGCGGCCCGACCGGCATATTATGATAGCGATAAGCAGGCAAGATACGCAGCGTGGTGATCACCCGGTCGTAGATGCTCCTGTTAAACACTCGCGGACGCATATCATCCGTGATCTCGGTACTGTATTCCGGCTGGCGAGCGTCGATCTTGCCATACTCGTCAAAGAATACAGTCAAATCAGTGGGACCATAAAGCGAGACGACGCCTCTCACCGAGGTATCCGCTGCCAGATTGGCAGGCTGGAAATCGGGATAGTTGGGGGTGTAAGCTGCCAGCAGCGCCAGGTGCCCCCCACCCGACGAGCCGATCAGCACTACTCGCTCAGGATTGATGCAATAGCAAGCCGCGTTGGCTTTGAGCCAGGCAATGGCGCGCTTGACCTCGCGGGTGATGCCGCGTAGATCGGTTCTGGGCACCAGCGAGTAGGCAACATCCATCACCAGGTGGCCCTGCCCGGCCAATCTTCGGAAGAACGAGCGAGTCAGGAAGTCCTTGTCGAGTGCCTGCCACAGTGTGCCATGTAGATAAATAACAGCCACCCCTGTGCGTTGAACGCCGGCAGGCGGTTGCCAGACATCACAGAGCAGCGGCTCTCCTGTGCCGGGATGCGCGCCGAAGACGACGTTTCGCTGCCAACCCGGGATCGCTGGAGGCGGCTCCGAGGCAGGGAACTGCCAGCGTCCAGGAGCCAGCCGCGGCTGCAAATCGGGGGGGATGCGCGATTCCCAACCAGGTCCAAAAGCTCGATCAAAGCCGTCATGCGATGCCGTCACGCGCCGCAGATGGCGGCCCAGAAGCGCCGCGCCGATCACCCCACCAGAGGCGGCTTGTTTATCGCCACTGAGCAAGCCAAGCAACGCCCCTATCCCACCGAGGATCGCCACAAAAGGCGAGCCGATATCGGCCAGAACTTTGGGCAGCAGTATCGAAGCAGCACAGATCATTCCTAAAAATCGCCCAATTGCAAGCATCACCGGCGACTTTCCCAATATCTCACCATACATCAATCTACCAACCGTCCGGGATGGAAATCGGATCACTGTCAGAAGCCCCATCCAGGCTGCCAGGAAACTTAAAGCCCGCGCGAATTTCTTGATCACCGATCACCTCCTGCTCGCAGGTAGCTTGCAATCGAGTTATGAAGCATCCCGATAACACATTCGACTTCGATACTGAAGGCACACCAGCCAAGCGAACGAATTACCCGTTCGACCTCCTGACCGCCATCGCCTCGATCTCGACCAGTCCGCCCCGAGGCAGCTCTCTGACGGCAACCGCTGAGCGGGCGGGTGGCGCCTCAGGAAAAAACGTTTCATAAATCTCGTTCATGGCCTTGAAGTCAACCATATCGACCAAAAAAACGGTTGTCTTGACAACATGTGCCAGGTCGCTGCCGGCAGCCTCCAGCACGGTTTTCAGGTTCTCCAGAGCGCGACGCGCCTGTCCCCGGACATCGCCGGCGGCAAACTCCCCTGTGTTCGGGTCAAGCCCAAGCTGGCCCGAACAGAATACCAGATCACCCGCCTGGATAGCCTGTGAGTAGGGGCCGATTGCCGCCGGAGCGCCACTTGTCTGAACACATTTCATTTCCATGCCGATAGATCCTTGTTGATTGGATGAAAGATAGGGTCATTGTAGGGCAAACCATCCGGAACGCAAAATGATATTCGTCCAATCGACCGATCCGATTGTATACTCCGCGCCATGTCAAAAACACAACCACTCGACACTCCCGGTCAATCGGCAGGCGGACGGGCGCTTTCCGGCCAACAAATTACCCGGGCCGCCGGGTTGGTGATGGTGGGGTTCATCCTCAGCCGGGTGCTGGGCCTGGCGCGGGACGCGATCATTTCCGCCATCTTTGGCAACGGCATGGTCTTCGATGCCTATGTCGCGGCCAGCCAGCCGCCGGAAACACTCTTCTTTGTGATTGCCGGCGGGGCGCTTGGCTCAGCCTTCATCCCGACTTTCGCAAGCTACCTCGAACAGAACAAACGCGAGGAAGCCTGGCGCATGGCCAACACCGTCATTGGGCTGATCGCGCTGATCATGGTTGTACTGGCCGGGCTATTTGCCGTCTTTGCCAAACCCATTGTGGTCTCAGTTCTGGCGGTGGACTTCGATCCGGAGAAGCAGGCCCTTACGGCCGGTCTGATGCAAGTCATGCTCATCTCCCCGGTGATTTTCGGCATTAGCGGACTGCTGACCGGCATCCTCAATACCCACCAACGATTCTTGCTGCCGGCATTGGCCCCGTCCCTTTATAACCTGGGAATTATCGGCGGGGCGGTGTTCCTATCACCATCGATGGGCATTTACGGCGCGGCCTGGGGCGTGGTGATCGGCGCGGCGCTCTATTCCCTGATCCAGCTTCCAGGTATCGTTGCCCTCAAGCCACCCCGCCTGTTGGCCTTCGACCTGAGGCATCCCGGCGTCCATGAAGTATTGCGATTAATGGGTCCGCGCGTCATCGGGCTGGCTATTGTGCAGGCCAATTTCTGGATCAACATCCTGCTGGCCTCCGGTATGGTCGACGGCAGTTTGGGCGCGCTGCGACGGGCGTTTACCGTCATGCTGCTCCCGCAGGGCGTGATCGCCCAGTCGGTTGCCAACGCTGTCTTTCCCACCTTCTCGATCTACGCCGCTCGCGATGACAAGGCCCAGCTGCGCAGCACGCTCGGCCAGGTCTTGCGCGCCGTGCTGTTTCTCTCGCTCCCGGCGACGATTGGGCTGATCGTCCTGCGATTGCCTGTTGTTCGGTTGCTCTACGAGCGAGGGGCCTTTACCCTGCCCGACAGTCAGGCGACAGCCTGGGCGCTGCTCTTCTACGGGCTGGGGTTGGTGTTTCACTCGCTGTTAGAGGTCGTCACCCGCGCGTACTATGCCCTGCACGATACCAGGACCCCGGTGCTCATCGGTGGCGGCGCGATGATCCTCAACGTGATTCTTAGCCTGGCACTGATGCAGGTCATCGGGCAGCCGGGAAGTCTGGTGATGGGGCCTTTTGCCGGTCTGGCGCTTGCTAACACGCTGGCGACCATGCTGGAAAGCATCATATTGCTGGCCTTGATCCGCTCACGCATCGGTGGGTTGGAAGGACGCTCGATGCTCTCATCCGTGGGCCGGGCTGGAGCAGCCGGCGCGGTGATGGGGATAGCCTTGTGGATGCTGCTCCCGTTGATCGATCGAGTCGGATTGCTGATCGGCACAATCGGCGCGGTTGCGCTCGGTGGCTTGTTGTTTTGGGGAGTGGCCTGGGTTCTTGGCAGCGAGGAAGCCAGGCTGTTCACCAGTCTGGCATTACGGCGGCTCAGGAGATCAGAGGCTTCATGAGCTGAAGTGATCGACGACCATGTCGTCGATGCTGCTCCAGAAGGTTTCGCGATCCATGTCCAGAGCAGTGGCTATCTTGCTTTCCAGCCCGGCATGACTGTATGGCTGTGTCAGCAGGTTTTTGATCAGCCCTGGTTGTACATTTTCCAGGTAACGGGTAACCCAATAACCGCGAACATAGAGGTAGATTACGGCATCCTGGTTCTTCTCGGTAATTGTGCTGACTTGTGAGAGAGTGCTGCTGCTCGCCGACCGGGCAAGAGCAGCGAGCGTCGCAGTTTTGACGGTTGCCTTCCCCAGCAATCGATCCACTGACAGCATGGCTAACCCCTCGTTGAGCCACATCGGCAGTCTGAGATGAGCGGTGAAAGCATGAGTCAGCTCATGACAGGTAATATGCCGGACCTTTTCATCGATCGTGTTTTCCCGGACAAAAATGCGATCCCCCATGCCTCGTTTGGCGAGCCGGATCAACCGGGGAGGTTTCACGCCAATTGCCCGCCTCTTCCCGTATGATTGTGCCCATCCTCCAGCATACTGCCACAGGTTCCTGACCCGGAAATACCAGAACGGCGCAGAAAGCACCAACAGTGGTTGCCAATACCAGGGAGCAGAGTGGAAGATAAAACGCAGCCACGAGGTCATGATATACACACGGACTTCAGGCGGTGTTTCGAGCCCCCACTGCTCCTTGATGATCTGAATGCTCTTTTCGCAGGCATCCTGGGCCAGTTCGGCTGTATCGTGCTCTTCCGCGTCAAAAAACAGAGTCAGGCCGTCGATAGTCAGAGTCTCCACCAAGAGACCTCCTTTTGCAGTGTATGGCTCTTCACGCCTCACGCTTCACCCGCGTTCGATCTCTTCCTGTGCCAATGTAAACAGGAATGCCTTGTCGTCCTTACTCAGTTCTGCTGCGAGTAACAAGTCGGGGCGACGCTGCCAGGTCCGTCTCAGCGATTCCTGCCGCCGCCATTTTTCGATCTTCGCCTCGTGGCCCGACAGCAGTACGTCCGGCGCGGGCTGTCCTCGGAACATCGGCGGGCGGGTATAATGAGGCCCTTCGAGCAGGCCCGTCGCGTGGCTGTCGTAGCGATGCGCGTCCGGTGCGCCCAGCACACCCGGCAGCAATCGAACCACGGCGTCGACGATGATCATGGCAGCCAGCTCGCCACCGGTCAGTACATAATCGCCAATCGAAATCTCGTCAGTGATGACCAGATCGATGGCCCGCTCATCCACCCCCTCGTAGTGGCCGCAGACCAGGGCAAGGCGCTCGTTTTGAGACAGCCGGTAGGCGATATCCTGTGTGAAGACGCGCCCTTGTGGACTGAGCAAAATCACCGGGATGTCCGTGCCCCGCGGAATGATGTCCTCAATCGCCGCCACGATTGGCTCAGGCTTCATGATCATCCCTCCACCCCCGCCATAGGGCGTGTCATCGACCACATGATGTTTGTCGACCGACCACGAGCGGATATCATGGAGCGCCAACGAGAGTTTTCCCGTCTCCCGTGCCCGCTTGAGGATTGATTCGGTCAGTGGGCCGGTGAACATGCTGGGGAAAAGGGTGAAGATATCGATATGCATGGCGTTTACGCGCGTGGGCAAACTGCTCGTTCGATCTCCTGGCGATGCTCATCCTCATGGAAGATCATGCCCTCGATCATTTTGCTCACTGCGCCGCGATCACCCCAGGCAAATGTCATCTGTCCCGACATCTTGTCTGGGGGCACAGTGAGCAGTGTCGATTTGAAGGTCGCATGAGCTGCTCCGAAGTCTGACAACACCTCCTCATCGGACAGTTCTTTCCTCTCCTGATAAGCCTGCTGATTGAACGCCTCCGGGTCAGTCTGAATCTGGTATGGCTTGCCGGCCACGTAGGCGCGCAGCGACGCAGCTGCCTCGTAATCCCAGGCAGTCAGATGCCCGACCACGTCCCGGACCTGCCAACCCGAATCGGGATGGGCGACAGCGGTCAGGTCGATGCCTTTGAGGACATCGAGTGTCTTGCTGCGAGCCGCGGTGATATTTTCAACCAATTGATTATTCCATTGCTGTGACATAGTTATCGCAAAGCCTCATCGAAAAAATAAGATTATGTTGCCTCGAATGACAGGCAGTATCGAACAGATCCTAGCGTTTCGCGGCATAAGTAAGCTATCGGTTATGGCCACATGCGAAACACTTAAACAGTTGGGTATGAAGGGCTTCTTTACTGCCGGGCTATTTCTGCCCAACTGTACTAGCGTTCCAAATCCGTCACTACCCATTTATCAAATCTCAGCGGTCCGGCATGAAGCGGGTAAGCCTCCAGCCAGGGCTGGATGGCAACGGCTCGGGAGTAGAAGTATAGCGGAATGATCGGCGTCTCACCTTCCGCGCCAAAGAAAAGCTCCTCAATGTGCCGGTACGAGGACGCCCGCAGGTCAGGATCGAGTGTCGATAGTGTCTGCCCAAGTGCCGATTCGCCCTCAGCGCAAGGCCGTGATTGGTTGGCAAAGGCATCCGGGAATATCTCACGACAGGCGAAAATATCGGCCAGCCAGTGATAGGCATCGAGAGAATCGGCCTGCCAGTTCAGCAGGATCAAGCCGGGACGGCGCGGACGGCGAGCGGCGGGCGGATCGACAAGGATTGTCCTGATGGCATCGGCCGTCTGCTTTTCCAGCTTAAATACCCCTTCCGGGCAGCCCAACACTTCCGACCACATCTGAACCAACCGGCTGCCGACCTGAACCGAGAGCGTCGAATCATCGACCAGCAGCGTGATCTGAGGCAGGCGAATGCAGTTCTTGTACCCGGCATTGGCCAACGCCACTCGCGCGGCCCCCGGATCGAAGCCTACACCCACCTCGCCATAAGTCGATGCCCCTGCGCTGCCCGGTGGCACAACACTAAAGGCAGCCAAGCCTGGCTGCCCGGCCGGCTCCAGCACCTCGCCGATCATTACCTGCCGGTCGGTCGCCAGCGAGATCGCCCGGCGCATATCGATGTTATTCAGCGGTTGGGTATCGTAGGAAGCAACGACGAAAGCCTCGGCCGGCTGCACAAGCAGCCGGTAGGCCGGATCGTCTTCAAAAGATACCCCGGACAGCTGATCATGAGGAAGGGTGACCAGCGCCAGATCGCCTGCCTCCCAGGCCTCGAAGGGTTGTGCCATGTCCTGTGAAAAGCTGATCTGCACGATCTCGACATTGCCTGCCCGCGCTAATGGCCAGAAGGGATTGGCAATCAGCGTGTAGCCTTCTTCTGGTGGAATGTTGGGTTGGACGGCATAAGGGCCGCTCGTCCAGATGACGCCGGGCTGCACCCACTGTTCCCCTTCTGCATCGACCATGTCTACCGGGACAGGCCGCAGCAACGGCATGGCAAGGATGGTGGGGAAATAGGCAGCCTGGGTTGCTAATTTGAATACAACAGTCGTATCATCCACAGCTTCAACGCCCACCGTCCGTGCCACGAAATCATCGGTCTGTTTGGCCGGAACCAGCTCGCTAACTTCCCGGCAGCCCTCGATGACCAGTGCAGCAAATATCAACGATGTGTCTGCCTCGGCGCGACATACTCGCCGGACTGTGTAGACGACATCCTCCGCCGTGATCGGGCGCATCCGCTCCACCTGACCTGTTTCCACATCGATGCTGACCCAGAAAATATCGTCTCGCAGCTTAAACGTCCAGGTCAGACCGTTGCCGGAGGTCTCCCAGCTCGATGCTAAACCAGGCTCGATCTTCCCGCTATCGCTATCTAATCTGGTCAGTCCGGTAAACAGGTTTTCCACCAGGTCGTTGGCACCGGCCTCGCGCGGGCCGATTCGCATGGGATCGATATGTGTTGCTGGAAGCCCCAGGTCGACGCGGACAAGCACCGGGTCGGGTGTTGGTGTCGGCGAAGGGGTTAGCGAGGCTTCAACGGGCACCGAGGTCGCTGTGGGCGTAACAGGAGAGCTGCAAGCGACAAACAGTAACAATACCACGCCGCAAATAACATACCAGTTCCTCATTCTCAGTTTATCTCCTCCGAACATTGCTGATGAATGTCCTTAACAGCGCCAATAGCTGAATAGTTATGTCAGCACGCGATTGATATCACTCGATGATCAAGGTTTGGTGCTATGGGCAAAGTGGCCGAAAAAACATAAAACGTAAATATGTAAATATGTAAAAACCGCACTACCG
>JAFGLD010000132.1 GCA_016928235.1 Anaerolineae bacterium | reverse complement strand
CTGGAATTTGATGCGAACTAAATCGCGATGATTACTTCGTACCAACAGGGGTATCTTTGAACTATCTTGCGCACCTATTTATCTCCGGCGATGATCCTCTCCTGCGCATTGGAAATTTGGCAGGAGATTTCGTCAAGGGCATCGACACTACCCTGCTAAATCCTACCATGCAGCAAGGTATCACCCTCCACCAGTCCATCGATGCCTACACCGATCGGCACGAGATCGTGCAGCAGAGCAAGAGACGAATCGCCTCGACTAACCACTTCGCCGGTATTTTCGTCGATGTCTTCTACGATCACTTCCTGGCAGTGAATTGGCGCACATACGGCGACAGATCGCTGGAAGCGTACGCCTCTGAGGTTTACGCCGATCTGCAAACGCATCGAGCACTGCTGCCGCCCTCATTGCAGGCCATCGCAGCCAGAATGAGATCGGGGGATTGGCTGACTTCTTATCGAGACATCGAAGGGATTGAGCGGGCCCTGCACAGGATCGAGTGGCGGTTCGGAGGCAAGTTCGATCTGGCGAGCGGCATCGACGAGCTGGAAAAGAATTACACGGAATTAGAAGGCGATTTCCGCCTCTTCTTTCCAGAGCTTGTCGGGCACGCGCAAGCGTACATCGAACAGATGAGAGACGATCACAAAAGGTCGATAGAATGAGCAAGCATGACGGTGAAGAAAGCTGGGGACTCTTGGCATACGGAAGGACAGGCCGGACCGAAGTCGAGCTGCTTGAAGCGCTGCCGCCGGCGCCGGAAAGCTGGGAGATCCAGATCGGTGTGGGAAGCCTCTGCCTTGGTGTGAAGATCGCATCCGCCGACGAGCTTTCCCGAATTTTGACCTTCATGAAAACCAACTATGGAAAAACAAAGGTGCGCAAGGCCAAAGCCGACGAGTACCCAGGCATTCCGGAAGGCACCCTACGCTTCTCCATGGTCGATCAGATCGACCTTTCACCATCCGAGCATTGCAGCGCCCGGCTCTCAAAGGACGGTGAGCTGCCGGACCGGTTCGTATTCAGTTTGTCCGGTCCAGAATATCACTTGAGCTTCGATATGCACGATCCTCAGGTGGCTGAACTGATCGCGGCGCTGGAGGATGTCGTGCGCGATTTTGTAGAGTAATCGCCAAAGCGGGATAATGGAATTTCCTCGCTTTTCTCGTCTGGTTAATGAACAGAGTTTTGGAGATGAGCACATGACGCACCCCCTGATCGATCAATTCCGTTTTACCCGGAGCGAATGGCTGCGCGGGCTGGAAGGCGTCACCGAAGAAGAGGCCAATCGGCACTTTGGCCCAATGAACTGCGCCAGCTGGATCGTCGGGCATCTGGCCTGGCACGAGCAGCGCTACTGGCTTCAGCGAGCACAAAACAAGATCCTGTTTCCGCTCCTCAACGAGTGTTATGCCTATGGCGCGTCGATGAGCACGCCATCGCTGGCCGAGATGCTGAAAGCCTGGCACACGGTGACGCAGGCCGCCGATCCTTACCTGGATACGCTCACGACAGAAATCCTACAAAGCGATCTCCCCTTGGACGGTCAGCCGACGGGCCAGAGCGTCGGTTCGGCGCTGCGAAGAATCACCTATCACTATTGGTTTCACAACGGGGAAATTCAGGCCATCCGGCAGATGCTGGGACACGCCGATCTTCCCGAGTACGTGGGGAACATCGAAGGCGATGCGCCCTACCGCCCGGAGTGATGGGGGGTGGGGTTACCCGTCGTGCGTCCGAGGTTACCTGACCTGCGTCTGACATCGAGCTATGGACACGCAAGACGATACAGGACAATGTGAATTGTGTGAGAGGGTCAGACCGCTGACATTCCATCACCTCTTTCCACTGACCTGCCACTCTAACAAATGGTTCAAGAAGAACTTCAGCCGAGAAGAAATGAAGCGGGGTATTTATATCTGCCGTAGCTGTCACTCGTACATTCATGACATACACTCAGAGAAGGAGCTGGGACGCTACTTCAATACCAAAGAGGCCCTGCTGGCGGACGAGAAAATCCAGCGCCTCGTCGACTGGGTAAAGGGACATTAACTGTTGCCGGATGAGATAATTGGGCTCAATACCCGACATTTGGTGCTATTTTCAAAGGATCAGATCATGAGCGAATATCAATATTACGAATGGCAAACCATCGACCGCATTCTGACACCCGACGAGCAAGCCGCGGTTAATGGACTCTCCAGCCACATCGAGGTGACCTCCAGCCGAGCAGTCGTCACCTACAGCTGGAGTGATTTCAGGCACGATCCCAAGCAGGTGCTCGCCAGGTACTTCGACGCCCACTTCTACATCGCAAACTGGGGCAGTTTGAGTTTGATGTTTCGATTTCCTCAAGGGCTATTGGACACGGCGGCCATCGAACCCTATTGTGTAGAGGATTGCATCTCTTTAGAAACGGTTGGGGCTTACCAGGTTCTTGATTTGAGCTTCAACGAAGAAGAAGGCGGGGGTTGGCTGGAACCCGGTGGTGAGTTATCAAGCTTCGTTCAGTTGCGCAATGACATCATTGAGGGCGATTATCGCCTGCTGTATCTGGCCTGGCTGAAAGCGGCAAAGTCCGGCGCACTATACGATTATGATGACAATGTCAGCGATATCCAAGAGCCACCTGTGCCCCCTGGTCTGAACAAGCTCACTCCGGCCTTGCAGAGCTTCGTCGATGTGCTTGAGATCGATGCTTCCCTGGTCAAGGCCGCAGCCGAAGCCAGCCCTGACCTCAAATCTGCCCTGACGGTTGACTACCGCGACCTGGTTGCGCGCCTACCGCGCCCGGAATGTGACGACTTCCTGGTCCGGCTGGCAGCGGGCGAAGCAGGGGTGGCATTGGCCCTTCGCAAGCGGCTGACAGCCTCCCTACCCCAGGAACGCATTTCACAGCAGGCGAAGCGACGCACCTTCGGTGACATTGCCGGACGGGTTGAGCAGATCAAGAAGGCAGAAGCCGAGCATAAGGCCGAGGTGGCCCGCAAGAAGCACATCGCCGAGATGGAAAAGCTGGCCACCCGCGAAACACAGGTCTGGCAGCAGGTCGAGGATCTGCTGGAAAGCGGCAAAATCGCATCGATCTACGATCAGGCCACCGAGCTACTCGTCAAGCTCAACCAGTTGGCCGACTTTCAAGGCACACCCCACATCTTTCAGTCGCGGATAGCAAAGATGGCCGAGAAGTATAGTTCCCGCTCATCACTGATGCGTCGATGGCGGGATAAAAAATGGCTATGATGTCCCTCAAACGTGCCGAAGTTCGCATCAAAACAGTGTAACTTCCAGACGATCGGAGACCGAGAACCCCGCCCAGGCAAGGTAAGCTTGAAGATCTTCCAGGTACGAAGGGTTCACAAACAGAAGATCGGGCTCCAGGCAGCCTGTCAAAAATGACTGTGCTCTCTCGCTCGATGCAATCGCCAGGAAAACCTGCTCATCGGGGCAGCGCAGCACGATAACCGTCTCCAGCTCGACGTGCGGCGCTGTGCCGGCCCACGACCGCAAGGCCAGCGCCAGGAACGGCCACAGCCGGTGAGACAGGCGCATGTCCAACCAGGCCAATAGCTGTTTCAACCGCAAGCCACGCTTCAAAGCCGCCTGAACGCTGGTTTCGGTAATCTGCCAGTCGCCATTCTGAAGGCGCTCCGCCCACTGAGCCAGTTGGGCATCGATGGCCAGGTCACGAGGGCCGGCCTTGATGCCAATGAGGCCCTCCTCGCTGACAGTCAGGCATTTTGGCAAAGGCGCGGCATAGTCGAAACGCTTCAGGTTGGCTACAGCGTCTTTGGAAGATTCATCAACGAGCAAGCAGCGCTCGCCCACCACATCCCCCACCAGGCCGCGATCCAGGGCCGCTTGCATGTCATCGGCATTAGGGAATTCCAACAGGTGGGCACGCTGCCTGACGATTAACCGCTCCCGCAGCTCGGCCCACTCGCGGATCTCGACCGCCACGTTTTGCGGCAGCAACGCATTGGCCCCGGCTTCGAGCACTTGCAGCAGCTCCTCCAGTGAGACACCGCTCTCCAGGCCGCGGTAGATGCTCTCGCGTGTGAGCCGGTAGTGCGCCGTGTGCACATGCGCCTGCGCCCTCTCAGCATGGCGCTCCAGGAAGGCCAGTTGCGTCGGGCCGGCGCGATCCAGGTATGCGACAATATCGAAGTTAGGCTGAACAACCCATACCGGCTGGTCAGACGCGGGCTCGGTCAATGTAGAGACGGAGGCGCTCGCCAGTTCGGGGTGGAAAACCTCTCGGCCCAACTGGGTCAGGCGTAGCCCTACTACCGAGCCATGATCCAGGCCAATTTCAATCAGCCCCAGGAAATATAACCAGGTGGTGAGCGCCCGTTCGATCCAGGGTCGCTCTTGCTTGAGCCAATCGGCGCGGGTCTCGTCTCGCCATTTAGCTATCTTCTGCGCAGCTTCATCCTCAGTTTCCCTGTACATGAAGGGAGCACGCGGCGGGTAGTCCAGAGCGAAATACTCACCGATGCGAAAGTAGAGTGCCAGGTCGAAATCATCAAGCGAGAAAAAGGCGTCCGAATCGAGCGGCAAGGCAGCCAGCGCCAGCGTGATCGCCAACCGCCCTTGCCGACGGCCCTTACCAGCCATATCAAAGTATGGGGGATTAGCCAGCTCCCACCAACGTCCCGATCGAATGAAGCCCTCGACGAACAGGCGAGCCTGTTCCGCATAGGGGCGGGCCGCAAAGGCGTCAGGGGTCTCTTTGACAAAGATAGTCCCGTTGTCCACAGCCAGCAGATCTGAATAGCGCAGCGCATCGATCCAGGCCGTCACCGGGTCAGGGAACACGAACCCGTCCAGAGTAAAGCACTCCTCTTCCCAATGCAGCAGCTTGCGCCACCTGGCGGCATCGGCGATACGCACATTGCCGTCTTTCGTCAATTTGATTCCGCCCAGGGTATCGACCGCCTGCAGCATCCCGACAATATCCAGCACGACGTTGGGTGGGCAGCGATAGGCAGAATGCGGCGGGGTAGGCATGGCCTCAACCCGGAAGGGGACGATCTCCAGGTTGCCCACATAGGCCAATAAGCGGTGATCGGTATAGACAGCGTGGCTCTCATAAGAGCTTTGAAAAGAGCTTGGACTGTGCCCCGTTCCCATGATCAGCCCGCGCCGAAATAGCTTATTCACCAACTCAGAGTACGGACTGTGGTAACGGGGATAGCTGTGAGGGGTGTAGATGCCCGCAGCCAGCAACCCTATCCCCAAAGCATTGTATTCCACTATGCCGTTCATGCGCTTCATGAGCGCCAGCGCATTGCGCTCGATGTCATTCAGCCCAGCGACAGCAGCCTTCACTTTTTCGGGGTCTTTCAGGCTTTGGGTGATCAGTGCCAGGCATTCGTCTTTGCGCGCGTTCGATTTGCCTCCCCAAAGCTTCATCATCGGCTTCAGTTTGTCGGCAGTCATGCGGTACAGATCGCTATCAAATCGTCGGTCAGCAGCGGACATGGGCTACTCCAACATCTTGGGGGTATGCCCCAGCTTGAGCAGGCGCGCCTGCAACACATCGACCTGGCCGGGGGCGACCACGGCGACGGTATCGCTGAGGCGCGCTAACAGATACAACGATGCCTGTGGATCGGCGTACAAGTCATCGAGGAGCAGCCGGTCGGCGACCTCAATGAGCGGCAGGTTATCGTGAAGAATAGGCTGTGTCATGCTGTAGCAAACACCTCGTTCTCATAGAGGATCTCGTATTTGTAACCCTGCTCGGTGAGAAATCGCTGGCGGTTGGCGGCATAAGTCTGGTCGACCGTGTCGCGCGTCACCAGGGTGTAGAAATGGGCGATGGAGCCATCGCTCTTGGGCCGCAGGATGCGCCCCAGGCGTTGGGCTTCCTCCTGGCGGCTGCCGAAGGTGCCTGAAATCTCGATGGCCACGTTGGCATCCGGCAGGTCGATGCTGAAATTGGCCACCTTCGAAACGACCAGGCATCTCACCTGACCGGTGCGGAACGCCTCATAGAGCCTCTCGCGCTCGCGCACGGGGGTCTTGCCGGTAATGAGCGGCGCATCCAGCAGCGCGGCGATCTCCTCCAACTGGTCGAGGTACATGCCGATCACCAGCAGGTTGTCGGCGGCGTGCCTTTCCAGCAGCACCTGCAGCACGTCGATCTTCTTAGGATTGTGAGCAGCCACCGAGTACTTGTTGCGCTGCGCGGCCAGGGCATACTCCATGCGCCAGCCCTCGTCGAGTGGAATGCGCACCTCGTGGCAAACAGCCGTGGCAATCCAGCCCTGCTTCTCCAGGTCCTTCCAGGGTACATCGTACTTCTTCGGGCCGATCAATGAAAAGACATCACTCTCCATACCATCCTCCCGCACCAGCGTGGCGGTCAGGCCCAGGCGTCGACGGGCTTGCAGTTCGGCAGTGATGCGAAAGACAGGGGCGGGCAGCAGGTGCACCTCGTCGTAGATGATCAGACCCCAGTTGCGAGCGTTGAACAGCTCGAAGTGGGGATACTCCTCGGCGCTGCCTTTCTCGGAGCCACGCTTCCGATAGGTGATCATCTGGTAGGTGCTGATGGTCACCGGGCGGATGTCCTTTTGCAGACCGGAGTATTCGCCGATCAGGTCTTCGGTCAGCGAGGTCTTATCGAGCAGCTCATCGATCCACTGGCGCACGGCAACGGTGTTGGGCGACAGGATGAGCGTCGATGTCTGGAGTTGCTGCATGGCTGCCATCCCAACCATGGTCTTGCCGGCGCCGCAGGGCAGCACGATAGTGCCGCTGCCGCCGCGCGCCGATCCGCCCGCGTAGAAGACCTCGGCGGCCTGGCATTGGTAGTCGCGCAGCCAGAAGGGGCGGCCTTCGGCTGTCGTGGCGCATAGCTCAATAGGCAGATCGTCTCCGATGACATACCCGGCCAGATCCTCGGCCGGATAGCCGATCTGGACGAGAGCCTGCTTGAGGTGGCCGCGATAGGCCGGGTTGATCGACAGTTGCGAGGGACCGGGTTGGGCCAGCAGGTAGGGCTGGACTTTCTTGTGTTGGGCGATTTCGGCGATGAACACAGGGTCGTCGCTGACCAGCAGCAGATCACCATCCTCGCGGATTAGCTTCACCCGCCCGTAACGCCCCATGTAATCGGCGATGTCCCGAACGACGTTAGCGGGCAGAGGGTACTTGGCAAATTCTTCAAGCGCGGTCAGCACATCGCCGGATTGCAGCCCCGACGAGGCCGCGTTCCACAACGAAAGCGGCGTGACGCGGTAGGTATGGATGTACTCGGGCGACTTCTCCAGCTCGGCGAAGCGAGCCAGGATATCGCGCGCATCAGTGTATCGCTCGTTGTCGACTTCGAGCAGGATGGTCTTGTCGCTCTGGACAATGAGGGGATTATCGGTACGTGGCATAGGTAAGAGGTATTTTCACTCGCTGTTCAAGTGTCTAACGAAAGTAGGGCGTGATAGGTGATACATGATGTGACATGACACCATATCCATCACACCGCAAGTTTAACCTATCCGATCCTCGATTTCCACCCGGTACTTGCCGGCCAACTGTTGGAGCGCCTCATCGAAGCGCGGCTGTTCTTGCTGGGGAAAGGTGATGGAGAGCATGGCGGGGTCGGCCTGAATCGGGCAGCGAAGCTCGGCCAGGGCCTTGCGGAAATCGTCAAAAATAGCCGCGTCGGGGAAGGTGTAGGTCATCATGACGACGCGCGGCAGCAGTACCTGCTGCGGGCCACGCGGCGCCTCCGACTGCTTCGTTTTCTTCGGGAAGATAGTTCGCGCAGTCTCCGGCAGCGGCTCGAAGCGCCTGAGTCCATGTCTGATCACTACCGGAGCCAGTAAGGCTTCCTCCAGAGTATCCACCAGCGCGTCGGTCTGCTTGACCAGCCGGAAGTGCTTCGACAGGCGCTCCACGGTAAACGGATCGGCCTGCGGCAGCCGTTTGACGCTCTCAAGCAGGCTGAAACCGGTGTAGAGCGTGAACTGATCGGCGTGACCGCTCCACTCCTCCAATTCGATGGCTACATTGGGCGGCAGCTCGCGGCCGGTCAGCTCTTGCAGCAAACCGATGACGTCCAGGTCAGGGTTGCGTACCAGCTCGGCAGCAATGCGTTCCTTCTTGAGCTGCAAGGTCACCACTGCGGCGTGCGTGCTTCCACCGGGCGCGGAGACTTCTTCGGCCAGCGCGTAGAGAGTCTGCATCAGACGTGCCGGGTACAATTCCGATTCGACGATCACGTCGAAATTGGGCTGCACGGTGACGCGCGGCGGCAGGGCATCCCCCGCCATCAGCCGCAGGAAGCGCTCGCTCACCCGGAAAGCGCGCAGCCACCCGATGCTTGGGTAAACCGTCCGCTCTTGCTCGCGAAGATATGCCACCTCCACGAAGCGCATGGTGAGGGGAATACCCTCCAGGAATCGCTCGATGTAGCGGCCTTCGACGCGCTCGAAAGCGTCGGGGGCATCGGTGGGAATGTGCGCATCCCACCTACTCCAACGCTCAGGGCCGTCACGGAAGTTATAGTACCGTTCGACGGTCTTGCCCCACTTATCAGCCTTGATTGTTTTTGGGATGAGAAAGTAGGGGTGCCGGACTTTCAGAAAATCGACCAGCGAGGCGGTGCTGTACCAGACACCGGGTTGGCACTGTTGGAGCAGCTCCAACAAAAAGCGCCGGATGGAAACGAAATCCAGCAGGGGCATCACGCCCGTGGCTGAGCCGGCTCTATCAAACGGATCCAACCATCCCAGCACACTCTGCCGAAAAAACTCATTGGGCGCCGAGCTGTATTCGTCCCGACCTCCGGGAGTGAGCAGCCTATACAGGAGTTTCAATTCTTGCTCGATCGGCGCCAGATCGAGAAACGCCTGATAGGCTCCTTTGTCCACCTGTATATAGTTGTCGATGTACGAGGGCTCTGAGCTGGTATAGCCACGGTATTCGCCCTTGGTATCGTACTTCACCAGCTTCATGGAGAGGGCCAGATGGTCGATGAAATCGATCCATGCCGCGCCGCCGGTCTCTTTGACCGCCTGCTCGATCTCAGGATCGCCCAGCAGCCGGGCAATGCGCGCCGAATCGGCCTTGGGCAACTCGTTGCTACGCACCATGCGTTTGACGTCGCGCACTTGCACATAATCGATGTAGGTAAACAGATCGCGCAGCAGGTCACGGTCGTTGGCGGAAATTTCCAGCCCATCTATAGATGCGGGAGTAAGCGCCAGTGTCGTCATGCGCACACCACCTTGGTCACAAATCCGGCCTTGGTGATTGCCCTCTCCACCTCATTCCACCGGGCTTCGGGAAACGCAATGATCTCGTCACCAATGACCACCAGATGCTGGCCAAGATCACGCTCGAGCTGCACCCGCAAGCTCAGGTCGCGTACCCGCGCCACCAACAGCCCGCTGTGGACAATGGTCTTGCCCCAACACACGTTGACGGCGTCGAAAGCCTCTTGAAAAGCGGGGATGTTGGTATACAGCCAGCCGCTCAGGGGCGATTGGCGATCTTCAGGAGCAACCCGGCCCAACTTGATCACATCGGGCGATGCAACCAACCTGCCGTCGACGCTCTCCAGGTAGGCCAGGTGGTTCAGCTGCTCAAGCACGTCGGGCGGGATGGTGAGCAGATTGATGAGCACTGTGCTCTCCGCGACTTGAAGATAGGCATCCGGCTCCATATCCAGGGGCGCCATTTCCCCCGAGGCAGGCAGCCGGTAGTAGGTTTGTCCATCCTCTTCGCGCCGAGCCAGGCAGCCCCACTGCCAGCCGGTGTTGCAGATTTTCTCTGCGCCGGGCAGCTTCTCGTCGAGACAGAAAACCTCCAGAGCCGGCTCGATATCCTTAGCAGTGGCCCATTCGTGAGTTGCCAGGGTGCCCAGGATCATCGAGACGGCCGCGGGCAGCGCCATAGACTTTGATTTGTCGGACACTGATACTCTCAATTCAGCCTGCCAGACAAACTGCTGCCACTCAGCCAGCGCCGCGGCAGAGAAAGGCTGAGCGCCGATCATGAGCGTGCCGTCTGCCAGGGATAAACCAAACTCCCCCTCAGATGTAAACCCTGACACTGGCGGACCTCCCACCACTTCGAGTAGCTTTTGGCCGATTACCTTCACGCGCAGCTCGCCGGACGCCTCGGAATAATGCGGCGATTGAACGATCGGCGGCAGGAAGGGCACGAACTCGGGCGGCAGGCGAAATCGCCAGCGTTCCATCTGTACCGAATCGCCGGTTTGTTTCGCCTCGGCCATGACCAACAAGCCCTTGCGTAAGAGCGATGTCTTCACTGCGTCGAAGATGTTTTTGAACTGCTGGGTGAATGTGCTACGGTAATAATGTTCTTTTTGCTTGGGGCTGCCGTACAGCCGCTCGAAGAACGTGATATCCACTTCGGCCGGCTGCCGGCTGAGCAAATGCAGTAGAGCTATTTCTTTGGGCGTCAGCTCGGCCATGACTGCTTTGAGGCCAATACTGGACAGGAAAAAGCTTTCGAAGGTCGTCCGCGAGGCAGTCTCTTTTTCCTTGAAGCCACGCGCCTTGCGGATAGCATTGATGTCGGCCGTAGACAAGATCTCGTGGCACATCTGGTGGAGCATGTGGGCAAATTCCATAGGGGTATATTCTAAAAGGGCACAGACACAATGTCAACAAATGTGGTAACGGGAGAACATGCAAAAAACGGAGTATTTGCATACCCTATCAATCATCCGCATAATACCCCATATCCCAACATGGAGGTATCCTTGACATGTTTGACCTATCAGGAGACTTAATATTCAGGATTGCGTTGTTAGTCAGCGTCATGATGACCGGGTTATTTAGCGGTTTGACACTGACTGTGACGATGTTGTTTTACCCGGCGGTAAAAAGACTGTCGGGCCCTGAGTTTACCTCAGTGTGCCATCGATTCCTGAGAGTATCCGATATTGCCCCAGTGAACTACACACTGGTGATCCTCTCGATGCTGGCGCCAACAACCGCCCTGGTCGCCGGGATGAACATCAGCAACACGCGGCCGTTCACGCTCACCCTGGTCGGTTGGCTGATCTTTCTCGTCGGTTCCGTAGGCGTATCGCGCTTCCTGCTGGAGCCTTTGTACGATAAGTTTGCCAACTGGTCGGACCAATCGCCTCCAGGAAACTGGGAAACCTACCGAAACCGCTGGTACTGGTTCACGCAGCTACAGAGCATCTCATCGATCAGCGCCTTCGTGTTATACACCCTGGCACTGGGCCAACCGTTCGTGTAAAAAAACGAGAGTAAGATTAGATCGTCGAAAATGTCTGAAAACATCGTCAGAAGTCCTCATTGATAGACATGGTTGATCCGTGTAATCCTTTTATCCGAACTCGCTTGACAATGAGCACCACCATCCATATACTGGAATTGGCGT
>JAFGLD010000131.1 GCA_016928235.1 Anaerolineae bacterium | reverse complement strand
CGGATGCTGCCTTGGAGAAGCATGTTCTTTTGCATTGACGTAGCCCACAAATATCTCGCCTTTTGTCACAACTTAATGAACCATCCCGGTAAATGGGTAATGGCGAAGCAAGTACTGTGTCACCTTCCCCGTTTACCGCTTACCTTTTATCTTTTTCTTGTCCCTCGGTCGCTTGCTGCAAAGACTTATCTGGGCAACTATACGCTTGTAGAAGAGGAACCGGAAACGACGATCCTCGATCATGACGGTTCTTGGGTTTCGACCCTAATCCCCATCCACCAACCCCACAACCCCTGTTTTTTATGACCTGTGCTCTCTGTTCTGCGACTTTAAACTGATCACTGATAACCGATCACCAAGAATTGGTTTGAAGTTACCCCCCCCGAGTTATTGAGAAGATACGAATCCATAGGGTTGTCGATGTGCAAAGTCAGGCTTAGGCTTCGATGATTTGATAATCTGTCTCGATGGGTACGACAGACTTCAGAAGGTTAGCTGTTGGACAGTATTTGGTCATCGAAAGCTCTATGGCTCGCTCTACAGCAGCAGCCTCTACCTGTTTCCCGGTCACGATGACTGTTACCCAGATATGTGTGTAAACCATTGGGTGCTCATTGGCGCGTTCGGCGCGGGTATGAACCTTGAGACCTCTGATGTCCTGGCGCTTTTTGCGTAAGATGCTGATTACATCCATCCCCATACAGCCTGCCAGCGCAACCAGGATCAGTTTGGAAGGGTTGCTCCCCTTACCCTGTCCGCCGGCAGACTCTCCAGCATCGAGTTGTACAGTGAAAGCCTCTTCCGTCCCTGCACCCGTGAAACCTTCGAAATGCATGCCGTCGTGTAAGATGACTGTTGCTTCGTGTATGTTGCTCATGATTCTGCCTCGCTCTTCCGTGTGTGTCGTAACTGAGATCTTCTGTGCTGGTATTGGTACACACCCCATCCAACTGCCCCACCTGCCACATCGACGGCCAGATCCCATAATGAAGGCAAGACGCGGATTTCCTGACGATACAAACTCTGCAAAGCTTCTTGTCCAATTCCCAGCAGTAGTATCAGGGTGAGCAGCCTTAAGCCGTTATGTCTCGTATGGAGATCGCCGGGTAGTTTAAGCGCATGAGAGATCAGCCACGCCTGCACCGCGAAGATCAAAGAGTGCATAACAACATGACGAGCCTCAAATAGTATCAGGGCAAGGCCTCCCTCAGGGGAAGCATTGACCCCCGCGGTCAGCGCGGTGACAATGTAGATCACGATCAACCAGACGATGGAGGCGATCTGGTATCTATTAAAGTATGTTGTTTGGTAAATCTTCTTGATCATATTCATCCTGCCCATTATAGATCATCTCATGGTTAAGATCAGTACCCAGCCTATATTGTCCCCATTGTCCCAGTTTGGCTTCTATGCTAGACTGCCTGGTATGGAGAACAGAACAGAATAGCCATGAACCTACCCAGTCGTTTACAAGACGCGCGTCGTTTTATCGAAACCCTCGATCTGCAACAGATCGAGGCTTCTGTTGCCGACGAGGCACGCGCCCAACTGGTTATTGTTGGGCCGGTCAACTCAGGCAAATCCACCCTGTTTAACAGGCTTAAGGGCCAGAAACTATCGCCGGTGTCGGCGGTGCCGGGAACGACTCGACAATTGGTCAGTGAACGTTTTGGCCCCTTTGCCCTGGTCGATACGCCGGGTCTGGACGAGATCGCCGGAGCCGGACATGCGGCGACTGCTCTACAGGCAGTCGAACATGCTACAGTGGTAATACTGGTATTCGATGCGGCCGCGGGCGTACGCCAATCTGACGCCAATCTGCTTCGAGAAATCGCGTCAACGGGCCTTTCGGTGGTGGTTGCGCTGAACAAAATCGATCTAATACGTCGCGATCTCAAGCAGGTGCTCCGTGACATCGAACTCAAGCTAGGTGTGCCCGTCATCCCGATCTCGGCCAAGAAGGACAAAGGTATTGCCGATCAATTGATCCCGGCGATTATCGAGTCTCACCCACGCATGGCGGTGACTGTAGGGCGTGCACTGCCACGCTACCGCAAAATTGCCTCGGCCCGTGTCGTAAGAGAATCGGCGGCTATTGCCGTATTTATGGGCGTCGAGCCGATACCATTGGTCAGTTTACCCTTCCTGATTGCCGTTCAGGTGCGGATGCTGCTTCGATTAGCGGCTATTTATGGGCAGGCTATGGGAGTTGCCCGTGCCAGGGAACTGCTTAGCGCCATAGCCGGCGGTCTGGCAATCCGCTATACCACTCAGGAGCTGGCCAAGCTGATCCCTGGCCCCGGTTGGCTGATCGCCGGTGGAGCCGCCTGGACAGGCACCAATGCACTGGGCAGGGCTGCCATTGTTTTCTTCGAGAGCAGCCAGAAGCTTTCAGCAAGAGAGCTTCGGGACATCTATAAGCGTCTACGCTGGCGAGTACGTCAGCCGGACGTGGAATTGATCGATGACGATGAGCACTCCTGAAGCTATTTCCTTGTTCCGTGTCCGTTTGGCTCGACGCGTCCTTGATGCCGGCCCAACAACATATCAGCGGGCCATCGCGATTGGGGTATGGCTGATAGCGGTTGCGGCGACTCTGGTTGTTGTCCGCGAAGTTGACTGGTATGACCAATGGCTTGATCCGGCAATCTTGTTTTTTCTTTATCTCTTGCCAATCCTACTCAGTATTCGTCTGCCGGGTGGCATTTATGTTGGATTTATCGCCGGAGGCGTTGTTACGATTGCGCTGGCCACTGGCTATGAACGTGCCATGCCGGTGATAATGGCCGGATCATTGGCCGTCGCAGTGAGTTGCATGGTACTGGTCAGGCTGTTGCATTTACCTCACGTCTATCAGGATATCTTTCTCTACGAGTCCCTCTACAATAGTGCCGTCCATAGTCTGAGCGTTTTCCTTGTAGGATATTCCTGCCGGATGTTAGGATGCAGCATCCCCCTTGATATTCTCGTCAAACCACAGAGTCTGCCGGGCTTCGTTTTTGCGGCCGGCATTTATTCTACGTTGATCGTGGCAGGCGCCTATATCTGGCTGGCCTCAGGTGGTGCCTCGTCTGTGTCCCGGCTAACCCGTCATTGGCACCTATTCCTGTTGGTTAACTATGCCGGCTTAGTCGTCGTGCCGCTGTTTGTATTTATTCTTAGCTATAACGATCTGCGCTGGTATGGTTTGGCACTCTATGTGCTTGGTCAAGCCGGATTGTATGGGCTATCTGTTATCTATATCGATCTATCCGGCCGGAATTCCAACCTTAGCCTGCTAAACAGTATCGGCCAGGCGCTCAGTACCAACCTGGAGATCGACGAGCTGTTGGCCACACTTCGACGGGAGATCGGCAAGTTGCTGGATGTATCCGGTTTTATCCTGGCGTTCTATGATGAGCAGACCAGACTGATTTCCTTCCTGGTGGACTATGAAGACGGACGGCCGGTACACTTTGATCCGGTGGGCATCGATGATAGGACCGTGATGGCTCATGTTATTCGCACCCGGCAGACTCTTCTGCTCAACCGAGTTACCCCAGCGATCATGACCGGATTGGAGATCAAACCGGTAGGACGGCTACCGCGCAGCTTTTTAGGCGTGCCTGTATGGGCAGGCGATCAAATCATTGGCGCGATGGGGTTACGGAATTATCAACGCGAACATGCTTTCACCCATGACGATCGCCATCTGCTTGAGGCAATTGCTATGCAGGCAGGCGTCGCATTACAAAATGCTCGTCTTTATCAACACAGTCAACGCCAGTCCGGTGAGTTGACCTCTCTCAACCGGCTCTCCTCTCTGACAACCTCTACGCTGGATCTCGATCATCTCATTCACACAGTCTGCACAGTCATTGTCGAGATTATGGGATATGACAAAGCAGCCGTGTTTTTGCTTGATGAGGATGGCGCACACGCGCATATGGCCAATGGTGTTGGGCTCAGCCGGCAATTCAAGAGCATTTCTGAGGCGATTGCCTTGACCCATTTACAAACCGATGTTTGCTGGGCCAGGTCTCCCATTGTCATCGAGGATTTGTCAGATGGTTGCCGGTTTGAGAACTTTTTATGGATGGCAGATGCAGACCAGATCCGGGCCGTTTTAGAAGTTCCACTCAAGATTGGCGATCGCATCATTGGCTCGCTGTTGGGGTGCTATACGCAAGCTCATCATATCCCGCGAAGCGAAATCGAAATGATGGAAACATTGGCCGGTCAGATTGCTGCCGCGGTCGAGAATGCACGTCTCTTTGAAGCAACCCGCGCTCGCAGCCGCGAGTTGGAAACACTTTACCGCGCCAGCAGCGCGATCAGCTCATCGTTGTCTCTCAAACACGTGCTGAAAACGCTGTCTGCCAATCTGATCGAAACCCTGGGGATTTCGGGCTGCGCGACCTGGCTGGCTGATGAGGATGGCGCAAGTCTGCGCGCCGAGCTGAAAGTGATCGCGGGCCGGAAAGGACCACGCGAAAGATCGTTTAAGCCGCTCGTGCTGATCATCGAGGATATCCCTCTTGTCGCGCGGGCAATCGAGCAGCACGATGTCTGCTTGCTTCGGTATGACGATCCCGCCTTGGGGATATCGGAGCACCTTTTGCTTGATCACTCCAGTGTCAAGGACGGACTGGCACTGCCGTTATTGGTGGGCAATCGGCTGGTGGGGCTGATGGTCATGCCCACTTTTGCAGAGGCAGGCGGGTTTACTCCTCAGCAGGCCCGGCTGGCCGAATCGCTGACCAATCAGGCCGCGGTGGCAATTGAGAATGCCCGTCTCTTCGAGCGCACCGATGTTGCGTTGGCTCACCGGCTCAACGAGATCGCGGCGATAGAACAGGTTGCGCAGCGTATGACCAGCCAGCTCGAAATGCGAGGCGTGATCAAACAGGTTGTGAAAGCGGCTGTTGAAGCTACCGGCGCGGACTACGCCGACATAGGGCTGTTGGATGAACAGACAAATACGCTCCACTTGATTATTCGACATGATCCCGATGAGGATGTCTCTCAACACCTGCCTGCCGGACAGGGCGTCGTGGGGCGTGTTTTACAAACAAATTCTGTTGTGAATATTGGCGATGTCCTCAACGATCCGGATTATATTAGATTGCGGCGTCATGTTCGCTCTGAGCTGGCTGCTCCAATCATGCTGAAGGGCAAACACCTGGGAGTGATCAACCTGGAGAGCGTTCATTTGAACGCATTCACGCCTGATCACGCTCGCTTTGTTGCCAACCTGGCCGAGCATGCCGCTATTGCAATCGCTAACGCCCGCCTTTTCGAGGCAGTCCAACAACAGGTCAAGGATTTCAGGACGCTGCGCTCGATTGCACTCGAGTTATTGACATCGCCTGATCTTGGGCACAGCCTGCGGCTGATCATTAACTCGACAGTATCCCAGGTGGGAGCGGCAGGAAGTGTGATCTGCCTGTACGATCAGGCTAATGACAGCTTGACCTTTGGAGCCAGCCGATGGATGAGCGGGGAGTGCGATCAGACCATATTGGCGCCTGGGTTAACTGACCTGATGCTCTCTGTTGCCCGGTCGGCTGACAAGCTGGTTGTTGACGATCCGGCTGCGCATTCGTGCTTCGTTGGCCCAGCCGGGGAATCGATTAAGACCCTGGTAGGAATGCCGCTGAAATTGGGCAACGAAATCGTAGGTATTTTTGTCGTCGTGTTTACCGATGGAACGTTGCTTAAAGAAGAAACCCTGAATTTTCTCGATCTGCTGGCGGCTCAGTCAGCGGCCGCTATTGGGAATGCTCTCCTATCAGAGCGTACACGTATCAGTCGTGACCGCTTGCAGGCTGTCCTGGATAGCAGCCACGACGGCATTTTGATGTTTGGGATGGATAGCCGGTTGGAGATTGCCAATCCGCGTGTCGAATATCTGTTGAATCTTAACATCAAAGACTATGTTGGGTTGCCGGTGCTGGATATTGTCCGGTGTGTTAGACGAGATTTTCCGCGTGACGATGTGATTGTTTCTTTATATAAAACGCGCACCCTGATGCGACAGATACAGCAGGATCCCTTTGCCGTCACACGTCGTACTTACACCATTGGCGGGCCATCCCCTCATGCCATCGAAGAAACCTCGATGGCTGTTGCCGGCCAGGATGGGACATTGATCGGCCGGTTGTTTGTCTTGCGTGATATCACGCAGGAGATTGAGCTGGAATCTTTCCGAGAAGAAATGTCGCACATGATCGTCCACGACTTGCGCAGCCCGCTGGCCGGGGTCATCACAGGGCTGGATATGGCGCTGGAGGAGATCGAGATAACGCCTGAACATCCCAGCGCCGATGTGCTGCAATCAACACTGAAGGTAGCCTACGACAATTCACGCGCGCTTCTGAAGCTGATTGAGGCAATCCTGGATGTCAACAAACTGGAAAGCGGGGAAGTGCCGCTGGTTTTAGAGACAACCAGTCTGGAATCGATTGCCAGAGGGGCCTGCGCTAAGCTCCAGGGATTGGCCGACGATGCCCGAATCGCCATTCACATCGATGCCCCAGAGTCGCTTTCTGAAATTGCGGTTGATGTTGAGAAGATCGAGCGTGTTTTCGTCAACTTGCTCGATAATGCGCTGAAGTACACACCCCAGGATGGCCGGATCGATATCGTGATTGAAGCGCAGGCTACGCATCAGAAAGTCTCGATTATCGATAGCGGTAACGGCATTCCTACCGACTATCGAGAGCGAATATTTGATCGGTTTATCCAGGTATCCAAATCCGCCCGGAAGCGGGGCCCGAAGGGAACCGGGCTGGGGTTGACCTTCTGCCGCCTGGCTATTGAGGCGCACCGGGGACGCATTTGGGTGGGCGAAGGGCCAACGGGCGGCGCGGCATTTCACTTCACACTCCCGGTAGAGTGGGTTCCACAGGTGTCAACGAAAACATAATCCTTGCGCCATAAGCGTCAACTTAAGCAAAAAACTCCTCGATCCTTTTTCAAAAAACTCCCGATCTTTTTCTCGACTTGCCAAATCTGTCGTCGATCAACAAAAACAGGAAATGACCTTCAGTTGACAATGATGATACCCTCACACTTGATGATCAAGTTTTTGCTTTTACTCGATGATCAAGTTTTTAACATTGGCAGGTGATCAGTTTTCAGTGCTCGACGATTGAACGACAATCGTAGTGATCAGTTTAAAAT
>JAFGLD010000130.1 GCA_016928235.1 Anaerolineae bacterium | reverse complement strand
GTCGTTTCTGCCGCATCACGGAGAAAACGTGAAGGGCAGATTTCAGCACGGACAGCTCACGCCATTCGCCTGATTGTCGATCGACACCCAGCCCTTGGCCACCTGTTGTGATCCGATAGGAGCTACCTTGAATTATGCCGGGAACTGGCATAATTCAAGCTTATGCTATGGTCAGTAACCAGCAATTCAGAGGCAATGCCCCGGCAAAGCTGGGTGAGAGCAAGGGTCGTCTGTCGAGAGGCGCGTCTCAGCGTTTTTGCCTCATTGCTCATGACGCGATGCTATTTCCAGAGTAGATGTTCATGGAGAATAAAGAATGTCACCACTACAACCCTTTACCGGTTTCAAATCACTGCAAACTCATCACTGTGTCACCGGCTCGATGCGCCACATCTACGCCTTTAACGGCTGCGACGTCAGCGAAGACCTGCTGCTTGGGTTGGGAGAGGGAGTCGGGTTCATGTACTGGCAGGCCAAAGGCCAGCCGCCTTTCCTGGGTGGGCGTACTTCCCCCAAGCCGAGCATGGAGGCGGTTGCCGGGGAGCGCACTGGGGTCCAAATCGAGTCCCACACGACTGCCAGCGCTCCCAAAGCCCGCCAGGCCATGCTCAACCTGCTGGAGGCCGGACAACCGGCCATGATCCAGGTCGATATGGGGTTCCTGCCCTACTTCGATTTTGGTGGAGAGGAATACCACTTTGGCGGGCACGTCGTGGTTGCTTGCGGCTACGACCCCGATGCTGGGCAGGTGCTGATCGCCGAGCGTGACAACCTGTACCCCGTATCCCTGCCCGACCTGGAAAAAGCACGTGGCTCGACCTTCAAGCCTTTCCCACCTAAAAACGGCTGGACAACCTTCGACTTCCAGGGCTTTCATCCTCCGTCTGCCGATGAGACCCGCCGGGCCATTACCAACCAGGCGAGCCAGATGCTCAAGCCACCGATCCGCAATCTTGGGGTTGCGGGCATTCGCACGGCAGCCGAGCGCATCCCCCACTGGCCCGATCAGGTGAGCACTGACGATATCCGCCGCGCGCTTTTCAGTGCCTATATTTTCATCAACGCCGTGGGCGGTACCGGTGGTGGGTGTTTCCGTTACATGTTCAGCCGCTTCTTAGGCGAAGCCGCCGACATCACCGGCGAGGCGCGTCTGGCTGAAAGTGCCGCCGAGTTCAAGCGCATCGGCGACGCCTGGGAGGTCTTCGCAGACTGGGCCAAAGAGGCTTCCGAGTCACCCGATCCGGCTGGTCGCTTGTCCGAGGCTGTTACCCCCCTACAAGCCATCGCCGATCAGGAACAGGCCGCCTGGGAAACGCTGCAACACAGGGTGAGATAACTTCCTCTATGCCCCCATCCCCCGCTCGGGCCGCGCCCAAACAGTCTCAAATCGGTAGTCATCCAGGAAGAAGTGGGTTGCCGCACGATTAAAGTCGAATTGCGGCGAGCGGATGCGCGTCCGGTAGGCTACCAGCCAGTAGGGGATAGCGGAGATCGGCGTGTGGCGCAGTTGAGGGATGCCCAGCGGGTTATCGGCATCGAACAGGCGGCTGGTGTTGAGCGTATCAAACGAGCCGGGCTTGCAGGCCCAGGCGGATTTGCTCATCTGCCTTCTGTTGAGTATTGCCGGTGGCGTTTCTCTGTTCTCCATAACTGCTCACATTATGGACAGAGAACAGCCCAAAAATCGAGCCCATAACCTACACGTTTCTGTAACACAATCGGCTGTCAGCTTGATCTGCTGTCCGTTGCATGGGACACCGGATTCTGAGCCCACGACTCTTATCGACCCTCTGCTACGTTATGCATCCATAGAGAACTCGTTCATAATGTTATGACGCCATGATGTAGTGTAGGAGAAGTAATATGCCAGGACGATTGAAAGCCCACAGATTCCTTTGCCTCATCTTACCCGCCTTGGTGCTGGCTGTTCACCAGACTGGATGCACTGCCGCCACTTCAGCAGTGCCTATCACCACCAATTATCAGGAACGTCTGGCAACCGTGCGCGCTGCGGTCTTACCGACCGGGTATGCCAAGACAACCACGGAAGCGCTGACACCTGCCAATATTCCGCCTTCCACCTCAACCCCACGACCGACATCCACTGTGTCTCCTGGACTTTCGGCAACGCTACCACCTGTCCCTGAGATTGATCTTGATATCGATGTGCCTTACCTCCAGGATGGTGGCGCATTACCCCCAGGCGCTCTGGCACGAATTGGAATAGGGGACATGAAAGGGGTGGCGGTATATCCTGATCGTTCCACTTTCCTGCTGGGAACCAGCACAGGGCTTTATAGGTACCGGCTGGATAGTTTCGAGCGCATCTGGCGCCGTTATCTGGAGCGTTCTCCCCAGTTCTTCAGCTTCTCAAAGGATCGTACCCGTGTCGTGGCGCAATATGGATACAATTCTGCTCCTGTTCTGTTCGATGCTCAAAGCGGCAGCCGCGTAAGTGAGCTAGGTGGTTGGGCTTGGGCCAAGTGGTCGCCAGACGGTCGTTTCATAGCGGTGGAGGCAGACCCCGACATCGGCTACGAAGGCGGCGATCTGGGCGTTGGGAAAATCGGGATATTTGATGGCAGAAGTGGTGAGTTGTTGCGCAGTGTTGAGACGCCAGTTAATGGTTTTCCGAGAAAGACAAGTGTGTCTTTTATTATCCGCTGGTCTCCTGATGGGAAATACCTTGCAGCAAATGGCGACAGTGTTTTCTACGTCTGGGATGCCATAACGACCAGTATGATAAATATGGTGGATACCAGCTATGTTGATGCGACTCCCGATGGCCCTTATTCTTGTTACTTTGTCATGGCCTTCAGCCCTGATGGCAAGGACCTGAGCATCCAGGATTGTGATATTCTGCTTGTGGTCGATACAGCATCAGATGATGTTGTGTTTAGATCAGACAGGACTGTTAGTGACAGTACCTGATCATCAGACCATCTCTATCTGATGTTTGAGGATAGCCTTGAGGTATTTGATAGCAGCGCCTGGAATTTGCTGTATCAGAGTAGTGGACATGTAAGCGATTTTGCGTTGTCGCCTGACGGGCAGCACGTTGCACTCGCCGGGCAAGATATCACCATCCTGGATACTGCTGGCTTCGATGTTGAATATACCATTCCCCTTCCATCTGAAAATATCTATTGGTCCCCCGATGGTGGCTGGCTGGTTCATTATCAGGATGACCGGCATATCCTGTTTGATAAAGACAAGGCTTATGTCTCTTTGGGACCACTGAGTTGGATGGTGTTTATTGACAACCAGCATGTGCTTGCTTTTGGTGATAACCGGGTGATGGCTGTCGATCTCGTTGCAGGCAAGGTCACTGGTGGGGCGCGTATCGGGTTGGACGTCAGCCAGCTAACCTGGTCTCAGAATGGAGACGCTTTGATGCTTACCACACCTGATGGAGACTGGTACTGGGCTGAGGCTACGGGACAGGTCGGCACAACACCACCAGTTAATGAGAGTTTCATCCCTGCTACGCAGGTAAGCAAGAGAACGGCCATCAATAAAATAACAACGGTATCACCCGATGGGAGTTTCCAGGCTGTAGCCACTTTAACAGAGGGATGCGGCGTAGTACCAGACGGTGGTGCTTGCAGTATATCTGCGGGTGTATTGGAGATATTTGAGAGATACCGAGCAACACCCTTCAAAACGCTCGACTTTTCCGAATCTGGCCCTGCTTCATTTGCCTGGTCGGCGGACAGCAGCCTACTGGCAGTCGGGCTTGGGTCGGCTGCGGACACCGTTCAAGATGACCGCATCATCGTGATCGATGTCCGCACTGGCGATGAGTTGTTCTCCTTTGAGGGACACTTGGGCGATGTCACCGGGCTGGTTTTCTCGCCAAACGGGATGCGGCTGGCATCGGCATCGGAGGATGGTACTGTGATTGTGTGGAATACAGGTCATTAGAAGCGCCACGGAGAGGAGGGATTGACATGTATCACCGAACGAGACTACCCATTGCCTTGTGCATTGCCATTGGAATGGTCCTGGCCGCGTGCGCGGCTGGCGGCGCAGCAACCACCACATCGGTGCCGACCATCGCCGCCAGCTCACCCGGCGCTTCGGCGACACCTCGTGCTGAGGCATCGAGCACCGTGCCACCCCCGACGCTCACGCCCTACCCGGCGGCTTCCACGCCTTTGCCCCCTACTCCCTTGCCATTGCCATCCCTCGATGAGGGAACTGCGCCATCCGGAGCGATTGCTCGGTTAGGAATCGGTTCTATACATGCAACCGCTCTCTCCCCGGATGGGCAGCTTCTGGCAGTTGGCACAACGACAGGAGTATATGTTTACAATGCCAATACGTTCAAACGCCAATGGGATAAACCAATCGAAGCATCGGTAAAAGGGATCGCCTGGTCACCGGATGGAAAATTGGTCGCTGTATGGTTTGTTCAGAGCTCCATCGTAAAAGTACTGGATGCTCAGACAGGTACACAACAGCACTATCTAGAACAAAGTGGACACATTGGTGATGTCGACTGGTCGCCTGATAGCACGCGCCTTGCTGTAGGCTGGAGTGGAAATCTCATCTGTTATTGGGAGATGCCGCCTGACGCGCTCGATCCTCGTATCTCAGTGTGGGATGTGACCAGATCAGAACTACTGTTCACCAGTGAAGTGCTATTTGAAGACGACTATTGGACACCTCCTGTCCGTGATGTGAGGTGGTCACCCGACAGCAATATAATCGCAATGACAACATCAGTTTCACGACCCGGAGATGAGGGCACTATAGACAAGTTCAATGTAGCGATACTATGGGATGCCCAGACAGGTAGCCAGATGCGCATACTTGAGCATTGGCTATTGCAATACGTAGCTTTCAGCCCAGATGGAAAGATGCTCGCAACTTGGACCACAGACAACGGCACGGACGCCCCACGCGGAAGCAGCAATGTGTGGCTCTGGAATGTAACCACAGGTGAGTTGATCTACCTTCTTGAAGGGCATACACGCAATGTGTATGCAGTCGCTTGGTCCCCGGATGGCACGAGGTTGGCATCTGGTGCATGGGGCGACAGTTATGCAGAAACAATCATCTGGGATACCCAGACCGGAACGTCGCTAATGAAGCTGCTTGCCGGAGACGAATCTGAACAAGTAACCACTCTCGATTGGTCACCAGATGGTCGCTATCTGGCTACTGGTATCCTTTTCTCATGGCCCTTCAGTGGGATTATCGTATGGGATACGAGCAACGGCGAGCAAGTGCTTGAGTCACTCGACCACGTAGGCTGGGTCAAGATGGTAGCCTGGGCTCATGATTCTCAACACCTCATAACCTCCTCTAGTAATGCTGTCTTTATGCGTAATCTGCAACGACCGGAGCCGCTTCTTGCTATACATGGCATCGAAAGCTACATCGAAATCCGCAATCTCACCTGGTTGTCCAATACTTCGCTTGTGGCAACCAATGCCTATAACACCGTAGTTGAATGGGACATACCGAGCAAGCGGCCAACCCATATAAGTGACGGCGCAGACATTACCTGGGCACCTGAGAGCACGGAGACATCCCCAGATGGCACCTTGCGTGCCGAAGTCATATTGACACCGGTCGAGATAGGCTATTCAGAACGGCATCTCTCCAAAGTGATTGTCAAGGATGCTAGTGAAGCGATTCTCCATGAATTCGATGGCCCACAGGCCGACCATCTGCTTGTAAAATGGTCGCCTGATGGCAAACATCTCGCTGTTGCGGGTGGTTTGGACGCTGCATGTAAAATCGATCCCTTCGCCGAGGGGTGGGAAGAGAATGCTGTTATGGTCTGGGATATCACGACAGGCGATCTGCTTCACACCTTTCTGGGCCATACCGGTCGGGTATTCAGCCTGGCCTGGTCGCCCGATGGCCACATGCTTGCCTCCGGCTCCGCCGACGGCACGGTGATCGTGTGGGATGTGCACTAGCTTTCTGCAAGTGGGATCACCCCACTCCGGTCATCTACCCGAATCGGAGCGGGGCATCATGCTGAAACACAAATTGTCGTAAACAACGGATGGCGCGCAAGAGGTTCTGCGGTGGGCGATGTCCTATCATCCTCCGGGCATTCTCCCAGTGTCTTCCTTTCATCTTCCTTGATTCATGCATAGGTTGGCATTTCCCGGTGAGGTCGGCGCCCCAGTTTCCCTTCCTTGCACCATCAGCCTGGCCTCACCCATCACCCTCGTCCACACGCCCCGCTGCCAGCCCACCCAGCATCCGATCCAGCTTGGCCCCGTACTTCCTCTCGATATCCTCCGCAGGCGGCGCCGCACCACCCGCCACAGATCTCCCCGCCAGCTCCCTGGCCAGCTCCTCGGCCACCCGATTCACGGTGAAAAGCGTGTCCCCCTCAATTGAAATAGATCCGGCGTGGTCTGTCATTTGGCGAACAAAGCCCAGGTCGCTATACTGATGCCCATGAACCAAAACGCCAACACCTTATTCCTCACAGCGGGAACTTCACAGGCGATTTTCGTATTGCGCGAAAAATCGCTATTTGATTTTCCCTGGAGGCCCGGTGGTGGGTAGAGATTAAGCAGTTTTGTAGATATAGTGCTCACTCTCGCGGGTCGATACACCAGTCGGCCCGCGAGTTTTGTTTCCGATGAGAAGATGAAAGATGAAAGACGCAATCGAGAGTATGCAGGATCTGCAGCGATTGGTCGTTGCAGATGTGTCCGATTGGGAGCACTTTGGCGCGGTGCGGACAGATCGGTGGAATGACCTCATTCTGTTCAACTACAAAACCTCTGCCCAATGGGATAACCGCTGGAATTGGTTTGAGCGGGTGAGCCGCGGACTGATCCTCGACATGCGCACCGGGGAAGTCGTTGCGCGCCCGTTCGATAAGTTCTTCAACTGGGGCGAGAACGGCATCATCCCCGATGGGCTACCCGTGGAAGCGACGGACAAGCTGGATGGCTCGCTGGGCATCCTGTATCGCTGGCAGGGCAGCTACCGGATAGCGACCCGCGGCGCCTTCCTCAGCCCCCAGGCGCAGTGGGCAACTGGGTGGTTGAACCAACACTACGACCTCAGCCGGCTGCCGGAAAACCTGACCCTGCTATTCGAGGTCATCTACCCGGAAAACCGTGTGGTGGTTGACTATGGGCCGAGAGAAGACCTGACGCTCGTGGGCGTGCGGGATCGGTTCACCGGGGAAGACTACTTCTATCCGCAAATCGCCGAGATTGCGGCACGCTTCGGGTTTAGTGTTCCAGAAGCCTTTACCTTCTCGATCATCGATGCCATGCTGGATGCGGCTGCTCATCTAGCGATCAGCCGGGAAGGGTGGGTGCTTCGCTATACTGATGGGCAGCGATTCAAGGTCAAGGGGGATGCCTACCGGCTCGTTCACCGGATCATTACGCAGACAACCTTCAACCAGGTGCTGGAGGCTGTAGCTGCCGGCACTCTGATGGGGATGATTGAAGGCATCCCGGACGAGTTCCTGGGCCAGGTTCGCGCGTGGCAGGCGGAGATTGAGGCCGTTGTTGCTGAGACACGCGAACGGATACAGACAGCACTTGCTGTCGCTCCGACAGATGATCGGAAAACCTTTGCTCTCTGGGTCAGGAAACACCACCCGGCAGATGCACCCTATCTGTTTGCAGCACTCGATAACCGTGACATCACACCGCTGATCTACAAGATGGCTTTCAAGGATTGAGTGTTACCTTTGCTCGTCCTCATCCGATCTGGTGTGCGATTTTGTCAGTCCACTGAGCAGCTTGTCCGGCTTTGTGCCATTGATTGGTCAACAGATGACCCTTCTCTTGCGGCGGATAAGCAAAAAAGGCGGCCACTCTTATGCAGTGGTCGCCTGACTTTGCAGGATCTGTGCACGATGGTGCACCTATTCGCTAGTTACTGTGATGTGCCATACAATGACAGTACCATACTCTGATGGAAGCGCCAGGTGCGTTCCATCAGGTGACCACTCCAGGAGTGGTGCATCGCTGGGATTATAGAGGTGGAGTCTCTCAATGGGTAAACCGCTTCTTATATCCCAGACAATAACATGCCAGTCCGGTACCGTGGGACCCTTCACAAGAGCAGCAAACAAGTTCTCGCTGGGAGAAAATGATCCGAAAGGGCTGCTGTCTGGGTAGATGGGCATCGAGAACTTGGCCTCTTCGGCGGTGGAAGTATTCCAAAGCAGTGCGCCATCAAGGGATCGAGACAATGCCATCATGTCCCCATCTGGCACCCAGTAGAAACCATATACCTCCTCAAGAAGGTTTACTTGCTCACCTGTCTGTAGTGATAGTGTAAACAGATTACCCAGCCAACCATATGCAAGATATTGGCTATCAGGGCTGAAATTGATTATGGCAGGATATGTGTCGTAGGGGAGCGGGATAGTAAAAGAGCGGCCCCAGGTCTGGGTATCCCAAACAATAAGGTGTCCAACGAAGCCTACCGCCAGATATCTCCCATCAGGAGACCATGATAGAGCTGAATGCCACATGACATTGTGGATAACCCTTACATTATCTCCTGTTAGTGTGTGCTCAACCTGGCCCGTCCGGGTGCTCCAAATTGTGACCGTATTCCAAGGGGAGAAGGCGGCAAGCCGGTTGCCATCAGGGTCGTAGGCAAGTGACGAAATGCTGTTATGGATGTCGTATGAGTTTGTCAGTGCTCTTGATGCTACACTCCACAAGAATATGCGACTCCCTCCGCTTGACGCAATCGTCTGTCCATCAGGAGACCAGACTGCTGAGGTTTGGGCCGGGATGTGTCCTACCAGGATATCAGCAGACAGACCGGTCTCCACATTGATCTCTTGAGCCCTTGAGCCAAAAGAGAACAGCATGCGACGGCCTGGTTCGAGCCAAGCCAGACCTCGAACAGCACTCTCAAAACTTTCGCCAAGTTGAATAACCGTCCCATCCCTAAGATTCCAAAGAGAGAGGACGTTCTGCGCCAGAAAAACCTCTTTTGAGACCATGAAGATCTGGTTGCCAGCTGGCGACCAGAGAACAGACGATTGGTTAAGTTTCCACTTGTTAGGGGTCTCGTTGAGTGTCTCTCCGGACGCAGCGTCAATCACGAGGATCTCGCCCTCTTTGCTTGTGACAACAAAGGCAGTGCCATCAGGGGACCAACTGTTGGTAACCAACTCGACATCCGGGAGTCTATGAACAGTCTCACCCGTTGCCACATTCCAAACCAATACGCCAGGCTCCCCACCATCTCGATAGTTAGAAACAACTAAATCTGTGGAGTTCGACAGCACGAAGGTGTCAGCCTGAACCTCGGTTATGATCCGATAGTCCTCACTGCTGCGGACTACTACCTTGTTTAAAGAATCGTGGATGAGATACTGGCCATCTAGTGACCAAGCTACCTGATCCCCATTATCATCAGGAGACGAGAAAAGGATTTCCCCACTCTCAAGATCCCAGACGATCAGAGAGCCGCGCGAATTATTGGTTAATGAGGCTAACCTTGAGCCATCCTGGGACCATGCAAAGCTAGATATGCCCAAATTCTGGCCCGACAGGGTCATGTTTTTCGCTTGTTGACCCACATCCCAGATTACAGTTTGCCCAGCATCAAAGTCATAGAAATAGTTGACGGCTAGATAGTGCGAATCCGGTGACCAGCTTATCTGATTAATCTGCTTAATAGGCCCCGGCGAGGGGATACGCCATAGCTCTTCGTAATTGAGTGGGTTATAGATATACAAATACTCACTGCAGGCTACTGCCAGATACTGTCTATCCGGTGATAACACAATATTCCAGATTGCTCCCTTGCCCAGCTCAAACCAGTCTGACCCAACTGGAATAGTGCTCAAGGGATCAGTTGTAGGGGAGGTCACAGCCGCAGGATTTGCTGTTGGCGTGGGTATATCAGTGACAGCAGGAACCGGGGTGCCAATGATAAGGGGTGGAACTGGGCTCAAGGGCGCTGACGATTGGGCCAATAGCCAGTAGCGTAAACCGATGATACCCGCACCAGTTGCACAGATTATGCATACCATTATCCCCACCAGTAGCGCACCTGCGATGAGCCAAGGGGAACGGTTCTGATTGCTCACTACTTGATCCTCCAGATGATTACCGAGCCATCCGAAGAGCCTGACGCCAGGAGATTGCCGCTGGGTGACCATGCAACGTCAAGCGTAGCACCTGAGTGCTGCCGCAGTATATCCTCTACGGTGCCTGTGCTGGGGTTCCACAAGATGACTGCTGCGTCTTCCATTCCCAAAGCCAGCATCCTCCCATCAGGGGACCAACTCACCGCATTGACAATACCCACATGTTGACTGAATTGAATCCACCTCTCGCCAGTTGTAGTGTCCCAAACACTAACCTCATCGCCTGCAGCAACAGCAATCAGCCGATTGTTAGGAGACCATTCTACATCCCGGATGTGGCCTGTGAGGGCTCTCAAGGTGAACTGCGGAGATTTGTTTTTGATGTCCCACAGAATGACCGTTTGATCTTTGGCTGCAGATGCCACCCGTGATCCATCTGATGCCCAGGCGACCTGTAATATCGGGGCATTGTGACGTAGTAGATCAAAAGACTCGCCGCTGGTGCTGTCAGAAATCACGACAGTTCGGTCGCTCCAACCAGCCCGCAATGAGGAACTCGGCAGAATGCCGGCATCTGGATAGGGAACATCGAACAGCTCGCTAACCTGCTGTGTCTCAGCATTCCAGCGCAATGCCACATATCTGCTTGGCTGAGCGCTATTGAATTGGTACCACCAGCCCATCAAGGTACTGCCATCCTTTGACCATTCAACTTTTTCGATCTCCCCACTTCCTCGTAACATTCGAAGTATCTGGCCAGAGGAAACATCCCAGGCCGCAAGTGCTTGGTCGTAAAAGCTGAGCGCAAACATTGTATTCCCACGCGGAAACCAGATGATATCGCCTCCCAAGTCGGTGGGCAGATCATGCAATAACTTGCCGGTGTGAGCATCCCAGATATAGAGGTGGCTCTGATTGTAGTACTTTCCGCTTGCGCCAACGATGAAATCACCGCTAGAGCTAAAGGAATAGCTGGCTTGAGGAGCGGCTTCGAGAATCTTGATCGCTGTGCCTGTTTTTCTGTCGTAAATGGCAGCTGAGACCTCTTTGCCAACTGCCAAATCTGGCTGCTCAGAGCAGCCCAAACCAAAGCAGACATAGCTCTCCAAATCGGGAGCCCAGCCTGCCCACTGCCACCATGTGTCATGGTAGTCAGCAACTTCGTAGTGCTCGATTTCAGGACGTAGATCGATCTCAGCGGCGCCATATCCCAGGAGAAGTTTCTTGCTGTCTGGTGTGAAGGTAACCTTCGATACGTAGTTTTCCAACCGGAGCACTTCATACCCGTCGGATACCCTCCAGACTAGGAGACCCCAAGCGTATTCTGCAGCTCCTTGGTTGGAAATGAGCAACTCCCCGTTAGGGCTAAATTCTAGATCCATACTGAACTCTGTCATTCCAGGCAACTTATAGATCTCCGCTCCAGTTGCGATATCCCAGACTAGCGTTTGAGGCAAGTATCCTTTTGCAGCTACCAGCCGATTGTCGGGTGAAATAGCCACCTGGATATGGGCTTCTTGGTAGTTTGTCATAGCAAACGTGCGTTCAAGCTCGCCAGTTGCTGTATTCCAGATAGCGATGTGTCCAGCTGGCATAGAGGAAGCCAGAAGTGCCCCATCAGGGCTGAATTCTATGTCAGTTGCAGAACTCTCTGTATTCCCATGCCAGATCTCATTGAATGTCTCTGGATCCAGGACAGAGACCCCCGTGCTGCCTGCTATTGCCAGCCTGTTGCCTGCGGATGATAGCTCGATATCACTGAACCGACCCAAGCCAAATCTGGCGACCACCTTGCTGTCATGAGCGATAACCTCAAGATGAGATGATGTTGTCCAGCTCATAGTAGGGTAAGGAGTATTGGTAGGGGGCTGCGTTGGCCAACTCGTGGCTGTGGACGCTGCTTCCGTAGGTGTAATTTGCAGCTCAGCAGCTGGCGGGGGTGTCGCGGAGACAGAGGGTTGGATTGTGCCCTCGGATGGGGCTATCGAGGGCACAAGTGTGGATTGACATGCGCCTAGCACACCAACCAGGCCAACAAACATACATGCTCTGGTAAATCGCATAAATTGCCTCCACCACTTAGACCCGCTGATTCATTGTGGAAGCTATGTTACCCCAAAACTGTCTATCTGAAAGGTTGTCTAGCCTGTATCAACCCTTCACCCCGGCTTTTCTCTCCGATATTTTGGCTCCTACTCATCACCACCAAGTCCATATTGTGGTTTTGATAACCCTCCAAGCATCTTGTCGAGCTTCGCCCCATACTTCGCCTCCACATCGACCTGGTTTTCCTCCGTTGAGAGATTGCCGGCCGCAGTAACAGGCCGCTGCCCCGACAGTACCTTGCCCAGCTCCTCTGCCACCATGCTGCGCATCTCCTCGATGTCCACCGATTTCCAGCAGGCTGGCTACCAATCGCCGGAATCAAAATACCACCTTACAGGTGGTATTTTTAGGAGCGGATGAGGGCGGAAGGACTCGAACCTTCGGCCAAGAGCTTAAAAGGCTCCTGCTCTACCACTGAGCTACGCCCCCCTATTGCTCCCAAGTATACCGTGCCGGTCTACTTTCTTGCCACAATTTCATCTGCAATGATGGTGAAAACAGTCGCCCGGCTAACACCCCATCCGTCAACGGCTGCTCACGATCACCCAAACGGGTACTTTTGAGCCCCATGTCTTTACACCAGACCCGCTCTGCGCTTATCCTATTCTTTCAACCGGAGATACCGATCTCCGCCAACCGGCCTTCATGTCGACTTTCCCGTCCGACCAACTTGCCATCCCCGCGCCCGGTTGGCCATGATCGGATGGAGGATATGATTCCCATGCAAAAAAGGTTGCCTGGCCAACAAGGACTCTATGACAGCATCCACGAGCACGATTCGTGCGGCATCGGCTTTGTTGCCGATATCAAAGGCCGGAAGTCGCATGACATCATCGCGAGGGGCCTCGAAGTATTGGAGCGCATGGTGCATCGCGGCGCGGAAGGCGCCGATAACCGGACCGGCGACGGCGCCGGCATCCTGACTCAAATCCCCCATCATTTTTACCAATGCGATATCCCCGATCTGCCCGAACCGGGGCAGTATGGGACGGGGCTGGTATTCTTGCCCAGAAACGAGACCGGCCTGCTATCTTGCATCGAAGCGTTTGAGCAGATCCTCATGGCAGAGGGGCTCGATGTCATTGGCTGGCGGCACATCGAGGTCGACAGCTCGGTCATCGGCGCCATCGCGCAGGCCTCTGAGCCTGTCATCCGGCAGGTCTTTGTTCGGTCAGCAATACCCCTCGAACCGGACGAGCTGGAAAGAAAGTTGTACATCGCCCGCAAGGTAGCCGACAACACGCTCAGGCACATCCACCGGTTTTACATCGTCTCCCTGTCAACCCGGACCATTGTCTACAAGGGCATGTTGATGTCGGTCCAGCTCAGAGACTACTTCAAAGACCTGCAAGATGGGCGGTTTAGCAGCGCCATCGCGCTGGTGCATTCGCGTTTCAGCACCAACACCTTCCCTTCCTGGGATCTGGCTCAGCCCTTCCGCCTGATCGCGCACAACGGCGAGATCAACACCATCCAGGGCAACCGGCTGTGGATGCACGCCGGTGAGTCGGGTTTCGAGTCTGAGCTGTTCGGCGACGATATCAAGAAGATCCTCCCCGTCATCGAGCCTGGGGGCAGCGATTCGGCTTCCTTTGACAACGCGCTGGAACTGTTGGTCATGGCCGGACGATCGCTGCCGCACGCGCTCATGATGATGATCCCCGAATCGTTTAACAAGTTCAACCCAATCCCCGAAGACTTGAAATATTTTTACGAATATCACTCTGCCATTATGGAGCCCTGGGACGGCCCCGCGTCGATGGTCTTCTGCGACGGCCGGTATGTCGGTGGGACACTGGATCGAAACGGGCTGCGCCCATCCCGCTTCCTGGTCACCACCGACGGCCTGATCGTGATGGCATCGGAGGTGGGTGTCCAGGACTTCCCGCCGGAGCAGATCGCCTACAAGGGACGGCTCAGGCCCGGCAAGCTGCTGTTTGTCGATACCCAAGAGGGCTGCATCATCCCCGATCAAGAGATCAAAGATACCATCAGCCACCAGCAACCATATCGTGAATGGGTTGAGCAGAACCGCATCCGGCTCACCGACATCCGGAGCGAAAAACCGGTTGCCGTTGGCCTGTCCGAAGACCGGCTTCACATCATGCAGCTTGCCTTTGGCTATAATCGCGAAGATATCGAGACCATCCTCATCCCCAAGGTCACACGCTCCAACGAGCCGGTCGGGTCGATGGGGACCGATACGCCGCTGGCGGTGCTGTCAGATAAGCCCCAATGCCTGTTCAACTATTTCAAGCAAGTTTTTGCCCAGGTCACCAACCCAGCCATCGACCCCATCCGCGAAGAGTTGATCATGACTCTGACCGGCTACATTGGCGCGGAAAGCAACCTGCTCTCCGAGACTCCCAATCACTGCAAGCTCATCCAATTCAAGAACCCCGTCTTCACCAATGCTGATATCGAAAAGATCAAAGATTGGGGCCAGGGGTATTTCAAGATCGCAACGCTCCCAATGGTGTTCCCGTTAGAGGAAGGCGCATTGGGCCTGGAGTGTGCTCTAGACAAACTGTGCCGGGAAGCCGAGCAAAAAATTGACGAAGGCTACCATTTCATCATCCTCTCCGACCAGGGCATCGATGCCCATCATGTGCCGATCCCATCGTTGCTGGCCTGTTCAAGCGTCCACCACCACCTGATCCGCGAGAAGAAACGCACCCGGTGCGGTCTGATCATCCAGACCGGAGAGGCCAGAGAAGTGATGCACTTCGCGCTGCTTCTCGGTTACGGCGCCAGTGCCGTCAATCCTTACGGCGCCTTTGCCACCATCTACGACCTGTTCCAGCAGGGGAAGCTCCCATCGGTCGCCAATTACATCGAGGCGGAAAACAATTACATCCACGCAATCGATAAAGGACTGCTCAAGATCCTCTCCAAGCTCGGTATCTCGACGCTGCGCAGCTACCACGGCGCGCAGATCTTCGCGGCGGTTGGCTTAAGCCGGCAGCTGGTCGATCGGTATTTCACGGGCACCGAATCGAAGATCGAGGGTATCGGGCTGGCAGAGATCGCTGAGGAAGCCATCAGGCAGCACCACAAGGCTTTCCACGAGCCGCCGCCCCTCCTCGAATCGGAGGGCATTTACCAGTATCGCAAAAACGGCGAGCATCACGCCTGGAACCCGGAGGCCATCCACCAGCTCCAGTGGGCGGTACGTGACGATGATTACGATAAGTATCAGACATTCGCCCGGCTGGTCAACGAGCAAAACCAGCGGCCTCATGTCTTACGGGGGATGCTCGATTTCAAGCCGCGGGAGCCAATTCCACTCGAAGAGGTCGAGCCGGTCGAGGCCATCCTCAAGCGGATGACGACTGGCGCCATGTCGTTCGGCTCGTTGGGAAAGGAAGTCCACGAGACAATTGCCGTCGCTATGAACAGATTGGGCGGCAGGAGCAACTCCGGAGAAGGCGGCGAGCAGACGGAGCGTTTCATCACGCGGCCGGACGGTACTTCGGCGCGGAGCGCCATTAAGCAGGTTGCCTCCGGGCGGTTCGGCGTGACGGCCACCTATCTCGTCAACGCCGATGAGCTTCAGATCAAGATCGCGCAGGGGGCCAAGCCGGGCGAAGGCGGGCAACTTCCCGGCTACAAGGTCGATGAGATCATCGCCCGGACACGGAACTCGACGCCCGGGGTGACGTTGATCTCCCCGCCGCCTCACCACGACATCTACTCGATCGAGGACCTGGCCCAGCTGATCTTCGATCTCAAGAATGTCAACCCACGGGCACGCATCAGCGTTAAGCTGGTCTCCGAGCCCGGAGTGGGGACGGTGGCCGCCGGGGTGGCCAAGGCTCACGCGGACATCATCATCATCAGCGGCTACGATGGGGGAACCGGCGCCAGCCCGGTCAGCTCGATCAAACATGCCGGGCTTCCCTTCGAGCTGGGGTTGGCCGAGACTCACCAGACGCTGATCCTCAACGACCTGCGCGGGCGGGTCAAGCTGCAAACCGACGGGCAGCTCAAGACCGGCCGCGACATCGTCCTGGCCGGCATCCTGGGCGCCGAAGAGTTCGCCTTTGGCACCGCCAGCCTGGTCTCGCTGGGCTGCGTGCTGATGCGGAAGTGCCACCTGAATACCTGCCCGGTCGGCGTGGCGACACAGGACCCGGAGCTGCGAAAGCGCTTCCGGGGCGAGCCGGAGCACCTGATCAGCTATTTCACTTTCATGGCGCGGGAAGCCCGCGAGATCATGGCCCGGCTCGGCATCCGCCGGTTCGATGATTTGATCGGGCGTACCGATCTGCTCTTCCAGCGAGAGGTCGATCACTGGAAGGCCAGGACGCTCGATCTCTCTCCCATGCTCTACCAGCCTGGAGAAGCCGGGCACAACGCGACGCACTGCGTCCAGGCCCAAATCCACAAACTCGACGATGTTCTGGACCGGACGCTGATCGATCTGGCGGAACCGGCACTTGAAAGTGGCATGCCGGTTCTGGCCGAGATGCCGATCCACAATGCCAATCGGGCGGTAGGGGCGATGCTCTCCGGCGAGGTCGCCCGGCGCTATGGTGAGGAGAGCCTCCCCGACGATACGATCCAATACACATTTACCGGCAGCGCCGGGCAGAGCTTCGGCGCCTTCCTCGCTAAAGGCATCACCTTCCGGCTGTACGGCGATGCCAACGATTACTTCGGCAAGGGGTTGTCCGGCGGCCGGTTGATCGCCGTCCCGCCGGTGGGCAGCACGTTCGTGCCGGAGGAGAACATCATCATCGGCAACACAGTTCTGTACGGCGCGACCGGCGGCGAAGCCTTCATTCGCGGCGTGGCGGGCGAGCGTTTTTGCGTACGGAACAGCGGCGCCATTGCCGTCGTCGAAGGGACAGGCGATCATGGCGCCGAGTACATGACCGGCGGGCGCGTCATCGTGCTTGGGCAGGTCGGGCGGAACTTCGCAGCCGGGATGAGTGGGGGAATTGCCTACGTGCTCAACACCGACGGCAACTTCGCCTACTTCTGCAATACCGGCATGGTCGAGATGAAGCCGGTCTTCGAGCAGGAGGACCAG
>JAFGLD010000129.1 GCA_016928235.1 Anaerolineae bacterium | reverse complement strand
TGAAACAGCCCAGGTCTGGGTAAGTGGTTCATCGATATTGCTCCAGCTACCTGTCGGAAGGTTTAATTATTTTCACATCCCTTATACGGGGAGACTGGCCCAACGAATGGAATGGCACCTGGATTCCATAGCCTGAAAGGATGCTCATAGCATGATACTTTCGCAGTTGTTTCCGCGCATAGCCGTTACTTGCCTGTTGTTGGTCGGGTGCGCATCAACATCTACGGCCGGTGTGCTGCCTGTCACTGACATACCACCCGCGCCAACAAAAGATCGGACAGCGATATACGCTGCCTCACCTACACCGCCTCAGGCAACCCTGACAGCTGTTGCCCCGTTGCCTACACCCTCACCGTATTCCACAGCCAATCTCCCCGATGTGTCGCTTTCAGAGAGTGGCCCCTGGCTGGTTTTCCTGGCATCAACCGAGGAAAATGGCCCTCGCTACCTGTGGGCGATCAATGATGATGGTACTGGGCTGACAAAATTAGTGGATGAATATGTTGTTGCTTTTGATGTGAGGCCCAACGTATCCGACAGTCTTGGCGCAACCATTGCCTATGTTGCCTATACCAAGGGAACAGTGCCAGTTTACACATTGAAGTTGCTCTCATTCCCCGACAATGATGTGACGATCATAATGTCATTGTTAGATGACACAAGCACATGGGAGGGTACCGGGTACCCGCTAGACGAAATCATCGTGCTTGATGGATTGAAATGGTCTCCGGGTGGAAGCCTGCTGGCATTTGTTGGTATGTTGAACGGTCCCTCAGTGGATGTCTATACTTACGACTTTGCTGGCAGAGCCATCACTCGTCTATCTGACCAACCCTCAAATGCCTACCATCTTAACTGGTCACCCGATGGAAGCTATCTGGTGTACGAAGGGTGTGCCGGTATCGGGATGGGTGGGCAACCAGAATTTATGGATATCTGGGCTGTAAAAGCAGACGGCACTGGTACGACCCGCCTGATTGAAGAGGCTGACATCAAGAGTTACCTGTACACCAAAGAATGGATCAGCTCAACGGAGATTATGTTGGTGAATCAGTCTTGGAACGAGGTTGAAGGTAGTGATATCCGCATTGTGAACCTTGAGACGGGTGAGACAACTATTGTTATAGAAGAACCTTTCGACAGTGAAGCCTTCGCAGCAGAACACAATACATGGCTGTTAACAACATCTTATGACCTCGGCTCCCTGACCCCATTGATCCTATACAGGCAAGGAGAAAGACATGTGTTTTCCAGCCAGGGTATTAGTCGTGTCCAATGGCTCAGTAGTGACGATGTGTTTTTGGGTTACACGGATGATTATCTCCTCTACACCATCACGCCTGACGGCAAAACCACTGAGATCCCGATGGGGGCTGAATGGGATCGCCGCGGCTGGTATTACTCGATGATCACTTCTCCGGATGGACAGAGTTGGACATGGTATATGCTGGATTGGCAGGCTCAAGTATCCGATTTGTGGGTTGGAGATCCAATGACCGAGCCTGTCAAGGTCATGTCGACACTTGATGCTCCAAACCGTGCATCCCCCAATACTATCAGCATCATCGGATTCGACTGGTCACCAGACAGCCAACGGTTGATGATTCTCACCAATAAAGGTCTGTGGATGGCTGAACGTCCAGGCTTTGAGCTGGTTCTGGTTACTGACAGGGTGTATGCTGATCCATGGGATAGATGGGAGGGTGAATGGATACCGTAGATTCGTATCTGTAGTGGGGGAAAAAACAACATGAATAACAAACCATTGAGGATCATCGTCGGTGTGGGCCGCCTGTTGTTGGTCGAGTGTGCATCGACGCCGGGAGCCGGTACAGAGGCTGTCACGACTATGCCAACGGCAGGCCAGGTACGCCCAACTATCACTGCTGCAACATCAACGCGGACGCCACAACTAACCACTGTGGCCACAGCTACCCCGACACCCTATCCCGATGCGAACCTTCCAGACGTGCCGCTCTCCCGAGATGGGCCGTGGCTGATCTTCGAGGCAGCCACCGAGCAAACCGGCCCCGACTATCTGTGGGCCATCAACGATAATGGAACGGGCCTGACGCAGCTGGTCGACGAGCCTGTCTTGCAAGCGATCTATCAGGCTCTATCCGGTGCTCCTTGTTGTCCACCTTTTCTCACGGATCTCATAGCCGAATAGTTACCCCTAATCTTGATGGGAGGCTGTCCTCTTATGTGGCAGTGGCGGAGCCTGGATCGGATATTGGGTTAGCAAAATCGCTACAACCGCCATCAAACCACCTGCAACAAAGGCAGTGGTGGTTGGGGGTTCAATGCCTGCCCAACTGTGAAAGAAGTGCCCGACGACAAGTATAAACAATCCCAGCACAATGCCAATGCTTCGCAAGAAAGGGGATGACCTTCGACGGATCAGGACAGTCGCCAAAGCTGCCAGTGCCCAGGCAGTTGCAATGATCAGGGGGAGACCATTGACCTGGATGAAGAAATCGCCCAGGATGCTGAGCGTACCTCGCACATTCTCGATGATGCTCAACGGATCGCTGAACCAGGGCTCCCAAACCTGAGCGTCCAGCAGACCCAGGTAGCTGGTATCGAAGACGCTTAGCTGAGCATTGGCAAACAAATCGGCATTGGGCGATTGAGGCATCAGGCCATCGCCATTTGGCCAGCCTAGTGTCAGGGTAAACATCGACCCGAAAAGCACCCCCAACGCCACACTGAATGCCATCCGATGTTTAGACAGCCACCAGGGAGCAGCCAGTGGGAGTAGCCAGCCAAAAGGCGTCCCTACCATGATCATAGTCACGATAGATACCATCATCTCACGCGAGGTCATCTGCGCCCCGGCGATCACGATCATTACCAGCCAGGCTACGGCCAGAGCCGGCGCATGGGCCAGTAACGGCAAGAAGATCAAGCCAAAACTGAGCAAGGCACCTGGGATCGGCGCACTCAGCAGGCTGTAAAGAAACAAACCAGGCAAGAGAGCGAGCAGCGCATTCTCCATCGGCGAGCCGGGCGTCAGACGGGTCAGCGCAATAAAGGTAGCGGCACTGAGCGCCGCGCCCTGGAACCAGGTACCGATGAACTGTTTCTGAGACAGCCAGGCCGATAGACGATTGATGGTATAGTCTGGCGCATCAGGAGCCGGGGTAACAGTGGCAACAGGAACAGCAGTCGCTGTTGGCGCCGCGGCAATCTCACCAGCCAATGATGGGGGAGCCGCGCTACGGGGCGGCTCCGTTTCGGCCTGCGGGCGGCCAGTTATTGGAGAGGGCACGGTTTGCGAGATGGATACGGCATCAATTGGTACCGTGCCATTGTTGTATTGCTCGTCGGCAATGTGACCGTGGGGCGGCGTCCCGCCGATGGAGACGGCATAAGCATTCTCCAGCATATCTGCCATCTCACCAGCGGAAGCATAGCGATTGCCGGGAGTCTTTTCCAATGCCCGGAGGATCACATCTTCGATCTGGGGAGCAATGGCAGCATTGATCGCTCTGGGGCTGGGAGCAATCTCGTTGATATGTTTGAGCATGAGCGCCATTGCATTATCAGCTTCGAAGGGTATTTTGCCGGTCAGCATCTCGAATAACAGCACGCCGAGCGAATAGACATCACTACGAGCATCGAGTGGCTCTCCGAGACCTTGCTCTGGCGACATATACGTGGGGGTACCAACCACACCTCCCGTACCGGTCAAGTCACGAGTCTGCTCCAGCGATTTAGCGATCCCAAAATCGGAAAGAAAAGAGTTGCCCTGCTGATCGATCAGAATGTTGCCGGGCTTCAGGTCGCGGTGGATGATGCCCTTGCTATGAGCGTAGTTCAATGCCCGCGCAATCTGCGAAAAAATAGTGATCGCCTCCCGGACAGGTATACCGCCTTTTTTGAGGCGGTCGGAGAGTGTCCCTGAGGGCAGGTAACGCATGGCGATATACAGCGTTCCCTCCTCCTCACCAAAATCATAGACCGGCAGGATATGGGCATGCTCTAACTGGGCGATCAGCTCTGCCTCGTTTTTGAAGCGCTGCACAAATAGATCGTCGCCGCTGAATTGCTGCGACATGATCTTGACGGCAACGGTACGATTCATCGAGGGCTGGTGGGCCTTATAAACACCCGCCATGCCGCCCTTGCCGATCAGTTCAGTGATCTCATAATTGCCAAGTTTCTTACCGATATATGGATCTGCCATAACATCACTTACCGTTTGTCAATCCTTCTGGAAGGCGTACCAGTGCTCAGGACTATCTCCCGTCACTCCACCAGATCCCCCAAACTCAGCCAGGGCACTATACTGTTCTTGAGCACTGAGGAGTGTACATCAGTCGACGTAAGTATGCGAGTCAGACGGCTTGACCGGTTTGCATGTTTCTTTACGAAAATCTCCTATGAGCCCTTCATCTCATGCCTTCGTCAACTTTGCCGATACTGCCCGCCTGATTAGATGCTCCCATAGGCCAGGCTCGTTAGACATTCCCTGAGCATCGTGGTACACTGCCCCGCATGAAACCAATCCGGCTTATCGAGAGCGCAGAGCCATTTTACTTTCCAGGAAACGATATCGGCTGTCTGGCGATTCATGGCTTCACGGCCTCGCCGCAAGAGGTTCGATGGCTGGGTGAGCACCTCCATCAGCAGGGCTACACCGTTTATGGGCCACGTCTGGCCGGACATGGCACTACAATGCAGGCAATGGCCCAAACAACCTGGCATGAGTGGTATGCCGATGTGCTATCCGGGTACATGATGCTGAGAGCGCGGTGCAATAAAGTCTTTGCGTTGGGACTTTCGATGGGTGGGGCATTGACCCTGCTGTTAGCAAGACATGAAGCGGTCGATGGCGTGGTTGCCATGTCGGTGCCAAACCGCCTCTCGCTGGGCCTCCGGCGGCCCCTGGTCTGGTTGTACAGTCTGGCGGGGGGCATACTCCCCAAACATCTTCCTCATCCTGACCATGACCCATTTGTCCAGGCCATCATTGATGAGCAGCACATACGGGGCGAAAAGCCCATCGGTCGGACAGCCTATCCGGGAAGACCGGCTCGCTCGGTTTTGCAATTGAGAGCCTTGTTGGGGCACATGCGGCAGGAGCTGCCTCAGATTACCGCGCCCGTGCTGTTCATCCATTCCCTCATCGATGATCTGGCGCCATACCAGGAATCGCATCACATCTTCGACCGGGTTGGCAGCCGGGATAAACGCATGATTGTGCTGGAAAACAGTGACCATGTCATAACCCAGGACCGTGATCGAGAGACTGTTTTCAATCTGGTCGCGGAATTCGTTGCCTCGCATCGCTGATCACAAAGTGATGCACATTGCGTGGACTTTCAACTACCAATTGACACATGCTCAAACTTTTAGGCCGTGATCACAAGCTGCTGATGATGTCTCTCCTGATGTGGGCGCTGGGCGAGGGCCTATGGTTTAATCTCCGGCAGCTTTACCTCGAACAGCTTGGTGCCACACCTTCCCAGATCGGACTGGCAATATCCATCGAGGCCGTCGCGCGGGCAGTACTGCTCATTCCCGCCGGATACCTGACCGATCGCTTTGGGGCGCGACAGGTGATGATTGCCTCCTGGCTAACCGGCATAGCCGGTCTGCTGATCGGTGGATTGGCGACAACCTGGCAGAGTTTTATGCCCGGAATGATTGTTTATGCCCTTTCAGGCTTTGCTATTCCGGCCATCAGCGCCTATGCACTGAGCAATCTCCCCGAACACAGTGTCCACAACCACTCTCAACGAGTGCTAACAACCATCTATACAGCCTACCCCATTGGATTGATTGTCTCTCCCATGTTGGGAGGACTGATAGCCGATCAGCATGGCATCCGTACGTGTCTGTTGATAGCCGCCACCCTGTCTGTCGTCTCGCTGCTCATTGTACTGTTGACCCGCCACGTCACGCCTCATCCCATTGTCGGCAGGCGAGGAGGCAAAGGTCTGCTGTATAACCGGACCTTTATTGGCCTGGTATTTTTCTATATGTTTGCCATGGTGCCCGTCTATGGCGGATTTGCGCTGCTACCGAATTTTTTGGGCTCAACGCAGAATTGTGGGGGAAAGTCAGCCATAGCCGCATTCCACGAGGACTTGTAAACGGAAATTGTCAAAGTTACGAAAG
>JAFGLD010000128.1 GCA_016928235.1 Anaerolineae bacterium | reverse complement strand
GGGTTTCCGTCGAGTGTTCCTCGACGTCTGACGGTATATGGCATCAACGATGGCTAAGCGTCTGACATAGTCACAAAAACCCTTAGGAATGGGGATTAAATAACCTTCCCATCCTGAGCCTGCAATCAGAAATACAGAGGGGTAAGTTAATCGATGCTCATTCCTTAGGGTCTGACTTTTTAGACAGTTTCTCAGGCGCATACCAGGTGGATGCCCCTGAGGAATGGTGATTAAATAACTTTCCCAATTGAACTTACAACAAGAGCGGAGGATGGGGTAAGTTGATAAATTCTCATTCCTGAATCATGGAGAAAATCTGCGGGTTGGACGAAGCGCAAAAGCAGCGCGTGCTTGGGTTTGTGGCGCACACAGCCCAGCAGCCACCCATTTATTCGGATCGAGAGCGTCTTCTTGCCAATCCACGCTGTTTCCGGATGCTACCGGATGTCAATGGAGTGACCGATGGCCAAGCGTTGCATCCAGGCCGTACAGCCCCTCTGATCAAGTTCCACAAGGCGTGCTATACTACGGCTATCTGACCTGTCATGGAAGAGAGACTGCAATGCCGCAACCTGGATTGACACCCTATCTTACCGACCCATCTGGGCAAGAGCATCTCTTATCGAACGAGACTACCACGATCGGCCGGGCCGCCGAGTGCGACATCGTCATTACCAGCAAGCGCGTCTCACGCGAGCACGCCCGTATCATCCGGCAGGGACGCAGCCTGCTCCTCGAAGACCTCGGCAGCACCAACAGCACATTCCTGAACGATGAACACGTCCTGGCTCCTGTTGAACTGGTCGACGGCGATCAGATCGCCATCGGAGAGGTGGTTCTTACCATCCACGATCCAGACGCTACCAGCCGCGATGCCGCCTTGCCCGATCTGAGGGTCGACCTGGAAGCCGGAGTCGTGCGCATTAACCGGCGCGTCGTCACCCTCTCGCCAAAGGAGTTTGCCTTGCTGGCCTATCTGTACCAGCGACGCGGGCAGGTGTGCTCGAAGGACGAGATCGGCCAGGCAGTGTGGCCCGAATACCAGTCCGGCATCTATGATTACCAGATCGAGAACCTGGTGCGGCGCTTGCGCACGCGCATCGAAATCGACCCGGCCAACCCACAACTACTCTTCACAATGCGTGGGTTGGGATATAAGCTGATCACGCGTGATACATGATGCGTGACACATGGGATGCAATAGATTTATAGAATAGCTTGCCCAGAGCCGGCGCATCCCCCAGGGAGACAATCGCTTCCTCTAGAAACCTGGTCGTCTCGCCAGTGTCCCACTGTGATCCATAGTCGATGTCCTCACCCATTTCGTGAAACGTAAAACACAGGCAGCAACAGACTGAAGCAGTCAGCTTTCCGACGCGAATGATGACGGTCAGTTGCATCCTGCATTCTGCGATGTGCGATTGCTGGCCGGGTGGTCATCATGTCTGGGCCCTCACTCTCCTCTGCTACCCCCAACATCCTTTGATTGAAGCCGATGGTAAATAGATAGTCGATTGTTAGCTGGCTGATAGGTTACCCCTATACCGCTGTGCTATGATGACATTTGTACAGCGGACAGATGTCGAAGAGCCGCAGGCAACTCAACAAGGAAAACAAGCCATGAAACGAAATGTACTTGAAACGCTCTTTTCTGCCAGGCGTTGTGTGGCGGTTATTGCCGGAACGCTCTTGGGCTCGCTTGGCTTTTTGATGCTGGCCCGCGACATTTTCGGCTTCGATCAAGAATTCCACTGGTGGGCACTGTTCATTGTGCTGCCGGCACTGCTCTTCTTTGGCTGCGCCTGGGCATTGGCGCGCGGACAGGTCCATTATCGTTATCCGCTGGCGCTGTTCGGTTTGGGTTTGATCGTGCTGACGGTGGCCGCTGTCTTCCTGCTCAACCTGGATTGGGAACGCTGGTGGCCGCTGATGATCGTGTCACCCATGCTGGTGCTCTTTCTGCTCGGACTACCCGATTCGGCCCTGGCGCAAAAACCGGAAGCCACAGCCTGGGTTAGCCTTCTGGCCTGGATTGGCTCTGCCAACCTTCTGCTCGGGCTGTTCTTCCTGGCCGGGAATTTCCGCCTCGTCACTCTATCGGCGCTGGCCGAGCGATGGGGCTGGTGGGGTGTATTCATCCTGCTGTGCGCCCTGGGCGCGGCTTTCAATGCAGCCTGGCTATGGACCAAGACCGGTGCTCTGAGGTTGCCGGTCATGGGCTTGCTGCTGGTAGCCGACATTCTGTTCATCTCCGCGATTTTCGAATGTTTTCAGCTCAACCGGCTGCTGCAATTGCCGTGGCTGGGCATCACATCAGGCGTCTTGCTGCTGCTCTATGTTCCCATCGCAAACTGGCGCAGAGTCTCACCCTGAACTGGTATAGAAGGACGGAGCTTGAACGGCCCAGACCAGGCGATCGATCATCGAGTGGTAAGATAGAGCTAGAGACCGGCAAGCAAAATTTAGGGTCTCTAGGAGAACAACTATGACACCCGTTTCACTGGAAGGCAAAACACTCGGCAAGTACCGCATCCTGGAGCCCCTCGGACGGGGCGGGATGGCCCAGGTCTACCGCGCCTATCACCCTCAGCTCGATCGCTATGTGGCGATCAAGGTGCTGCGATCTGACCTGATGCAGGAGGAAGAGTTCCTTGGCCGCTTCAAACGAGAAGCCAAAGCCGTAGCGGCTCTGCGCCACCCCAATATCGTCCAGGTATTCGACTTTGATTTCGATGTCGAAGACGATCTCTACTATATGGTTATGGAGCTCATGGAGGGCGATACCCTCCGGGCATACCTGAGTAGTTGCCGCGCTCGCGGCCGGCAGTTCGATCCGGGCGAGATGGTGCGCATCCTGCTCGACGTGCTCCAGGGTCTTGCTTACGCTCATCACGAAGGAATTGTCCACCGCGATATCAAGCCCGCCAATATCCTGCTCACTCGCAGCGGGCAGGCTGTGGTTTCCGATTTCGGCATCGCTCAGATTGTTGGCGGGACGCAGTACACCGCCAGCGGCGCATTGATGGGCACGTTCAGCTACATGTCGCCGGAACAGGGGTTGGAAGGTCGCGCAGATGTGCGCTCGGACATCTACTCGCTGGGTATCGTCCTCTATGAGATGTTGACCGGCCGTCCGCCCTTCGACGCCGACACACCGCTGGCGATCCTGATGAAGCACCTGAATGACCCGCTGCCTCTGCCGCGCAGTATCGACCCGGCCATTCCAGAGGCCTTTGAGCGTGTGGTGCTTAAAGCCCTGGCCAAGCGCCCAGAGAGTCGCTACCAGAATGCGACTGAGATGATCGAGGCATTGCAAGAGGCTGCCGGCCAGGCCGGGGTTGAGCTGCCTGAGCGCATCGCGCTCGCTGACCTCCAACCACTTACTGCCCCTCCAATGCCGGTAGGGGTGTTCTCCGGCACAGCACGGCAGGGCATCGTCGACGCCGGTTTTGCCCAGGATGATACGGATGTCAGCCTGGAACCTCGTCTTCCGGAAACGCATGATGCTCCATCCATCACATCCGGCCTTACGTTCTTCCCGAAACTCAAGACACGGGGGGCCCGCATAGGAGCCACGGTGCTTGGGACGGTGATCATCATGGTCCTCGTGAACCTGGGTATTGTCATGCTGCTCGGCATAACTAGAATACCGCTCTACGAATATGCCTGGCCGGTCGAGCTGCTGTTAGTCGGGATTGGGCTCGGGTTGCTGACTGCTGAGCTGAGCAGCCACGTGCTGCTCTTTGTGCTCATGACATTGCTGGGCAATGGAATCCTGTTGTCATATTACTCGCTCACCTCCAACTGGGAGCACTGGTCATTTCTGTGGCCGATCGAGCCCCTGATGGTCATTGCGGCAATCATCATAACGATCTGGGCAGCGATGCAGGGTGAGCAGGCGCGGCGGCTCGTCCGCGTTATTGGGATCGCTCTGACTGCAGTGGCTGCCACGGCCATCCCGATAGTCATTGGTCTGGGCATATTGAGGGGCATTTTGACTGTCTTCTTCTAGCTAATTCGTGGCCTGAGCATGCCCGTAGCCACCCAGGACACGAAGCACTCGGAACCATGAATCATTTTGAAAGGTCACTAAGTCTGTTGACATTTTCTATATTTAAGATGTGGGTTTTAAGTACAAATGTCAACAGAACCTAACTGACCACTGGGAGTGAAAATGGTTTTTGACCCATCACCCATCACTCATCATCCATCACTTTGTTTTGAAAGGAGTTTGTCATGGAAAAACGTCTTGCCAACACTATTGGGATTATCCTGGTATTCTGCGGAGCGGTAGCCCTGATCTATAACCCGATGCTGCCTATCATTAGAATGCGGGGTGGACTGTATATCGCCGGCACTGCTGTGTCAATTGTCGGACTGACCCTGGGGCTGCTGCCCTTCATGGCGCCAAAAAAGCGCGGCCTGGGGGCGCTGTTCATTCCTGCAATACCAATTCTGACCACCGGCGGCATCCTGTTCGCCACTGCCGTGTTTGGCCGGTGGACTTCCTGGGGAGCGTTGTGGCCGCTCGAGGTGCTGGCCGTGGCGCTGGGTTTTGCGCTGGCAGGTATCTACCTGCGTAGTGTGTGGCTCGGCATCCCGGCGATTCTGATCGGCGTGAACGGTCTGGTCCTGGCTTTCTGCAACATCACCGGCGAATGGGAAGCCTGGTCCGTGTTGTGGTCAGCAGAGCCGCTGGCTGTAGGGCTGGCCTTCTTGCTGATTGCCGCCAGGCAGCACTCAAAGGTGCTGGCCTTCATCGGACTGGCATTCTGTGGCTTTGCCTGGATGGCCTTTGAAGGCATGATTGCCCTCACCTTGTATGATGCCCAGTTGTTTCGCATAGGAGGGGCGGCTACCCTGATTGGGATGGGGGTGGTTCTCCTCGGTCTGAACGTATTCCGCGGAGGCGAGCCTGCTCAACCGGCCGCGACCAGCAAAGGCGTCTGAGAGCAGAGCCGGTTGCTGGTCCTTCAACTTATCGTCCAACAGTACACCTACCAACATCATAAATCGGAGGAACCCTGCAATGAACAAACGCTGCATCTATATCCTGTCTGTCTTGACCCTGATAGCTTTGCTGCTGGCCGCCTGTGGAATTGACATGCCTACCGGCTCGGGACACATGGCCAGCTCAACCCGGCCGGTGAGCGGGTTCGACCGGGTTGAGCTGGCCATCACAGGCGATCTCATCATCACCCAGGGCGAGCAGGAATCGCTGGAAATTGAAGCCGAGGACAACCTGCTGGACTACATTGATACGACCGTGCACGGGGATACCCTGGTGATCGAGTTGAAGAAAGATGCCCTGTTCCGGCAGGTCCAGCCTACCCGGCCAATCCGGTATTACCTGACCATGAAAGACATCCACGGTGTGGTCGTCTCGGGGTCCGGCAACGCCAAAGCGGAGCGCATCGAGACCGGTGATTTGAGAATTGATGTCAGCGGATCGGGTGACATCACCATCGACACGCTCAATGCTTCCGCTCTCATCATCACCGTCAGCGGATCGCGCGTCACGGCATTTTTTCCGGGAAAATATACGCTATGGAAAAATCTCACAAACTGGCTCCTGCTTTATGCGTAAAAAGCAACATAAAGCCGTCTCTGACGTAGGTATTTTGCTTGGACAAGAAGGGCTGGCAGGCACTCCATTGACAAGAAACAACGGGCTTATTCCTTCATTTTATGCGTAGAATGCCCTGTCGATTGTGAAGAACTTCCGTAACGTATAAAATCCCGGAAAAAATGCCGTGACGCGGTTACGGGGAAACCTGGGTAAAAAACCCCGTGAGGCGGTTGCAAGGGAGTTGCTACCATCCCCAAAACTAACCTAGGGTACAAGGTTACCCTCGCCCCCTAGGTTAATTACTCCGACTATACCCCTATCTACGAACCAGTGAACGATTCGTAGGTCTCCTGGACCTGCTCAGGTGTGATCGCCACGTCGTAGATAGCGACGTTGTCTATTAGACCAGTGAATCCCTCGTTCAGGACTGGTGACTCGCCTATGTAGATTGGCGCCACATTTGTCTGTACTGTATCTGGCTCTGGTAAATCAACGGAGCCAGCCAGAGCACCGTCGACGTACAACTTGATGGATTGGCCATCAAACGTGCCGACCAGGTAGTGCCATTGATACAATTCAAGGGTATTGGCGGAGAAAGCCCCCTGATATCCGTGGTTCGAGGTCAGAACCTGGAAGTGGCCACGGCCACCAACTGCTCGCAACAGGTAGACAGGTTGTTTCGAGACAATTCGGTTGTAGCCTGCATAAATGTTGTCGAATGCTGTTGGGTAGATCCAGGCCTCAAGTGTGACCTCGTCCGTCACTACCTGGGAGTCCTGGTACTCGATCTGGATGTAGTCCGCATCAGACCAGCTGAACTCGTAGGCGTTACTGCCCGTCAAGCCACCTGAGGTGACGAAATCGGCGCCCGAAACTTTGCCGTTGTTGCCGTTGCCGGATGCATCAGAGGTAGTGCCGCCGTCATCCTCGAATGGCAGGAAGGCAAACGGGTTGTACATCGGCGTTTTGCCTGTGCCTACAAGATCTACGGTGTAGACAGGCGTTTCCGGGTCGCTGGAGGCAATTGACAGTGTTGCAGTACGCTCCGCGAAGGCACCTGGCGCGAAGACTACGGGGAAGGTGAATGCCCCACCGGCGCTGAGCGTCGTCTCAGTAGGTTGCTTTGCAACGGAAAACTCGGTCGCATTTGGACCAGTCACCTGAATGGCGGGCTCTCCCATCAGCTCGAGGCTGGCGTGAGGTCCGAGATTCTCGATTGTCAGAAGCATCTCCATCTGTTGTCCTACCCCTACAGAGCCCAATTCGCACAAGCCGCCGTTTGGGATGGTGGTCAGATCGCGACGAAGGTTGATTTGTGGGTGATGACTGCAGACCAAGGTAGCCGACACTGAAGTGTCAGCTCCGTGAATGAGCTGTGGGCTGGCCAGATGGACACTCGTCTGGCTTTCGAAGTTGAGGTGCTCGTCTACTGCCACGTTCGCGTCGGTATGGGTGAGTTGAGCGTCAGTATCTGTGCCGAGCCCACATTGCCCGATGTTCCCCTCACTATCAGTGACAAGGACCAGAAGATCTGACTGCCCGGTGCCGTAAGACGAGGTCGTACCCACGACAGCGTATCCTCCGTCCCTTGTTTCCACGACCGACTCCGCAGACTCCGAGGCAGATCCGCCGTACGCTTTCTGCCAGATCACCATTCCCTCTGGGCTGAGCTTGACCAACCACGCCTTGCTGCCTTCCCCGAAGGAGTGAGATGTCCCAGCCAGCACATGGCCGCTGTCAGCAGTCGGCGTCATGGAGTGAATCAGATCATCGCCAGAGTCACCCAGAGCCACCTGCCATACCATCTCCCCCTCAGATGTGATCTTGAGCACCCATCCATCTTGTTCTCCAGCGCCGAAAGATGATGTCGCTCCAGCCACGATGAATTCACCATTGGCTTCAACTTGGATTGCCCGGGCGGAGTCGTCCTCGGTGCCCCCGTAATAACCCTCCCAGATAATGTCTCCGCTGGAATCGAGCCTGAGTACACGCACTTCATCCTGAGGTTCGTTTTCCCAAGGCATCCAAGGTCTCGGCCAAAGCCAGGGGAAGGGGCGTGGCCATCCCCCAGTGTTCTCCTCGCGCGGGTTGGGCCCCGAGCCAGCCACGATCAGCCCACCATCGGGCATCTGCTGAACCGAGCTGGCGATTCCCTGGCCGTAAGAGCGCTGCCACATGATGTTGCCATCGCTATCGAGTCTGACCACCCACATCTCGAATTCACGGGATGGCCCTTCTGCGAACTCGCCGGCAAGCACAAAACCGCCGTCTGATGTCTGCGCGATCGAGCGGACGCGCGTGTTTGTTCCCTCTCCTGGGTTGATCGGTCGTCGTCCGAAACGACCATTGCGTTGCTCGGTTGGGGCAAGGCTCCAGAGGAGGTTTTCTTCGCCATCAAACCGCAGTAGCCACAGATGCTCTCTCTCCCAGCCTATGACTGTAGTGTTGGCGGCTACGATGAAGCCTCCATCGTTGGTAACGGCGATGGCCGACGCCTCGGCTGAATACCGGAATCCTATACCAAAAAATGGGTTTCTGTCGTATCGGTTCTGCCATAGAATCTCGCCCCTGTTGTTGGTTCGCACAATCCAGGGATAGTTGGTCTCAGGATCGCCACTGTGCTCGTCCACATGGAAGGTGCTTCCGGCTATCACGTATCCGCCGTCGGCCATCTGGTCAATGGCGTAGCCCTGATTGGCCCGTTCGTCTCCGTACACGGTGGCAAAGGGCAGGCCAGCCTGCCCGCGGACCGTTACACTGTATTGATTCTCGTCGCTGTCATCGCTCGCGATCAGGAGTGACGCTGACTGAAGATCGGTTGTGGAAGGAGTGAAGGCGATCTTGAAAGTAGCCGCCGAGCCCACCGCCACAGGTGTCCGTGGCTGTTCTGTGACGGTAAAGGATGATGCCCCGCTAAGCTGGACTGGCGGATCATTGAGGATCTCGAGGGAGGCGTCACCCTGGTTCTCAATGGTGAAGACAGCCTCGATTGTCGCTCCAACGTCCACGCCGCCGAAGTCATACGTCTCTCCGAGGGCCAGATCCTTGGAGCCGACTCTCACATGGATCTCCGGCTCCTGGGTCGTGAATATAACCGTGAACACGTATGGCGACTCATCTGGGTCGTTGTTGGCGATAGTGACGGTGGCAGAGTGCTCCCCAGGATACTCGGCTTGGAAGGTCAACTCGAAGGTCGTGGAGATTCCAGAAGTCAACAGGTTCTCGACAGGCTGCTTTGAGATGGTGAAGAAGGAGGCACCTTCGCCACCGATGTCGACCGTGCTACCATCTGTCCCCTGCCACAAAGCAAGTGCACCTGGACCGGCGTTGGATACAGTGAAGACCACGCTCTGGCTACCTCCTAACTTGACGGCTGGGAGCTCGAAGGTAGAGTTGAGCGGAATGTCCACACTGCCCTGTCGCAGGTCGATTTCTGGCTCCTGTGGTGCGACGGAGAAGAGGCCCACTGCCGGATCACCGTAAAGCGTGTATATGGCAAAGTTTTGCCACGAGTATCGGTCCGGGTAGAGGCTCTCTTTCAAATCATGCAGCGAGTGGCCAGCTGTCAACTCGCTACCGATCAACCGTGCCGAATATTCGTAGGCCATGCCTTCGCTCCATGGTTCACCGGGAAACGGGGGGCCGCTGCCGATCGCAGAGGAAGTTGGTCCTACTGTGGAGATGGCGCCATTTATCAGGAGTGAGTATGCCAGATTGTAGGCATCCTCAGGATAGGCGTTCCAGCAGGCACTACCAGAGAAGACAAAGGAGGGCTGCGTGTCTTTGAGGGTCGCGGCGTGCTCGACGTTCATAACGCCGAAGGCACTTCTTGAGGTGCCATGATGGGCTGACCAGACCACTGCTCCGTACGAGCCGGCATTCCACGCATTTGTCACCGTTGCCTCGTTGCACGGATAGGCTTCCGGAGGGGGGATGAGTCCATAATCCTCCTGATAGATGCGGAAGTAACCCCAGTCTGCTCCCTTGGGTGTGATGATCTTGTCCTTTATCTCTTCGCCAAGTTGATAGTGTTGGTTAGGCCAGGCAACGGGTAGCAGGACGTTCTTCCGCCACACAGCATCAGCCTCAGAGGTGTTCTCGTAGGATATAATCTTGGCCAGTATTCCGTCGAGTTCATTCACGCTCCCGTATGGAATACGACCAACGATAACTTCCCAGTGGCGATCCACTCCGCCTGATCCGAAATCGCCTTCCGGCGGTGATCCCCACTCACCGTACAGCCCATCGCCGTCCAAATCCCAGTTGCCGGTCAGGTCTGCGAAATAGTAGTCTGAGAGGACTCGTGTGTCGGTGGTTCCTGGAGGTGGATTGTTATGTAGCGGATAAAGAGATCTCATGGGCACATTATTCACTGGATGGCCTATCAGGAGTACATACTCGAGGTCTAGGGACAGGTAGTTGGCCCGTAGCCAGGAACGGATGTTGTCAGCTCCAGTATCGCCAGAGCCTCCTCCCCAGGCATCCTCGGTCACGACATGCACAGTAAAGCCGTGGAGCCTTTTGCTCGTGATGAAATCAGTAAGTTGGGTGGACTCAGAGACAATCTCGTTGGTGGTTATGATCGCGTAGCCGGAACCTGGGGAGCCGACTGAAGCGCTCTGCATTCGACTTTGATACTCGGGACTTGCTTCATCGTAGTTGACCACAAGTCTCCTGACCCGCGCTTCAGCGGCTGGAGTTGTGCCTATGTTCTCAGCGGTGGCGTCTGTGATTAGTGGGGATGTGTGATTGAAGGTTATGGCGAGGGTGCCATCTGTGAGCCGCAACAGTTCGCCTGATACCGGATTGAGACGGAGCAAAGCAACGGGAATGTCGACAATCTTCCACTGCGCGATCTGCCCGAAGCCAGGCAAACCGAGGTGAGAGTCGGGAAACAGAGCATCGCTCTCGTACACGGCAGTGTCTTTTCCATCGACAACCCTGTCTGTCGGCCACAACTCGATCTCCTCTTTGCCAGTACACGTGATTGGGGGCGGGGTCGGCTGCACCTGCCAGACTCCTGCAACTTGTTCTTCAGTGATGTCACTCAGGGTCACTTCCAGGGTGGACATGTCTGCGTCAGGAGGCAGAAGCACCCTGACAATGCGGGAAGGCAGAGCAGGCTCACCAGGCTGCGTCAGGAACTGCAGATCCACGCCCGAGAAGCTGGCGAAACCGTTGGCGTCCACTGCAACCGCTACTTCTGTTTTTGGCAGCTGGATCGTTATCTCGTTCGGCGTCGTGAATCCTGAATGGGCAAGCGCTGCTCCAGACAGTGGACGACTGGAGACAAGAACTACCATCAGCACCACCGCCAAGATCTCTAAGCGATTCCTAATGCTCGTCATTTCACACCTCCTTAAATTGTGGCTAAAGATTCTTTTGAGAAGCATAGCGTTCTCTCCTTGACAAGTAACCAAGCGGTAGCCACGGGATCAATTATTGCAGCAGGGGCTCCATTGCTGACGAAAACACTGCGAGGGCCATTTGTGGGACGTCCATATCCGTGATTTGTCTATCATTTTTCGGGATGGTTCACGATCTGGTTGACACTTGTTCTTTTAAAGGAGACCAGCAGAGAACCGGAAAAACACACGTTAAGGGTAGAGATGTCTGCTCTCCAGCGTCAAAAACCACTTCAAAAATCGGTCACAGGTGGTCTGTAATTGTGCATTCTTGCGCTCTGCTTCACTATCAACGTGTATAATTCCGGGATGCTGCTTGTCTCCTTTTAGAGTATATTCTTGCTCCATTACTACTCGGTCCCCAGACTCTGGACAGGATTCCCTTTTACGGAGTTTCGCACCGAAAACTAGGTTAACCGTAATTTGCACGAAATCTAGGTACTGAATTTGAGACTTGGTTACCGGACTGGGAGAACGTATGAAACGAAACAGAGAACTGTCCCAACTGCGACCCCAATGAGAGCCATGATTAGGATGAATTTTCCAAAGTTGCGTGTCTTCAACTCTCGAAGCCTCATTCTGTATAAGCGCAGGTCTTCCAAACCTTCGGGACCAAGACCTGTTCTCATCCAAAAGTGGTGTTCGGCCAGGAAGTGCTCTATATCATCGTTGGCTATTTCTGTTCCTATGAATCCCCTTTTCTCTCCCCGATCTGTCCGTGACCAGTATATGATCATGAAGGGCCGCTTCCATCCAAGCCCGTACTTCTCTGTACTTACAAGCTTGTCATAGCACTGCCAAGGAAGCATAGCTTGATTCTTGTGCCAGAGCACGCCCTGCTTGCTCATCGTCACGCTCAGCCTTTTGTTGGGGGATATGAAGTCAATGCTGGGCTCTGATGCTAGCCATTGTGCCAAACGTTCCTGACGAGCTCTACGATGTTTGAGCAAAGCGGGCAGAAGATCGATGTTGTGGATAGAGAGATTCTTCATGTTTACTTTCGCGTGAATGCCGTTGAAGTCCTTCAATAGGTACCGAAACTCCGATTGGACAGACCGGGGAAAGGATGAGAGTTCCTCGTGCAGATCAAGAATCGCATCCTCTGGCAGTGCATCGATATCCTCGTACGAGTACAACCACTCTGAGGGGTTCAAAAAACGCCATTTAAAGCTTGTTGGGAAGAACATGTAAACCAACCGAAGGTTATCGAGAGCGAGCGTGATGTTGTCAATAGTCAGTTTGCCATTCTTGAGAGCGAGCATTTCCTACCTCCTTGTGTAATTAATGGCGATATCTAGGTGCGGACGAGCTATTTTTGGGTGTACCCCGCTGTCAGGACAGAAAAGGGGGCGGATTTGAGATGGGTTCTGAGTATGATTAACCTTTTGGATGGTCTTGCAAATAGCCAGCTTCTCCTCTCTGTCAGCAATTCCAAATCTAAAACCATCTGGCCCATTTTGACCTCAACAAGGGGGCGATACTGTAGACATCTTTACGAATTTAGCCCGCGAAAACGGCCTGCGAGCCGCCAAGAGATAGCTTTGCATGGTTTTTCATAGCTAACGAAGTAGCCCGAATGCTCAAAAGCAACACTGAAATCACTACAATCATTTCAGATTTGGAATTGCTGCCTCTCTGTCTTTCGCGCGATCCGTTTGCCAGAGCGTGATCACTCGACAGTGATCCATATTGCCTGCTCAGGCGTTGGCTCTCCATCGACCCATATCTTCAATTCCGTGTCCCCTGGTGCTTCAATATTGAATGTCGTTGGCGATGCTACCTCGAAGTGCTCCTCCATCATTTGGCCATTCTGGTAGTATTGGACCACCAACAAGCATCCGGGCGGTGTCCATTCAACCTCAACTGCGCCAGCGGATACAACTGCACCTTCAGCAGGAAAGACAAATCGAGCTCCAACGCAGTTTGACCGTGGAGTAGCAATGGATTGTGGGGTAGAAGTTGACTGCAGAGTAGGAGTTGACTGTGGGATGGTAGTCAATGTGCGATCTGGTATGGAACAGGATGTCATGGCTAGAGTCAAAAGGATCATACAAGTGGTCACTCTGCTGAATTTACTCATCGCTTTATCCTCCTTGGATGATTATCACCTTTGAGTATTCACTGCTGGGACTGGGCAGGTTCCCATTGCCACTGCCAATCTTTGATCTCCACCTGATGCTTGGCCTTCATACAAGATTGGCCGGGATAGACGCTGATAGCTTCAAGCTGGATCCGTGCCGCAGTCTCTGTTCCCCATGACATGGGTTTCGTTACCGTTGTTACATCGATGGCGTAGCTAATATCATCAATAACCAGAATCCCTTCTTCTCTTGGGTAATCAACGATCAGGGTAAGGTCATGCCAATCTGTATCAAGAGGGAGATATCCTAGCTCTACCCACTGATCCTCATCCCACTGGTAGATCTTCCCTGTGTTGCTCCAGGGGTTCAGGACCCATTGAAACGCTGCTCCATAATCTAAGCGTGTCTGAGACCCATCCCAGATGAATATTCCACCCTCAAACGTCTCGGCACTATATGATGCTCCAACATCGGGCAAAAGCTCGTGAGGCAGCCTGAACCCGAAACTGAATGTATGCACATAGTCAAAGGCGGAGTCATCGATGACCCTCTTAAAGGTAATGTTATGGGCCATGACAGCTCTAGGCTGGATATTTGCTTCTAGAGCACTGTGGTCCGAGTAATGTAGCGTCTGAATATCCCCCAAGGTGATAGGTGGCTCATCGGGACAGGCAAACTGTGCGTCTCCTACCACCGTCTGCCATCCAGTAAGGTTGGCGCCGCTGTAGATATGAGGTGCCGGCGGGGTTGAGATCTCTGGCTGTTGTGGAGCCACTGAGAAACCACATAGTCCCATAGCGCAGATTACTTCAACTAGGATCACGATTTGAAAACAACTCTGTTTTAGCATTCACTGACTCCTGGATTGGATGATGGTCTATAATGTAGTCTTTGGCCCAAGGTTAACCTTCTCGTAGTCAATCGCAGCTCTCTTGAGCCATATCTATATTGTATTTTTGATATCTCTTTGTGCAGTCAGCTTGCACCTTGTGTGCATGCATTGTGCATATGAAGACCAGCAAGGGAGGGTATGCATATGGAACGGCGAGGTTTTCCACAATACAAAGATGATTTGGGTTGTTTCTTGGAGGACCTACGAGTTGGGCCTTTTAAGAATCGCACTCGAGCTGCAGAAGCTTATGGAGTAAATCCTAGTACTATATTGAGGTATGAAGATGGTACGACAGCGCTTCCACTCAGGTATTTGGCATGGTTAGCAATACATTACGCCAAGCGCAAGGAAACAGGAGAACAACTAGCTGATGAGCAGCAACAGGGCTTTCTGGATGAACTGAACAAGGTTGTTTCTGAATGTTGCCCAGGAGAACAACCGTTTCGAGATTGGGGTGACGTAAAAAGGCGAGCTAAACGCTCACCGCGTCCATCGTTACCTCTCGTAATGCTGATAACTGTCCTATTAGTAGCAATAGTCGTAGCATTGATAGCCTTGTTTCTTGTGGCAGGTGTTATAAGTTGGAATCCGTTGCTTTCTTCGAAGACGACAATCTGGCAAGAGAGCTTTGATCCGATTCAAAAAGCCTGGGATCAGCCCTCAGCCAGATGGGAGGATATTGAAGGGCGAGGAGCTGTACTGGTGGAAAGTGGTCCAGATAACTTTGGTAAGGTTGAGTCGGAGACCATCCGTGTAGACATACAATCCCATCCTATCCTGAAGGTTGATGTTTCAAAGGTTGATCTGCACGCCTGTTACAGTGTTCAGATATTGGATAAGGAGACGGAAACTGCGAAGACTGTGATCGAGAATGAGGAAGGTCCTGGGGTGCACACGATTAGTCTCGCGGAAGAAATGGACTGGCAGGGTTCTCATTCCTTTACAATTAACATTTGGATAAGCGGTGAAGGCAAATCTGCCATCTTTGATCTTATTAGCATCGAGGCCGAGTAAAAATGGGCTCAACGCAGAATTGTGGGGGAAAGTCAGCCATAGCCGCATTCCACGAGGACTTGTAAACGGAAATTGTCAAAGTTACGAAAG
>JAFGLD010000127.1 GCA_016928235.1 Anaerolineae bacterium | reverse complement strand
TGGCGGTGCTGATTGCCGCAGCGATGGCCTTGACGCGGGGAGATGTCGCCTATGGGCTGGTGCTTGTCTGGGCTTTTGCCGGGATCTATGCCAAGCATGCTTCGGTCCCGATAGTGGGGACCAGTGCGCTGGTCGCTGCTATATTAGTAGCGGTTATGGTTGTTGTATCGCTAACAGTTGGACCTATTCCTCTGTCCAATTCGTGAATAGGGTAATCGGTCGTCGTCTTTGTTTCAAATTTTCAGCTTGAAACAGCCCACCCTGGGGAGAATGACAAGATGACCTTGCGTTTATTCATCATCAAGATCAGCTTTGTTGTATCAGTTAATTTGTCATCCCTACCAATGATGGAGACATGTAAGGAGGAATAACATGACTCAATATCTGGCAAGGATAATCCACGAAATCTCGCACGAGGCGATCGGGCAATGAGGTTGGCAAAGGTGCTTGCGGCTGGTGGATTCGCGATCATGGGGCCCATGATCCTGCGGGCAATTTTCGTTGGTGACTTCAATGATGAAGGAGCCGATCTCTTTTATGTTGAGGAGGTGGTTATAAAAGGCTTCACGATAAGTATAAAAGACCGAAATTTCCCAGTTCTTCAGGCACCGGGGGATGGGCCATCAAGTCTGCTGGTAAGCCTGGCCATCGGAGTGGGTGGGCTGGTACTGGCAGTGATCTTCGCCGCAATTGTGCGGCGATTGCTGCGCAGGATGCTCATTGCGCAGCGCCTGAGCGCACTGGTGGGAGCCGACACGCCCGAAACACGTGCGACAATTGAAAAATGGGTACCGCGCGCTGTGCTATTCGCCGTTCTTGGGTTCACGGTCTATTTTCTCGCGCAGATTATAGACCTGCCAGATGTCGGTCAGATTGTTGAACAATTCGTTGATGATCAACTTGTCCCACCATTGGGTTCGATCGGCATTGAGATAAGCTACGTTAGACTCGTTTCGATTGTCCGCAGCCTGGTTCTGACCGCAGCATCTACATTAGCGTTCGTTTTGAGCCTCAGGATACTCAAACGTATATTTCCCGTGGTGTACGAACGGATAGAGACGTGGCAGCGCGCGCGGCCTCTTACACTGAAGATTCAGCGCCTTGAACTGCTCTCGTCCGTAAGTGTCACGAACTTTCTGGTCCTGCTGGCCAGAGGGGTACGGCTCCTTATCTCGGTTGCCCTGGTGTACCTCTACTTCTCGCTCGTTCTCAGTTTCTTCCCGAACACGCGCAGCGTCGCCACGGCCTTGTTCGGCTACATTATCGAGCCTCTGCGCACTGTGGGGCAGTCCTTTATCTCTTACCTGCCCAACGTGTTGTTCATCGCGATGATTGTGGTCGCTACACATTACCTGATCAAGCTCGTCAAGTTCCTGTTTAATGCCATCGAGAGTGAGAAGATTACAGTGCCCGGCCTTGATGCGGAGCTAGCCAGGCCAACATATCAGATTGCCCGCTTCCTCGTCCTTGCTTTTGCAGCCATTATGCTCTTCCCATATCTACCCGGGTCTGATTCGCTGGCCTTTCAAGGCATATCGGTATTCCTGGGACTGTTGTTCTCTCTGGGGTCCGCGTCAGCCATTGGTAACATCATTGCGGGCGTCGTGCTCACCTATACGCGTGCATTCAGAGTTGGTGACCGGGTAAAGATCGCTGACACAGTAGGAGATGTCACCGAAAAGACGCTGCTGGTTACACGCATCCGGACTATCAAGAACGTGGAAATTACTGTGCCCAACTCGATGGTGCTGGGCAGTCACATTATCAATTACAGTGCATCCTCGTCACAGCAGGGACTGATCCTGCACACAGGCGTCACCATCGGCTATGACGTTCCCTGGCGGCAGGTGCACGAACTTTTAATAGCAGCTGCACGTATGACACAACATATCCTTGAGCAGCCAACGCCCTTTGTACTCCAGACCAGCCTTGATGACTTCTATGTCAGCTATGAACTCAATGTGTATACTGACCAACCTAATAAGATGACTATAATTTATTCTGAACTTCACCAGAACATCCAGGATAAGTTTAACGAGGCAGCTGTTGAGATCATGTCACCGCACTTTGCGGCGTTGAGAGATGGTCACCAGATAAATATACCAGAGGAGTATCTCCCGCCGGCCTATACACCTCCGGCGTTCAGGTTCAATCGAACGGAAAACAGGTCGCCAGAAGCGGACGACCACACTGAACCGGATGTGGAATCATAGTCTAAAGGAGTAGAACAAGCTATGGAAGATTTCCAACAACTCATCGATCGCTGGCTCTTTGATCCTGTTGCTGGCAAAGTAATCGCTGCTATCGTTGGGTTACTGGTCATTTACGTCATTTCTCGACTCCTCCGGCAGAATGTCATTAACCGCTTTGTCACGCAAAACGAACAACGCAGGCAGTTACGCAGGGCAGTCAGTATTCTGGCCTACCTGGTCGCCTTCTTTTACCTGGTTGCTATCTTCAATGACAGCCTCGGACAACTAGCGGTCATCTTTGGGGTTGCTGCTGCGGGCATCGCCTTCGCGCTGCAGGAAGTGATTGCCAGCTTTGCCGGATGGGTGGCGGTCATGCTGGGTGGGTTTTATAGGCTGGGCGACCGCGTTCAGTTGGGCGGTATCAAGGGCGATGTGATTGATATCGGATTGCTGCGCACGACACTGCTTGAGTTCGGTGACTGGGTTAAAGGGGATCAGTACAATGGACGCATCGTCCGCATTGCCAACAGCTTCGTCTTTAAAGAACCGGTCTTCAACTATTCAGCCGACTTCCCCTTTCTGTGGGATGAAATCACACTACCGGTGAAGTACGGGTCGGATCGTAAGCTTGCCAGGGAGATATTGAACAGGGTGTTGCTTGAGGTGGTCGGAGATTATGCCAGCCAAGCAGATAGCGCCTGGGAGCAGATAATGTCACGCTACGCAGTGGAGGATGCCAGGGTCAAGCCGATGGTTACCATGGTGGCTAACGACAATTGGATCGAGTTCACGCTGCGCTATGTGGTTGATTACAAGAGGCGCAGAAGCACTAAAGACACGCTCTTCTCGCGTATTCTGGATGCATTTGATGAGACAGAAGGTAAGGTTAGCATCGCTTCGATGACCGTCCACCTGGTCGAAACGCCCACGCTCAACGTCAAAATCGCAAAACCAGAGTGAGATGACATTCTTTGGACAGATGAGCATCATGGTCACGTCCTTCAAACCGATTTCTATGAGGCAGAATAACAGGTATAGCCTTACCAATGATAACCGAGTTGTAAGAAATCAACATTGTTCATCTGGTAGGTTACTTTGATCACGTTAGCCGTCGGCTACGGCTGGGTGCTGATCCGCTTCCTTGTCATGTAGAGAGTAAATAATGACTGGACTTTCGCCAAAATCGAAAAAGGTGAAACTCCAGAAACTACACAATCCGTTAGAATCAGAAATTTTTCCGTATCGATGAATAACCCCGGTTATCCTATCGGGAACCGTGGATGGCTAACTTGATTCAGGCCATGCAATAATGACGACCCTGTTGTCAGTGATACGAGAGTTTCACACAAAGTGCGGAGGAGCCGTTTTTTCCGAAAAAAACGGGACGCGGCGGAGTTGGATGAGCCAGGCAAACAAGTCAGGAGCCGAGAGTGATCAAAGGTATTCCTGCTGTTTCACCCTCTTCCATCATTACCAGAAACCGCTGCTGTACCATAGTCTTAAGCACATTTTCATCAACGGCATCGTCGGGTATCTGCCCCCCGGCCATGGTGCCATGCCCACCTCCCTGTCCGATATCAACTATAAGCTGCTGGATCAAGAGGCCGGCATCTTGTCCAAGTAGCACTGTACGCACTGATAGCTGCCAGGCCTCTTGGTAACGGCCCATGCAGAAAACCCCCCTGGTTCCTTCAAGCTGAATAAGATAATCCGCCAGCTCTGCGGCGAAATCGGGTCGATGCATGTCGCCAAGCAACGACAGGACAGCGCTACCATAGACCATCGTATTTTGTATACCATGAGCGATTGAGCTGTAAAATGTGGCTGACTTTTTGATGTGTTCGACTTTGCGCAGGAGTTCTCGGTCTACATGTTTGAGAAGACTAACATAGGTCAACTCATCTTCATGGGTAGTACCGCGAGATAATCCATTTGTATCTGTCTTAATTCCATAGAACAGGGCGGTCGCGAGCCGTGAGTGAAGGCTAAGTCCAGCAGCCTCAAGATACAGATAGATTAGAGTGGAAGCAGCCCCCAACTCAGGACGCAGGTCTACATATGGAACCTGATCAACACGCAGCCGGATAGGCTGGTGATGATCAAATACAGCCGATGGAATGATGGAGGCCGGCAGAAGATTGTTCCCAGCTCCGGGCTGGGTATCCACGAGGATAATCAAGCTTTCACTGGCAATCTCGTCGGGAGCGGAAATCAGCTCCCAACCTGGTGTAAGATGAGCCAGCACTGCCATATTCTCTGCACGGGCAACAATTCCACTATAGACCCGACGAACCTCTAGGCCCCATAGTGTCTGGATCAGATAAGCCAACCCCTCGCCAGAAGCAAGAGCGTCTGGGTCAGGGTTGTGGTGCGTCAAGATCGTAATTGGGCCCGATGACAGAACCTTATGAAGACGCCTCAAATCGAGGACTCTTGTCGTGCCTGACATCATGCCCACCTCCACATAGAGATATGAAAAGTCTATTTACTCACCACAGTATCCAGGGTACAAGCCGGACTGTCTTTTAATCACTATGCCTAAACACGAGTCGAGGGGCTGATAAACATGAGCTAGAGTTAAGATTGGCAGCCCCTCTTGTTAGATTCGGAAGTATGCCTAATCTGCTGAAGCTGCAGCTTGGTCTTTAGACTGTTTCTTCGATCGATTGGATCGGACCGGTTTTAGAAGTACTTCAATCTCACGAGCCGCAATGTCCCGGCTTCCCAGACCAAAAGCCATAATCACAAACAATGCGATGGCATACAGGGTAGGGCTGATACCGTGTTCGGTGATGACGACCTTGTCGATTTGCGTCCAGTCGAGACCGATCTGTGTTCCGACTGAATGGGCTTCCTCAGTTGAGATTTTCTATTCACTGCCTATATCGTCCTCATCTTTTAGGGCTTCGCATAACCTGACTTCGATAGAATGTCACCCCTTCCCTCCCCCGGTCAGAGGTAGCGTTATGCGACGCTCTCCGGTTGTTAAGTCGGAACTTCGATGTCCTTGTTCTTAACTTCTATGAAGGTGGACAGGCGTTCCCGCTGCTCGTCGAGCAGATCGTGGCCGCGCTGCTGGAGTTCTTCAGCCTTCCCGCGCACATCACCTGTGATCTGCTGGGCTGTCTGGCGAACCTGTGTCGCCGCTCCTTCCACAGCCTCAATGGCCTGATCGCGCAGTTCGATACTTTTGTGCTGGATCTGGTCGCGGGTCTTTTTGCCCGATTGGGGTGCCAGCAGCAGCATTGTCACCGTGCCAACAAGGCCGCCTGCCAGCAGTCCGGCTAAGAAGTACTTTATATTTGTATTTCCATGGACTTGAATTTGATCATTCATGTTTGTTTTATCCTATGTT
>JAFGLD010000007.1 GCA_016928235.1 Anaerolineae bacterium | reverse complement strand
GCTTTCGTAACTTTGACAATTTCCGTTTACAAGTCCTCGTGGAATGCGGCTATGGCTGACTTTCCCCCACAATTCTGCGTTGAGCCCTAAAGTTGCTAGAAGCCGATCATCCCAGCCGGATTGGAGGGTGCATGGTTCCAGCGAAGCTCGAAGTGCAGGTGTGCGCCACTACTGTTGCCGGTCGACCCCACCTGGCCGATATACTGCCCGCGTGAGACCATCTGCCCGCAGCCGACAGCCTTGGAGTTCAGGTGGGCATAATAGGATGTCCACCCCCCCGGACCGCTGTGATCGAGCACGACCAGGATGCCATATCCCCAGTTGTTCCAGCCGGAGAAAATAACCACACCGCTGTCGGCAGCATAGACAGGTGTTCCCACTGGCGCTCCCAGGTCGATGCCGCTATGTCCGGGTCCAAAAGTCTGGGTGACCATGTAGTCATTGACTGGCCGCACAAAGGAGCCCGAGCCGCCCCCACCACTGGTTCCCGACGGACACGATCCGCCCATCCCCGGCATAAAGCCCGTCATCACCTTGCCTGTCACTTTATCGGTGGTTTGAACGACAGGGTTTTTCCAGATGAGTTCCCGCTCTCCGCCGGGCACCAAAATTTTCATACCCCAAGGAGGGACGTCAGTAGAGGTGTAACCGGCCAGCTCGTTATATGGCGAATCGATAATAGCGTTGACATCACCCTTGTAGTAATCGGCAGCCCATTGCAGCGTACTGGCGCCATCGGCTGTGTAAAAGACGCCATCCTCCGGCGGGATAGCCAGCTCCATGCCGGGCTGGAGCAGGTGAACATCATCCTCCAGTACTGCGTTAGACCAAAAAATTGTCTTGGGGTCGATGCTAAACCTATGGGCAATCGCAAAAAGAGTATCGCCTGCCTGTACCGTGTAACTGCCCACTGATCTGCGTGGACGCTCAGGGATGATGGTGAAAGCAACCATTGGCCGGGAAAACTCGACCGGATCCAGTAGTCCCACGCCTGACAGGCTGGCCATTCCAACCGTTGATGGACCGGTTGATGGCGTATTCCCATCCGCAGCTAAAGAGTCACCGGACCCCAATACTGCGCGCACCGGTCCAATCACAACCAGTACAATTCCAATAAATGTTACGGCAATGGAAATCAAAGTCAGATAGCGTTCGAATACGCTTTTTAGAGTTGTTCCGGCCAATAATGTTTTCCGGCGCGGAATGAATATCTCACCCGGCTGTCTCATAAAAATCACCTCGTGCAACCGTGATGTCCAGGATGGTATCTACTGGACATCACAGCTGTTTTTGGTCGTCCACATCGGATAGTAGCGCGTGCTCTGTACCCCGTCAAGTCAAAGAGGCACAAGCGTATACATATCGCTGGGCAATAGTAGACATCGGCAACGACAAAAGGAGCATCAACAATACTCATCAACGGAAAACTTGTCGATCTGTTTGGCATCTTGTAGCATTATCTCAGCAATCTGGTCAAAGATACGTTGGTTGGGTGCGGCCTGGAAATGGCATGATCGGGCCTGGTCAAGAGCGAGATTGATGCCTGTTTGTGCAGGCTAGGTGGTGGCACGAGCGTGAAATGACCGTAAAAGTAAACCATACCCTGCTATTCTCGCATGCGACTTGGATCGCTGCTGGTCGGAACTTTTTTGGTGAGATATTCAAGACCTCTGAGATGGAGAAACTATCGTGGCTATTACTGATAAAGTCTGGAATGTTTATATCGGCCAATCCTGGATCGGTACGCTGACCCCAACCGGCGCCGATAACCAATGGTATTATGCCGACTTTACGTCAGGTGATGCCTGGGGAAACTTCGCGCCCTGGTTTTTACAGGCTGTTCAGGCACACAAATCGGGTGACGAGGACGGCTGGAAGAGCGTCTACCAGCAAATCACCCTGATGAACCTGACCATTGCCGCCGACGACGGTGAGAGTTATACCAACCCCACCATTCATATCGATGGTGCTCACGCATGGTTCATCGTCTAACAGCATTTGAGTGATTGGAAACAGGCTTTAGAAACCCCAGGCAAGATGAGCGAAGCAGCCCTACACATCAAAGAAATCCTATCCAATCTACCTGCGCGCCCCGGCGTTTACTTGATGAAAAATGCCCAGGGTGAGATCATCTACGTTGGCAAAGCAGTCAACCTGCGCAACCGCGTACGCTCGTATTTCCACAAGAAGGTGGTCGAAGGTTCTCAATACAACAAGACGATCCAACTGGTTCAGCAAGTCGCCGACATCGAGTTCATCGTTGTGGCCTCCGAGCTTGAGGCGCTGCTAACCGAGATCAACCTGATCAAAGCCCATCAGCCGCGTTTTAACGTTCGTCTGAAGGACGATAAACACTATCCGTACATCAAAGTCCATTGGGCTAACCCATATCCCAAGGTCACCATTACCCGCCGAATGGTGCAGGATGGCTCCCGCTACTTTGGTCCTTACACCAGCATGACGGCCGTCCACCAGTCTGTCGATGCGCTGCGACGGGCTTTCCCATTCTTGACCTGCGACCGAGACATTACCGGCCAGGATGATCGAGCCTGTCTGTATTACGACATAAAATTATGCAACGCTCCCTGCATCGGCGCGGCAAGCCGGGAGGAATATCGAGCCACCATCCAGGGGTTGATGGATTTCCTGCAAGGGCGTTCAGATACGGTTGTCGAGACACTGCAAGCACAGATGCAAGCAGCATCGGAAGACATGCGCTATGAGCAGGCAGCCCGGCTGCGCGATCAGCTTCAAGCCCTGGAGCGGATCAGCGAGCGCCAGAAAGTCGTCTCGACGCTGGCTACCAACCAGGATGTCATTGCCTTTGCCCGCGAGAACAGCGATGCCTGCGTTCAGATTTTCTTCATCCGCTCCGGCAAGATCATCGGGCGCGATCATTATGTCCTGGAGGGCACAGCCGACGAGGATACGATAACGATCATGACCGGCTTTCTCAAGCAGTTCTACGATCAAGCCGCCGAGATCCCTGACGAAGTGCTGCTTCCACACGAGATCGAGGAAGCCGAGATCATCGAAAGCTGGCTGAGGAACAGACGTGGGCAAAAGGTCGCCCTGACCGTGCCCCGACGGGGACAGAAGCACGATCTGATCAAGCTGGCCACCGAGAATGCCACTGAGACCCTGGCCATGTTACGAGCCCAATGGGAGGCCGATACGCATAAACAGGAGACTGCCCTGCAAGAGATCCAGAAGGCTCTCAATATGGCAGCCCCGCCTAACCGGATCGAGTGCTTCGATATCAGCAATACGCAGGGCACGGCTATCACAGCCAGCCGGGTTGTTTTCGCTCAGGGCGTGCCGTATAAGAAGGAATATCGCAAGTTCAATATCCGCACAGTCACCAGCCGGCCAGATGATTATGCATCGATGCGCGAAGCGCTCAGCCGGCGATTCAGGCGTTGGCAAGACGCCCAAGATGCCCAGGATATTCCCGGTCAACAACCCGATCCGGCCTGGGCTGTGTTGCCCGACCTCTTGATCATCGATGGTGGCAAGGGGCAGCTGGGTGTAGCGGTTGATGTTCTAGAGCAGTTCGGCCTGACCGATCAGCTGACGGTCGTGGGGTTGGCCAAACAGAACGAGGAGCTTTTCCTGCCTGGCCGCCGCCGGCCGGTGCTGCTGCCGCTGCGCTCCCAGGGGCTGTACCTGGTGCAGCGTGTCCGCGATGAGGCCCATCGATTTGCCATTACCAGCCACCGCAAGCGCCGCGCCAAACTGGGCATGGCCTCTCAGCTCGACAGCATTCCAGGGGTTGGCCCGGCGCGTCGACGCGCTCTGCTCAAGACATTCGGCTCGGTTGAAGGTATCCGTAACGCGCGCGAGGAGGATGTCGCCGCAGTGCCGGGGATCGGCCGTCAATTAGCAGTAGTGATCAAGTCAGAGTTGTGATGTAACTATTTAGCTGTTAGCTGTAGACTAAAACTCATCACTCAAAACGGTCAAGCAGCCGGCACCAATAACTGAATAGTTACGTTGTGATAAGCATCACTGCCCGGAGGTCTTCGATCCTCTACCCGGAAGGTTTCGATCCGCCGTCGATGCCGGGCAGATATGTGCCGGCAGTCCAACCCTTCATTCCACATCCAGGTTATAGACAGCTCGACGCGGCCAACCTGCCTCCTCAGCGATGGCCTTGGCGGCAATGCTGCGCGGCTCTCCGGCAGCCAGTCGCATTGCCAGGGCCTGTCTTACCTGTTCCTCCGTCCAGACAGCTTCGGATTGGGGCAACGCCCCGGCGATCACCAGTGTGAATTCGCCGCGTGGCTCGCTCTGACCAAAAGCCTCCAGGGCTTCATCGACCGATCCACGCCAGATCTGTTCATACAGCTTGGTTAGCTCACGTGCCACAGTGATCGGGCGCATGCCCAGGACGGCAGATACATCGGCCAGTGTATCGAGCAGCCGGTGGGGTGCTTCGTAGCACACAAGCGTATAGGGCAGGCCGGCAACTGTCTGGAGCACTGCCCGACGCGCCGATGACTTACGAGGCAGAAATCCCAGATAGAGGAAGCTGTCGGTTGGCAGCCCTGATGCAACCAGGGCCGGGAGCAGTGCGCTGGGCCCCGGCAGAGGGATCACCGGCACAGCATGGTCGATGGCTGCCCGGATCAGCTCGTAGCCGGGATCGGAGAGGCCAGGTGTGCCGGCATCAGACACCAGAGCGACATCGCCGGCCTGGAGCGCGGACAGAATGCCGTCCAATTTGGAGAGTTTGTTATGCTCGTGGTAACTGGTCAGGGGGGTTTTGATATCGAAGTGGGTTAACAACCGTCTGGTCGTTCGGGTGTCTTCGGCTGCGATCAACGACACATCGCGCAGGACACGTAGCGCCCGCAACGTGATATCTTCCAGGTTCCCAATCGGTGTCGAAACAATGTAAAGATTACCCATTTGAAAGGATGAGACCATCCATCTGTCAGGGTGAGAAGGGATGATTTTGAATGAAGTTGGCTATGGCAACATTGCGATCACATGTATCGAGCGTCCTGACAACTACCGGTTCAGAGAGCGCCTGTCCTGTGCCGGCCAACAATTGTATCTCGACTTCGATCTCAACCGGCTTGTTGTTAATGGTGATCTCGTAACCCGATTCCCCCCACTGTGTGGCATAGCCGCTCCATCCCAACGCGCTGTTGCTCTCCCAGCGAGCAATGACTGCAAGCCCCTTGAGCGGCTTCTGTTCCATATCGAACACCTGGCCGACAACCCACAATCCGCTACATCCTGATGTATGTTGTGTGTATGTAACTGCCTCGTTCTGAAGGGTAAACGGCTCGATCGAAATTGTGTTGGTGGCAGCAGGCTGTAGTGTTGTGGGGCTTTCGGTGCCTTCTAACAAATCCAAAGTAGGAGTGGCAGCATCCGGCAGTTCCGTGCCACGGGGTAGAGTGGTCGGCACACGAGTGCTGGCTGTTGTAGGTGTAGACGTCGGCAGGCTGAGGCTTCCGACATTCTCCCCTCTGTTGACCAGAAACAATGTGGGGGTCGGATAAGGTGCTACAGGTGGGAAGGGATTAAAGGGCAGCATCGGGTTTTGGATCAGCAGAACTGCCAGGATACAAACACCTATCGTTGCGGCCAGGAAAAGCAGTGAAACGAAATTGTAAAAGCCACCGCCTTTACCTGAACGTTTACGTCGTGGCCGCGGCGAGGATTGCCGATCGGGCTCCAGTTCTGGCCTATCCTCTTCTAAAGTAGCTGGTTGTTCAGGCTCATAATCGCCAAAGAGATCGTAATTGCTCAACAAAACTCTCCTGATATCGTTGATGCAGCACAAAGCAAGAAGCGCAGAGGCAACACCCCGTCACCACTCAATGCCTTACATTCCGCGCCAGGCTTCTGTCCGACACCGCTCTTGCACTTGTTATTATGCTGTTGGCACATAGGCTCGGCCCCGCCCCACGCGATTCGCCGGCAAGATCTTACCATGAGGCAGACGATGGCTATACATGACATGACTGACAACAGGCTACTGAGAGCGGGCTTGTAACTGTTTGAACGTCACATAAGCCAGATTCGTATTACAATTATTCGGCTTAGTTGTAATAGAATGTTTATTTGAAGCCTGCGTGCCGTCACTGTACTCAAGCCAGATCGTAAATGTTTCCGCCGATGTCCCCGATGGATTCGCGTTCAGATAAAACTCCCATCCGCTCGATCCATAGGCTGTTACGCTCTTTGCCACCAAATCCACATTAGCCAGGCCGCCAGTAAGCCGGACACGCATCCCTGTTTGATGCCCATTTGACATATTCAAGACCACCCCCCCGATAGCCAGCCATTGGCAGCCTGCGCTATTGCCCGTTGTAGATTTATTGTTAGGCTTATACTCAACTGCATAGCTGAAGTCATGTGGCGATCGCGTCGGAGTAAACGTAGCAGTAAAGGTTGGCGTGATTGTCGGCGTGTTGGTCGGCGTCATCGTCTCGGTTGCTGTCGACGTATTGGTCGGTGTCGAGGTCACTGTGGGAGTTAACGTCAACGTTGGCGTAAGGGTCATGGTTACCGTTGGCGATGGCGTCACCGTCCATGTGGCATTGGGTGTCGGGCCGGGCAAGGTCGGAGTTTCCGATGGAAAGGTAAACAACGTTGGCTCGGCAGCGACGCTTGAGGGAGTGCCGGGTCGATTGGCCAACGTAGCGATCACCCCACAGGCAACCAAACCCGTGAGAACCAACAAGACCGCTGTAATCAGATTGTAGAGAAGACCAGTCCCTTGAGCCGATGATTTCCGTGTCATACCATCCCCCTTCTTTGGAGAGGCTACGAACAAAAAGAGTCTCGACGTGATTGCAATGTGTTGACCTACGACGTAATGGCGACAAGCTGTTGGATATCCGCGCCGGAGCGCAGCCCCAACCGCCAATCTTCGATAGCTTTCTGAACAAGCCGGTCATGGGTCTCCGGCTCAACTGGACGACCGGGATCGATCTCGATCGTCTGGATAATATGGGCTCCCCAGGCGCTGACCACAATGCTGGCAGTCTGTCCTGGCGACATGCTGAAGGCGGCATCTTCCACTTCAGGGACTAACAGCCCGCCGCGTGGGAACCAGCCCAGATCACCCTCATGAGCCTTCGTCGTAACATCGAGTGAATACTGAGCTGCCAGCTCCCCAAATTCCTCCCCAGCCTGAATGCGAGCCAGTAATTGTTCCGCCTCAGCCTGGGTGTTAACCAGAATATGACGAGCATGAACCTGCTCAGTCACTGTCGGCACCGCTTCCACCACAGGTGTCGTCAACTGGTTGGTCATCAACTGCAAACGGATCACCTCGCGGAATTCCGCCAGTGTATAATAATTGCTCTTTAGCCAGGCTTCGAAGTACTCCTGACCGTTTTGTTCAGTCATGGCGCTCAATTCAGCATTAACAGTCTCATCAGAGATAATGATACCTTTGCTGGTGGCCAATTGTCTGAGCAGCTCTTGCTCAACGAGCTGTTCCAGCACCTGCTGCTTGTAAGCTTTCTGATCTGCAACCTGCAAGCCCAGTGATGCCTGGCCGGCCTCAAAGCGAGCCAGTTCCCGCTGGAAGGCTTCCATGGTAATGGGTTGGCCGTTAACTGTAACGATAACTGTCGATGGTGCTTGTTGCTCAGGCTGTACAGCAACATCAGGGGATGGGGATATTGTAGCTGTCCCATGACAACTGGTTAGAAGAAGACTGAAGAGCAGCGTCCCCAAGCTCAAATGTGTTTTTGAGAATAGATCCTTCACACGACCTCGCATCAATCTTTTATTAGGTGAGCGTCCAACTTTTCGCTCTTGATTTATGCCCGATGGCTAACTCGAAGCTGCAACGGACAGTGCCAGGTAAACGAGTAGTTACTGTACCTTTTGTGTGAACAACAACATAAAGCTTAAACTATGAATCCGCAGAATCACCCCACAGTAACACCTTATTGTCCCAATACAACCATCAAGCAAAGACAGTCTACTCACATTACCGCCATTTGGCAAGGTTTCGTGTGCCTCCTCTGAAAATCGTGATGAGTGATGATCTCGATTTTGCGCCTGTCTACTTGAGACATGGTCATAAATCACCAGGCTGCTTAAGTTGACCCCCATTGTCAAGACCAAAAAGTGAGTAGAATAGTGGGGAGAATTGGTTTTCTCCGGGATTGTCTTGCTGATTCTCCCCAGGATGCCAATGTTTACCCTTTTCGGGTGAAACTCCGGATCCTCAAACAAGCATTGCGGACAGACTACGATCCCAGCGCATCCCAAACTTCGAGCTTGCCCCGCACCCGGCGGATCACCTCATCGGTATACTCCGAGGTCGTGGCGCTCCCGCCCAGATCGGTTGTCTTGATACCATCGTAAACAGCCTCGAAGATCGATTCGTAGATAGCGCGGCCGGCATTGCTGGTCTGTGGGTTGTCGACATAACGCAACAGCGCGCCTCCGGCCAGTATCATTGCCATGGGGTTGGCAATATTCTTCCCTTCCAGACTAGGCGCAGTACCATGAGGAGCTTCGGTGAGAGCAACTTTGACCTGGAAATCTTGCTCCTCATCCATACTCAGGATCACCGATTCGGCACCGGCGATGGTTCCATAGAGCTTGAGCACCAGGTCAGAGAGGGTATCGCCGTCACGGTTGAGAGCCGGGATGACCAATGGCTCGCCGGTAGTTTCCAGGAGCAGCGCATAGGTTGCATCGATAAGCTGAGGATCGTAGCGAACATTCGGGTGCCGCTCGTGAGCAGCATCCAATTCTTCTTTGAATATACCTTCATATACTGGACTGACGGTGTACTTCGGCCCACCGAAAACCTTGGCCCCCGCTTTGCATGCATATGTAAACGCAAACTCGGCCACTGCGCGGCAGGTGCGTCGGGAGAGCTTCCGGGTACTCCAGGCCACCTCATCCAGCCCTTCGCCCTCACGCCATTCTTTGGCGCCATAGGCGTCCTCGACTGCCATCCGCACAACAGCAATCGGCGCGTGGACGCCGCCCACCGGCCGGATCGACGGGATGCGTCGCCCGGTTCGGAGAATCACCTGCGCACCGATCAGCTCTCGCAGCAGCGCGTTGGGGCTGCCGACATCGTCCTGATCGCCGGGCGTGATGGTTGCTGCCTTAATGCCCAGTCCGGTCTGCTTGACTCGCTCGGCAGCCTCGTGAATGACGACATTCCTGGTAATGCGGCGGTTCGCCAGCGAAAGATCGTACGTTTCGAAAGCCAGATCGCAGCGGATCACATCCGGCGCCAGCACGCGCAGCGATTCTTCTAACAACTCCTGGCCGGTCTGATCGCCTTTCATCACAACAATAGTTGGCTTGCCCACAGATCGAATTCCCCTTTCTGTAAAATCTTCTCCGAATAGAACGTTACCATACAGTGATTCTCGATATCTGCGATTGTAACTGGGGATATCCCATGTTAGCCAAACTTGATAATGTCACATCGGCACATCGGAGGTCGTATGGATGACGGATATCTCTGTCCGTTGGTAGGTGCACGATGTATCGTGCACCTACTACAGATTGATGAATACGGTAGGGTGATTGATTTGGCATAGTCGGGTATGATATCCGGCCAAAGACACAACCTGTGTTGTGTGGCTGCGCTTGAAGTAATTTTGGAGGATCAATGACCCACTACCGCATTGCCTGGATGCCCGGAGACGGCATCGGCCATGACGTGATGAATGCGACACGTATTGTGTTGGATAAGCTGGCGCTCGACGCTGAATACATCCCAGCCGACATCGGCTGGGAATTCTGGTGTTCCGAAGGCGATCCCCTGCCCCAGCGGACCATCGATATCATGAAGGATTGTGATTGCGCCCTGTTTGGCGCGATTACTTCTAAGCCCAAGCAGGAAGCTGATGCTGAACTGAGCCCCGACTTGCAGAGCCGGGGATTGGTGTACCGCAGTCCAATTGTGCGATTGCGCCAACTCTTCGACCTGTACGTCAATCTGCGCCCTTGTAAAGCTTATCCGGGCAACCCGCTGAACTATCGGGAGGGCATCGACCTGGTTGTCTTCCGTGAGAACACCGAAGACCTCTATTCGGGCGTCGAGTTCCATCCCCTGCCCCTCGATCTGCGCGCGGCACTCGAAGCACACAGCCCTGGCATGAAAGCCTTCAAAGAGGATTCGTCGGAGGATATCGCCATCTCGTGCCGCGTCGTTACTCGCCGGGGCAGCCGGCGCATCGTACGCAAGGCCTTCGAGTATGCTCAACAGCACGGCTACAAAGCTGTTACGCTGGTCGAAAAGCCCAACGTGATACGAGAGACCTCCGGGCTGATCACGCGTGAGGCACGCAAGATCGCCGCCGATGAGTTCCCCACCATCCCCCTGTGGGAGGCCAATGTCGATGCCATGATGATGTGGCTGATCAAGAACCCGCTCGATTATGGCGTGATGGTCACCACCAACATGTTCGGCGATATCCTATCTGATCTGGCCGCCCAGTTAGTCGGTGGGCTTGGGTTTGCCTCCAGCGGTAACATCGGCGATGACTTCGCCGTCTTTGAGCCGACCCACGGCTCGGCTCCCAAGTATGCCGGGCAGAATAAGGTCAACCCAATTGCCACTTTCCTGGCAGCTAAGCTGATGCTCGATTGGCTGAGTGAGAAGGAAAAGGCGGATGCTCTGGAACATGCCATTGCAGGTGTTATTGCCGAAGGCAAGACACGCACCTATGATATGGGCGGCAGTCACACATCGACGCAGATGGCAGAAGCGGTGGCAGATCGGATCTAGTGGGTGGCAACCGGACACTTTTGTCATCGAGTAAGAGATATCCGGATAATGGTTTGTATTATGGGCTAAGGGATCAGGATGTAAGACAATCCTATGGCAAGTATGTCAATACTATAGAAATGCTTTTCACACATCTCAACGGTTAGCCCTGATCGAAAATGACTGAGATGCACATGCAGTTGCGTGTTTATTGCCGTTAAAACCTACTCGTCGCTCATGTTTTTTCCAGTGGAGGATTATCTTATGCGGATCGCAGTATTCAGCACCAAGCCTTACGATGAGCATTTTCTGCTTGAGGCCAATCGCAACTATAACCACGAATTGATTTTCCTGGAACCACGCCTGACTACCAAAACCGTGACACTCGCAGAGGGCTGTCCGGCTGTGTGCGTTTTTGTGAATGATGAACTTAATGCTGATGTCCTCGAAAAGCTTAGCGAGCAGGGAACCTGCCTGATTGCGCTGCGGGCTGCCGGTTTCAACAATGTCGACCTGGTTACGGCTGACCGGCTTGGCATGACCGTGGTACGTGTTCCGGCCTATTCTCCTGATGCAGTTGCCGAACATACTGTGGGTTTGATGCTGGTGCTTAACCGCAAAATCCATCGTTCTTATGCGCGAGTACGGGAGGGTAACTTTGCGCTAGAGGGCCTGCTGGGCTTTGATATGCATGGCCGGACGGTAGGCGTGATTGGAACCGGTAAGATTGGTCGAATCGTTGCTCGCATCCTGGTAGGCTTCGGCTGTCACATCCTGGCCTATGATCCCTATCCTCATGCCGAGATCGAAGAAATGGGCGGTCGCTATGTCGACTTACCCGAACTGCTCACCCAATCAGACATTATCACGCTGCACGTTCCACTCACGCCGGAAACCCATCACCTGATCAACGCAACCGCGATCTCACAGATGAAGCGTGGTGTTATGGTAATCAACACCAGCAGAGGCGCGTTGCTCGATACAGAAGTCATCATCGAGGCATTGAAATCAGGGCAGGTCGGCTATCTGGGTCTGGATGTTTACGAGGAAGAGTCTGATTTGTTCTTCGAGGATCTCTCGAATACAGTTATCCAGGATGATGTGTTCGCCCGGTTACTGACTTTCCCAAATGTGATCGTGACCGGTCATCAGGCTTTCTTTACGGAGACGGCTATCAGGGCCATCGCCGAGACAACCCTGGCCAACGTCAGCGAGTGGGAGCGGCTGGGTGGATGTGCTGCTGAGGTTACGATCGATCTCAAGAATGTCGTGACGACTAAGCATCAGGGATGAAGTATGCCGGATATTTCCACCATTTGCCGATGCAGGTTAATCTGGTACGATTGAATATATTTAATAGACTTTATCGGCAACAGGCGTACTATACATGAAATCCGGCTTATTTCATGCTTAACTCAGTTATTTTCGATAAAGTCTACTCTTCCAACAAGGGGATTTAGCCAATGAGTAAAGAGGAGCGGAACGTTCACAATGAGGATGTGATCGTCTTGAATAAATGGACGGTGATTGCTGTGGGAGTAGCCATACTGATTTTTGTCCTCGGTGGGCTGGGAGGCTATTTTCTCGCGAAGATGGCCTTCGATCACGCTTTGGTGGAGATGGGCGTTCAGGAGCCTAAGCCTGCTAAGATCGAGACAGACGGTGATCCCCAGATTGGGCCGAACAATGCCAGGGTAACAATTGTTTCGTTTAGTGATTTTCAGTGTTTTTACTGTAAGCGGTTTCGTGATGAGACCCTCGACGCGCTGATTAACGAATATGGCAACAAGATTCGCTTTGTCTACCGTGACTATCCGCTATCATCGATGCACCCTGAGGCACAGAAGTCTGCCGAGGCTGCCGAGTGTGCCAACGAGCAGGGAAAGTTCTGGGAGATGCACGATCTGCTCTACGCGAACCAGGAATCGCTCAATGTAAAACTTTACGAGGAGCTTGCCGAAGATATCGGGTTGGATATGGACAAATTCACCAACTGTCTGGACAGCGACAAGTATGCTGAGGAAGTATTGGCAGATATGCAAAGCGGCGTGTCTTATGGGGTTAGCGGCACACCGACTTTCTTTGTCAATGGCCAGAGGTTGGTAGGTGCGCAGCCTCTTGCAGAATTCAAAAGGATCATCGATCAGGAATTGGGTAACTAGTATTTCGCGGCATAAGTAAGCCGTCGGTTATGGCCACATGCGAAACACTTAAACAGTTGGGTATGAAGGACTTCTTTACTGCCGGGCTATTTCCGCCCAACTGTACCAGTAGAGATGTGGTTATACACCAATTGCCTTGTCTCAATCCCTTTGCCCATTCCTATACACGTGAGGGTGTCATTCCCGCTTTCGTGGGAATCCACCTATCGCGTTCGACGACTCCTACTGACACAGAAATGACACTTGAGCACATCATTTGGTGACTATGTCCAATATCCGAACACCTTTCTCCAGCGCCTTCATCGTGTGGCAGCCATGCCTCAAGCCCGGCGGACTCTTCCACCTGTTCGATGCTGTTTTCCCTCCGGGGATGCTCAGGCAGGCTGGTTTGAGCATCGACGTGGCTGAGTACAGCGAACACTTCGGTACAACGTACCTTTACACAAAGCAGTAGGCTTTATCGAAAATAACTGAGTTGCGCATAAAATAACGCAAATTTTACGCGCAGAGCGTTAAAGTATCGTGATCGTCGACAGCAATAAACAGAATTAGCGGGGCAATAAAGCAACAATCCCAGGCCAAGAAACCGCCTGGGATTGTCTTTGTTTTATACAATCTTCTCGATCTTGACGGCACAGGCTTTGTATTCTGCCGTCTTGGTGTCGGGGTCGAACACATTGTTGGTCAGCCAGTTGGCGTTGCCGTCACGGAAGTGGAAGGCCATCCACACCAATCCCGCGGGGATCTGATCGGTTACTCTGGCCTTGACCTTTACCGATCCGCGGCGTGAGCTGACCTTGATGGTTTCGCTGTCGGCGATGTCCAGCCGGGTCGCGTCGACGGGTGAGATGTCCGCCGTCTCCTCCGGAAGTATCTGGTCGAGACCGGCTCTCATGGTTTGCGTCCTCGTGTGATAGTGAAACAGCCGCCGCCCGGTGCTGAGGACAAATGGATATTCCTCATCCTCGACCTCCGCCGGAGGCGTCCACTCGATCCCCTTGAACAGTCCCTGGCCTCGCGCGAACTTCCCGTCCTTATGGAGGAACTTTGTCCCGGGGTGGTCGATGCTTGGGCAGGGCCATTGCAGCCCATCCTGCTCGATGCGTGCATACTTGATCCCGGCATAGGCCGGAACGAGCATCGATACCTCGTTGTCCCAGATCTCCTGCGGACTATTCGATGGCCACTCCTGGCCCATCCGCCTGGCAATCTCTTTGAAGATCCACCAGTTCGGCTTAGCCTGGCCGGGGGCGTCCTTGATCTTGCGCACGCGGTTGACCCGGCGCTCGCTGTTGGTATATGTCCCATCATCTTCGCACCAGGCCGCTGATGGAAGAATGACATGGGCAAATCGGGTGGTCTCGGTCGGGAAGATGTCATTGCAGACGATGAACTCGGCGGAAGCCAACTCATGTTCGACGTGAGCGATGTTCGGCTCCGAGTTGGCCAGGTTCTCGCCGAAGATGTAGAACCCTCTGACTTTTCCCGTCGCCAGACCGGCCATCATGTCCGGTATCATCAATCCAAACTTGTCGGGCAGGCTGTCGACGCCCCAGGCCTCGGCAAACTTGGCATTGCTCTCCGGATTGGTGACACTCTGGTAGCCGGGATAGGTTCCGGGCAGAGCGCCCATATCGCAGGCGCCCTGGACGTTGTTCTGACCGCGCAGCGGGTTCACACCGCCACTTTCCACTCCCATGTTGCCAAGCAGCATCTGGAGATTGGCGACCGACATCACGTTGTTCTTGCCGCAGGTGTGTTCCGTGATGCCAAGTGTGTAGCAGAGCATCCCCGGCTTGATCGAAGCCATGGTACGGGCGATCTCCCGGATGGTCTCGACCGGGACACCGGAGATCTCCGACGCTCTCTCAGGAGGATACTCCATGACCTTCGCTTTCAGGTCATCGAAGTCGACACAGTTGGCCTCGACAAATGCTTTGTCATACAGGTCTTCGGTAATCAGTACATACATGATGCCATTGAGGAAAGCGACATCCGAGCCAACCTTGAGCTGGGCAAAGATATCGGCCTTCCTGGCAAGTGCATGCTTTCTGGGATCGGCAACGATGAGCGTGGCCCCCTTCAAAACGGCGCGCTTGACAAAATAGGACGCCACGGGATGAGCCTCGGTCATGTTGGTACCGATCAGGAAGAAGAGTTTAGCTTTTTCAAATTCGCTGAACGAGTTTGTCATTGCGCCTGACCCAAATGAGGTTGCCAGACCGGCAACAGTGGGAGCGTGTCAGGTACGGGCACAATGGTCGATGTTGTTTGTGCCGATTACCCCCCTCATCAGTTTCTGCATGTTGTACGAGTCTTCGTTGGTGCTTCTGGCGCAGCTGACGCCGGCGATGGCATCGGGTCCGGACTCGGCGATGATCTGGCTGAACTTGTCGGCAACCAGGTCAAGCGCCTCATCCCAGGTCGCCTCGCGGAAGCCATCGGCCTCCCGGATCAGCGGCGTGGTGAGCCGGTCATCCGAATAGATGAAGTCGTAGCCGTAGCGCCCCTTGACACACAGGTGGCCCTGGTTGGGCTGGGCCCCATCGATGCCCGTGACACGGATAATCTGGTCACCCTTGACGTGCAGCTCAAGCTGGCAGCCGACACCGCAGTAAGGGCAGGTCGTCCTGACCTTCTCGACTTCCCAGGCGCGGGCCTGGCCGATCCCCTTCTTGTCGATCAGCGCGCCCACCGGGCAGAGCTGGACGCACTCGCCGCACTGGACACAGGTCGATTGGCCCATCGGGACATCCGCGTCACAGATCACCTTCGTGTGCCCGCCCCTGAGACCGAAATCGAGCACCTCGTTGACGACCATGCGGTTGCAGCCCTCAATGCACCGGCCGCACAGGATACACTTGTTGGGGTCGCGCATGATAAAGGCAGCTGATGTGTCTCTTTCCGCCTGCTCTTCGACCAGGAAAGCAGGCCTTTCAATACCCAGGTGGTAGGCCGCATCCTGAAGCTCACAGTCACCGTTGACCTCGCAGGAGAGGCAGTCATGGTTCCCGTTGGCCAGCAGCAGGTTGACCACCATCTTGCGGGCTTCGATTACCCCCGGAGAAGCCGTTTGGATGCGCATCCCATCTGTTGCCATCAAAGAGCATGATGTTTGAAGCGCGCGCATCCCATCAACTTCCACCACGCAGACGCGGCACATGCCGGCCGGTCCGAGCTTTGGGTGATAGCACAGAGTGGGGATGTAAATACCGTTTTCCCTGGCAATCTGGAGCACGGTCTTTTCCCCGTCGAAGGCCACCGCCATCCCATCAATAAAAATCGTTTTTTTCATAGCTTTTCCCCTATTGTTGGATGAGTGCTTCGAATTCCGGTCTGAACTTGGTGACCATTGCTTGTATCGGCATCGAAAATGCCTCGCCGGTAGGGCATAGCGTAAGTCCTCGGATGGTTCCGCACAACTGAAGGACTAAGTCGATATCCTCGCGTGTCCCTCTCCCTTCGACCAGCGCGCGGAGCTTGCTCTCGACGACGAGAGAGCCTTCCCGGCATGGCACACACTGGCCGCATGATTCATGATGGTAGAACTCGATCGTTCTCAGCGCGAGCTCCGGGATCGACACGCTGTCGTTGACCACGATGATGCCTCCCGATCCCAGCGACGTCCCCGCTTTCTGGCATGAGTCATAATCGAGGGACAGACCTTCGGCTTCCGCGGCCGTAAGGATCGGCACGGACAACCCGCCGACGATCACTCCCTTCATTTTTCCCTTGACTCCCCCCGCGGCATCAAGGATGGTCTTGAGCGGCGTGCCGAGCGGATACTCGAAGACACCGGGCGTGTTCACATGACCCGACACGCCAAATATCTTGGGTCCGTAATTGTTGGGGATACCGATCTGCTTGAAGGTTTCGGCACCGTGCCGGACGATGTAGGGCACACTGGCCAGCGTCTCGACATTGTTGACGACGGTCGGGCATCCGTACAGTCCGATGTTAGCAGGAAAGGGTGGTTTCGATCTTGGATTGCCTCGTTTGCCCTCGATTGATTCGATCAGGGCGGTCTCTTCACCGCAAACATAAGATCCGGCCCCCCGGTGGACGATGATGTCCACGTGGTCGAGCTGACCATCCGCCTTAGCCGCTTCGATGGCCGCTTCGAGGATGTCGGCGATCCAGGTGAACTCACCGCGGATGTAGATGAAGGCCTGAGCCGCGCCAATGGCATAAGCACTAATGGCAATGCCTTCGATGACCAGATGCGGGTTGAATTCCATGATCTGCCTGTCTTTGAAAGTGCCCGGCTCACCTTCATCGGCATTACAGATCAAGTAGACAGGCCGGGGATCGTCTTTGGGAAGGAATGACCACTTTGCCCCAGCCGGGAATCCCGCACCGCCGCGGCCTCGAATTTGTGCGTCTTTCACTTCATTCACGATATCCGCCGGCTGCATTGATAGGGCTTTTGCCAGCGCCTGGTAGCCGCCGTTCCGTTTGTAGAAATCGAGTGTGCGGCAGTCAGCCTGAGTTCGATCATTAAGCAGTATCCCACACTCAGACACAACGGTCATCGACGTGTCATTGTCGGGCTCTTTCCCCTGCCTCAGCGCCTCGATAAGCTCGTCGGTCTTTTCGATGGTCATGTTCTCAAAATATCGGTCGTTGACCTGGATGACCGGGCCTGTGGCGCAAGAGGCCAGATCTTGCACGGTAGACAGGGTAAACAGATCATCTGCTGTTGTTTCACCGACGGAAATGCCGAGTGTCTGCTCGAGATGCTTGACGATCTCATCCGCCCCATGAAGAAAACCAGGGACACAGGTATCTACCTGGAGGTGATATTTTCCCACTGGCCGGGTATTGAACATTGTGTAGTAGGTGGCGATGCCGTAGATGCGGCTCTTGCTCATACCGAGCGCCCTGGCAGCTTCCTCCACACCGGCGGCATCCAATTGGTTCCCATTTTCTTCCTGGATCAACTGCATGACAGGCAGGGCAGCCGATTCCTTTTTTGGGTATTTCTCGATGATGCTCTCGACGTTCTCTTGGTTTCCTTCTCTCATGACACCTCCGTAAAGAATAGTAATGGATGGGTGATGGGTGATGAGCTAGAAGCTGTTGTCACAAGGCCATAGGCAATGTCGCTCCCAGATCACGCATCACGAGCCAAATGTCAAATCTCAAATAAATCCACTCCCTTACAGGCCGGGCACAGCACGCTGCCGTTGGTTGGAAATGCTTCGCCGCATGACTCGCACAAGGCAATCGGATCTCTGGGGCGCTTGCCGAGTAGCTTCGATGAAATCTTAACAGGTCGGATCGAGAGGATATCCCGCCCCGCCGTCTTGATCTCGCTCAGCAGCGCATTTTTATCTTGATCATGCTTGGATATGAGACGCATAAACCAGTTTCTGATTTCCGGGCACTGGTCTAGCTTCGATACATCCATACTGACGCGGACGCCGTCTCCGCTTCGTTTCTCGTACAGAGCAATGGCAAATCGGCCCGTATTGACGATCTTGAGCCAGCCGTTACCGACAGTGCACGGGGTGAGCATCTGGATAGCATCGGGAAGGCATGAGGTCGATTCGCAGATGGCATCGAAAAATTCATAGGGGGTCATCTGTTGTACGGCAGCATCGACCATGAAACCACCGATCAGGAGGCCTGGGGCAAAGTTGCCGTGGAATTGGATGAGCATGTCGATGTACTCATCGACGGTATACCGGCAGATGGTGTCCATCTGCCGGATGTTGGGCTGGTTCAGCATATTGCTTCTTTCTTGCTATCGTTAGTATGACAAAATAGTCCGACAGGGGCCGGCAACTGCCCCTGCCGCCGAGATTCACCAACCATCTATCCGAATTTGTAAGACACCCCAAAACCGCCGCGTGGATACTTCCACTCGATATTATTATGCGGGCACATCACACGGCAGCTCCCGCACTCGATACAGCTTTGGAAGGCGATGGTCACATGTCCATCCTCCTGCACCTGATAGGCTCCTACCGGACAAAAGGATACACAGGGCTTGTCACACGCAACACAAGTCTCCGGATCGATGAGTTGCAAATGGACTTCGTTCTCATCGGTGAAATACTTGATCGACATCAACAGATCGTCAACATAGACTTCCGGCAGATCCTCTTTTCCCTGAGTTCCAACCACTTCATCACTTTTTGTGCTCATGGATTTACCTCTTACCTTTCACACGAACCTAAATACCCATAACCGCCTTACCAAAGGCGAGCATATCACCAACCACCTTGATCAAGGGCCTGCGACGGGTCAGCGAGCGTACAATATCCCCATACAAGTCTTTCTTAGTTTTGCCGTACCCGGTAAAGAACATCCCCAGGGCATCGTTTAGAAAGTTGGGATAGACATCCATAAAGGTCGGGTGGTTTTCCAGGAACCGGGACAAATTGCGATACTGGCGCAGGTCCTTGAGGATAAACCGTTTGCTCAGCCGCTCTCGATACTCCGAGAGAGACTTACCTGAGAAGTCCTGGCGCCGGTGGGCCTTGATGGCAGTCTCGGCGGCCTCTTTACCGGCGATGATGGCCATGTTGGTACCTTCCCAGTGCAGGGCATTAACCATCGTGGCAGCATCGCCGGCTACCATCACGCCATCAGTATATAGCTTGGGCATGTCATTCCAGCCGCCTTCGGGGATCAGGTGAGCGCCATACTCCATCAACCGACCGCCGGCAACCAGCGGCGCAATCGCAGGGTGGTTGAGATAGCGCTGCAAGAGCGCATACGGTCGTATCTTTGCCTTCGCCAACTCTTCCAGGGTGACCCCCAGACCGATCGAGACACAGTCGTTGCCTGTGTAGACAAATCCCATGCCGGTCAGCCCCATCGATACATCGCCTGCCACGGTGACGGCGAGCCCGTGTGAGTTATCAGGCAGTCCAAAGCGGGCGTTGATGGTGTCTGCCGGTAGCGCGATCAGCTGTTTGACTCCCAGCGCCACAGCTTTGGGTTTCAGATCGCTTTTACTCAGACCGGCCTTCAGGGTAAGCAGATTGTTGACGCCTTCACACACAATCACCACCGGGGCATAAATCCGGCCCTGAGCGCGGTCAGTGTCGACGCCTACGATCTTGCCGCTCGAATCGCGGATGAAGTCGGTCACCGTCGTCTTGGGGATGATGAAAGCGCCTGACTGGGCGGCTTGCTCGGCCCACCACAGATCGAACTTAGCACGCAGCGCCACATAGGCATCGGCAGGTTGGCGGCCAAGCGCTCCACCGCGGACGGTCATGTTAACCAGGCCGTCTTTGGAAAGGAACCAGAAGCCGGCCTCGGTGACCGGCCGCTCAAGCGGTGGTTTCCGATCCCAAAAATCGGGGTAGATCTCTTCCAGTGAGTGGGTGTAGAGCGCGCCGCCAAAGGAGTTCTTGGCACCGGGGGCCTGGCCGCGCTCGATGAGAGCTACACTCAGGCCACCTTGCGCGGTCACCGCGGCGGCCGCCGAGCCTGCCAGCCCGGCCCCGACGACAATCACATCGAATTGGATTTTACCGTTTTGTGTTTGCTTGCTAGTCATTGTCGGCCTCTTTAAGCACCCGGATTTGCTGAATCATGTTGGGAACGACTTCGAAAAGATCGCCTACGATCCCGGCAGTAGCCGTCTCGAAGATGGGGGCATGGGCATCCCGGTTGATTGCCAGAACGAAATCAGCGTCCTGCATCCCAACTTTGTGCTGGATGGCGCCGGAAATGCCGGCAGCGATGTACAGCTTGGGACGTACCGTCTTGCCGGTCTGGCCGACCTGATGATCGTATGATATCCAGCCGGCATCGACACAGGGGCGGCTGGCGCCGACCACCCCTCCCAGCTCATCGGCCAGCTCTTTGAGCAAGGCGAACCCCGCCGACCCTCCCACGCCGCGCCCGCCGGCTACGATGACATCGGCATATTCGATCTTGACCCCGGACGAGTCGTTGGGGATGAACGCCAGAATCTGAGCGTTGATTGCTTCTTCGGCAATGGAAATCGTCTCCCGGATGATCTCGCCCTTCCGCCCAGGCTCCGGCAACGCAGCGGGAAACACCCGCGGACGTACTGTTGCCATCTGGGGTAGGTGGTTCTTGCAGATGATGGTAGCGATCACGTTGCCGCCAAACGCAGGCCGCGTCATGAGCAGTAATTTGCGGGTGCTATCCCGACCCACACCCATTTGCAGCTGCGTGCAGTCGGCGGTCAGGCCGGTGCGTAGAGTGGTCGCCACCGATCCCGCCAGGTCACGTCCCAGCGTGGTAGCGCCGATCAGAAGGACTTCCGGCTGGTGCTTCTGCGCCATCGAGACCAGCGCGGTCGTGTAGATGTTGTTGAGATAATGTTTGAAAACCGGCGCGTCCGCCACATAGACCCGATCGGCGCCGTACTGGAAGACTTCGGCTGCCAGCCCTTCGACATTCTCGCCGATCAAAACCCCCTCGACGCAGGCCTGGTCACCCGTCTGCTCAAGCTCATCCTGGATTTCTGTTGCCAGACGACGCGCTACTCCGAGCAATTCCCACGCTACCGGGTGGATCTTGCCGTCTTCTTGTTCGATGTATACCCAGAATCGTCTGATCATTGCCTCACCATCCCCAGGATCGTGTTCCCATCGGCCATCATGGCCAGCCTGTCGAGCACCATCTTGACAGCCGTTTCGACGCCAACATCGACCGTCTTGACGACTTCACCCGCAACATGCTTCTCCGGCGTACCGGTCTTGAAGACTGTTGTCGGCGAGCCTTTCAGCCCGATCTGCGCCGGGTCAAAGGCAATCGGACTTTCCGCCGTCCAGACTTCCGGCTCGTAGCGCAGAGAGGCGATCAGATCAGGTAAAGAGGCAAAGGGGATCTCGGCGATATCCTTCTCACAGGTCAGCGCGGCGGGCAAGCTGGCCTTGATGCTCTCGTTGCGGGTCTCGGTCTTGCGCTCGATGACGGCGTAACGCTCATCGGTGTTTACTTCGCGGATGGCGATCGCGTATGTGACCATCGGCATATTCAGGCGCGATGCCACACCGGGACCCACCTGCGCGGTATCGCCATCGATGGCCTGCTTGCCAAAAAAGACCAGGTCGATAGGGTCTTCCGCATGGACGGCTTCGATGGTAGAAGCCAGCACGTAAGACGTAGCCAGCGTATCGGCCCCCGAAAACTGGCGAGCCGAGAGCAAGATACCGCGGTCAGCCCCCATCTCGATACATTCACGAATCGATGATACCGCGGCAGGTGGCCCCATCGAAATGACGGTGACTTTACCGCCTAGCTTACGTTTCCACTCCACCGCCGAAGCCACTGCGTGGGCATCATAGGGGTTAAGAATAGTAGGAACGCCCTGCCGGATGAGATTGCCGGTCTCAGGATCGATCCGAATGTTGGTTGTATCCGGCACCTGCTTAATGCTGACAAGCGCGTGAAACAATGGTTACCTCCTCAAAGAATGACTTCTGATGATTCGTTTGGTGTGATTGGTAAGGATCAGCTTTCGATACAAACAGGCAGCTCATTCCATCACCCTTTCGGGATGTGTATAAACATTCAGGCTGCTACCACGAGCAAACCCAACAACGGTTATCCCCAACTGCTCGGCCAGGTCGATCGACAGACACGTCGGCGCGGCTCTGGAAACTACAACCGGCACGCCGATACGCGCGGCCTTGGTCAACATCTCCGAAGCGATACGACCGCTTAATACAACGGCTTTATCAGACGTGTCGATGTCATTCAAAAACGTGTAACCCAGTATGCGGTCAAGAGCGTTATGGCGGCCGATATCCTCATAGCTGGTGACAAAACCACCTTTGCGCGCCAAAGCTGCTTCGTGAACGCCACCCGTGAGCCTGTAGGTTTGTGCTTCCCTATCGAGCAGTGACACGAAATCCAACAGTTCTGTGGCCGTAAAGCTCGATGTATGAGTGATGGGTTGTATTTGCCGATAATCATTCAAAAAAGGCAGTGATGGTCGTCCCTTTCCACAGCAACTGGTAAAGTTCCTCTGCAAAAAGCCGTCAGTGGGCACAACCCCGTCGATGGTATCAACCCAGACAACACCCTGTTCCTGCCGGCACGATACGGCTTTCAGGTCGTCATGCCTTTGCAGGATACCCTCGCTCACCAAAAAACCAATCGCCAACAAATCAAACGAGTGCGGGGAACATACCAAAGTAGCCAGTTCATCGCCATTCAGGATAATAGTCAGCGGCATTTCTGTGACAATCGGCTGCCGGTTGCTGCTTTTCCGGCCGTCTTGAAACGTCACTAAGTCGCGTTCCTCATACAGGTGGCTTGTCGTTATCTTATCCGTCATGACACCCATTCCACACTACCTGTGCGGGTGGTATCGTAACCGCCTAATTGGCTGATGGCAGTTTTGGTTTCATCGGAAGACAGGCCGGCCACCAGTGCCTGCATGGGTTCTGTCTCCCACTGCTCGATTGGGACAACCAGGTCGTAGCACTCGGAAGTTAGTGGGACAAAGTCAAGCCCATAAGCCAGAGCGGCGGCTTCGATCCCCAGTCCGACGTTGGCGCGACCCTCGGTGATGGCTCCGGCGACCTCTGAATGCGTCAGGGCTTCGTCACCGTAACCCTCGATCTTACCGGCCTCGATGTTCATCCGGCACAACTGCGCATCGAGCCAGACGCGCGTTCCCGCGCCCGCCTGCCGGTTGATAAAGCGAACATTTCCACGCGGCAGATCGGCCAGAGCAGCTACATCGAGCGGGTTCCCCGGCGCGACGATCAAGCCAATCTGCCGGTTAGCCAAGTTGACCAGCGCGACCCGTCGGCCCGGCAGCAGGCGGCGGACAAAAGGTCGATTGTAGCTATTGGTCTCTTCATCCCACAGATGGACGCCGGCGATATCAGCCTCACGCCGCGCCAGCGCGATCAGCCCACCCAAACTGCCCACAAACGAGAGATGGAGTGTATGCCCCGGCATTCGCTCGGCCAAGCGGGCGGCCAGCAAAGACAAGGCCAGATCGTGACTGCCAACAAATCGAAGTACCCGGCAGGGAGGGGCTTCGGGTTCCTGAACAAGCGTACGCCAGCGATCCAGCGCGGCGCGTACAGCACAATCGATCTCTTCCACCGTATGTCCGGATGTAAGCGCGCTCAACAAAAACAACTCCGCCTGATTCATGAGGGTGGCTTTTCGGAGCGGGCTTTGAGATCGGCATGGAGGTTGTGGCGCCACCCGCGTCCCCGCGCCCTGGCGACTGATGACCAGCCCCTGCTGCGCCAGGTCCTGATAAGCATGCAAGACGGTACCGGGCGCGCAGCACCACCTGTCGGCCATCTCTCGCACAGTCGGCAGCTCGGCATTGGGTTTGAGGATGCCGTACCGAATTTCCTGGCAGATCGATTCGACTATTTCCTGGTATAGCAACCTTTTCCCCATGAAAGCTCTGCCTTTGAGAACACCCGAAAATGATTTTTCATGAATTTACCACTTTGTATCATGATGATACCGAAATCATTGTCGACAACATAATGCAATCTGTCATATCTATATTGTGACAATTGTATCAAATAAAACAGTACAATTGACAGTACGTTGGACATTAGACAAACAGGACATACCCCACCAAAAGGAGAGACGAGAGACGTCAGGTAGACTTTTTCACCACCGGACGATGCTTTCCGGGCTTCAGATGGGTGAGATTCGGCATGCGGATAAATTATCCGACCAATGATGATATAATGAGATAATTCCTGCGAGAAATATTCCTTCCATACACAGAGCTACAGATATGCCTTTTCAAATAGGCTGGCTCGACGAAAAACTGCACATCTACAATATCGTCCTCTCCGATCCATTCGATCAAGCCGATCAAGGACTTTTCTTCGAAACCTTCTTCCAGTTTATGGATGCCGCCCCCTCCCAACTCTACGGCTTGTTCGATATCAGCCGGTGGAGCCAGAGCGGAGCAGCCATTCTGGGCACCCCTCAGTTCATGAAAATGGGCGGCTATCGAAACCAGATTGTCGTGATTGTTATGGTGACTCAGAGCACGGTCGCCGCGGCCATGGGGAAGTTAGGCGCGGTTGCGGTTGGTGATCGTGACTGGATGCGCTTCGAAGAATCTCAGGAAACGGCCGTCCAATATCTCAAAGAACGCGCCACTGCCGAACTAAAGACAAAGGATTAAGCCCGCATAATCTAAAATTGCGAGACGCTGTCTATACTGTGATAATGTCTACTATCTTAACAGGAGTTACCCCATGAATGCACAAGCCTACCAGGATCCGATGTTGGCCATGGCCAATACACAACTCGAGAAAGCCGCTGTGCGGCTTGGTCTGGATGCTGGGATGCAAGCTTTGCTGCGTACTCCGGAGCGCAAGCTCGAAGTGTCGCTACCGATCAAGATGGATGACGGCTCACTCCAGGTTTTCTCGGGCTACCGTGTCCAACACTCGACGGCACGTGGGCCCTCCAAGGGCGGCATCCGGTATCACTCCAGCGTAACATTCGAAGAAGTCCAGGCTCTGGCAACGTTGATGACCTGGAAATGCAGTGTTGTGGGTATTCCCTTCGGTGGCGGAAAAGGGGGTGTTGCCGTCAGCGTGAAGTCTCTCTCCCGGGGCGAGCTGGAACGCCTCACCCGTCGTTATGCCGCCAGTATTATGTCGATCATCGGCTCGCGGCGTGACATCCCCGCTCCGGATGTCGACACCGATGCCCAAATTATGGCCTGGTTCGATGACACGCTGGCGATGTTTCACGGTTACGCCGATCCGGCCGTCGTCACCGGCAAGCCACTTGGCCTGGGTGGATCGTTGGGGAGGGAAGAGGCTACCGGTCGCGGGCTGGCACAATGCGCTGGATTTGCTCTCGAAAAGCTGGCTATTGATCCGGCCAGGGTCACGGTAGCTGTGCAGGGTTACGGTAAAGTTGGTCGATCTGGCGCTGAGATTCTGCAAAATGAGTACGGCTGTCAGATCGTGGCAGTTGGTGATGTGACAGGAGCCTGGTATTGCCCCGACGGATTTGACACTCAAGATCTCGGCGAATGGGCCCGGTCTCATGGCGGGTTGTTGCAAGGCTACGAGACTCACAACCCACAGGCCAGACTTATCACAAATGAGCAGCTTCTGACGCTTGATGTCGACATCCTGGCACCCTGCGCGCTTGAAGGCCAGATTACCGCACGCAATGCCGGGGATATCAAGGCCAGACTGATTGTCGAAGGGGCCAATGGGCCTACCACGGCCGAGGGAGATGAAATTCTCAACCAACGCGGCATCATGACGATTCCCGATATCCTGGCCAACGCCGGCGGCGTCACCGTCTCTTATTTTGAATGGGTGCAGGGCCTGCAATTCCAAAAGTGGCGGCTGGCGGATGTTCGTGAGCGTCTGCTCGAAGTGATGCAAGAATCGTTCGATACCGTGTGGGCAATCAGTCAAAGTCATCAGATCGGGATGCGTGAGGCAGCCTTCATGGTCGCTGTCGATCGCGTGGCAAGCGCCATTCAGACACGTGGCTTGTTTCCTTAGCTCGACTTTACACATACACAGCTGAATGTTTACGAAGGATGACGCAGAGGAGACAGTATTTTCCTGACAGAATGGTCAAGCAGCGACATTCAAAAAATCTCGCTCATCTCAACGCTGTCATTCCCGCGAAAGCGTGGGGCAGGAATCTACTTGCCACACATAGAGCCGTCGATTCGCAAAGTCGAGCTAAACATGGGGGTTGAGAACAGAATTGGCGATGGGTGGTCATCCGGCTATTGGACAGAGATAGGTCTGGAGATCATCCCCACCACAACAAGACGAAAATGCTTTTTAACTCATCACCCATCACCCGTCACTGTGTTTCAGGGCCCACTGACTGTTGGGTAACCCTGGGCTGCCCATACTTGTAGCCCACCTCTCATACTTGACACATTTGTGAACCCGGCGCGATTCAAGATCTCGCGTCCCTGCCGGCTGCGGTTTCCTGTTCGACAAACAACAACGACCTCCTGATCGCTTGGGACCTCGCCGATTCTTGCTGCCAGCTCTTCCAGCGGAATCAGCGTCGAGCCTGGGATATGATATTCCTCCCATTCATCCGGCTCCCGTACATCCAGGATAAACGCGCCCTGGTCTTGTTTTTCTGATGCCTCAGCAACTGAGATTTGCCCTGCGCCACCAGTAACCAGAGCCACAACAGCTGCTATCACCAACACAATCACAATCGAACCTATTACGATTCCTGTTTTGGTTTGCGATGCCTTGCGGTGGGCGCGTACCTCTGCCCTCTTTTTTCTGGCTGATTTCGACATCGTGTATCTACTCCTCTAAGTGATGGAAAATGGTGATATGGATGGACTATCTACAGCAAGCAAAGTGTAACAATTTGTGGCGCAGATCGCTAAACTGAGCGCCATTCGCTTCCCCGGCCTTCGTACATCGAAAAACAGTCGGGAAACCAGGGGGTTCTCCAATTAACCGTTGACAGTTTTCAATCTAACGATTATTCTACCACTCAGTATGGCAATCATCCTTTGGCAGAATGATCCACACAAAGAATAAGCTTTTTCGCCCATCAGGCTGGAGCAACATATTGTGAGTCAGCAAACTATCAGCCGCTATCTCATCTACTCTGAGCTTGATCGTGGTGGCATGGCTATTGTCTACCACGCCCATGACCCCAACTTTGATCGTGATGTAGCCATCAAGGTTTTGCCACACCAGTTTCTCCACGATCGAACCTTCCGTGCCCGTTTCCAGCGCGAAGCTCAAGCGGTGGCTATGCTGGAACACCCGGCTATTGTGCCGGTCTATGACTTTGGCGAAGAACAGGGGCAAATGTACCTGGTAATGCGCTATATGACCGGCGGCTCACTGGCCGCCCGGCTCCAGCATGGGCCAATGTCGCTGGCCGATGTCGCGCATATCATCCATCGATTGGCCCCAGGTCTCGACAGGGCACATAGCTTAGGTGTCATTCACCGCGACCTGAAACCCGCCAACATCCTGTTCGATGGAGAGGGAGAGGCCTACATCACCGACTTTGGCATTGCCAGATTGGTAGAAACAACCGTCGATCTGACCGCCAGCAACGTCGTCGTCGGCACGCCTGCCTATATGAGTCCGGAGCAGGCACGGGACAGCAGTGAAATCGATGGACGGGCAGATATCTATTCACTGGGCGTGATTGTTTTTCAGATGCTCACGGCCAGGCTGCCCTACGAAGCCAATTCATCAATTGGGTATCTCACCGCTCATGTCACTGATCCTGTTCCCAATATTCTGGAAGCCAATCCCAATCTGTCACCGAGCTGCCGGCCAATCATCGAGCGGGTGATGGCCAAGGATCCAGCCGATCGCTACCAGAGAGCCGATGAGCTGGCTAGCGATCTTCACGAAGCAACCCAGAGCAGCAGCATTGCGGAGACTCTCAAGGCATCCCTGTATAACGACACTATGGCAACGGTGTCTAGAGGAGCAACCAGACGAACACCACTGCCGGTTCCTTCCGTCGAGCAGATTCGCCCTCCTGTGCTCTCCCGGCCCGGAAAGATTCCTCGCAGCAAACATCAATGGAAAGTGATAGGAGCCTGGCTGGGTGGATCGGCCGCGGCAACGATACTTGCCTGCCTCATTCTGGCATCGTTGGGCGTCCTCGATGGCCTTCCGGCTGCCCTGGGTAGAGCTTCCCAAACGCCGGATTTCCCGGTTTTGGGAGGACATACTAAAGTAGCAACCAGACTACCCTTGCCGACAGACACGCCAACCCTGACTCCTACCCAGTCCCCTTCTCCTACCAACACATTGACTGCCACCAGCCTTCCGATTGTCCGGCCGTCGCCGACTGATACGGCAACAATGACAGCCACAGCCACCCTCACCACTACCTTCACGCCAGCACCGACTTACACCCCTCTCACGCCGCCTGGCCTGGATCATGGTCTGATCGATATTCAGTTTGTGCTGCACAAGACATACATTGCCACCAACGAGGCAATCAAATTCGATTTTTCGCTGACCAACAGCAATTCCTACGCTGTGGAATATGGGCTGTTGGGAGTTGAGGTCTATTACGCAGACGCAGCACTATTCTTCATTCACACAAGTTTTGAAGACGGGGCTTTGTCTCCAGGGCAGGTGCTGACTTACACCGACAGCTTTTCGATCAGCTCACCAGGGTCCTACGGGGCGAAATTGATCATCTGTTACGACAAACTGCAAGTCTGTAATACGTCGAGTGGAAGGTGGGAGCGGCTCTCACCGCTGATCTGGTTTGACATCTATGTGGGGAACACACCTACAGCCCTTAGCCCATGACTTTGTTTTCAATGGAATGAACGGCTCTGGCATGGCTGTGATGATGCGGCACCTGATTTCAAAAACAAAGGCACGGTTTCCCGCGCCTTTGTAAATGCCTGACAGTCATGACTTCTCAGCCACCGGCCGGTCAGCATTCTCTGCTTCTTCTAAGGGAGTGCCTTGGGCCTTCGCCGCAGCTTTCTCCTTAGCGATCAGTTCGCGCTGTTTACGGCGCCTTTCACGCTCTTTGCTGCGCAGTAAGGAAAGCTCACGCTTGCGTCGATTCTCAAGAATTGACTGGTAGGCTTGCTGGCGCTGACGCGCATTTTGTGGCCGGGCAATCCAGGGGATTCTGAAGTGCCCCATCCTGTCCAGCAAGACGATTACGCCAACAACAAGATATAAAACCGAGGCAAGCTGGGAATAGCTGAATATCGATCCGGGCATCTTGGGCTGGTCAAGCCGGAAGAATTCGATGACGAAGCGACCTACCCCTGCTGCTATCAGATAAGCGCCGGTCAGACGCCCGTGTACGATCTGCTCCTGGTTGCGACGGAAGATGAAAAATAGGACGCCAAAGGTCAAGAATAACCAGGCTGCTTCATAAAACATGGTAGGGTGGAAACGTGTATCCAGGGGATACATTGCCAGATCTCTGTAGAGGCCGATACGCTGTCCTTCGGGAACAAACATGCCAAACCAGGATGATCCGGTTGGCGGTCCGTACAGCTCGGCATTGATGAAGTTACCGATTCGCCCAATCCCCTGCCCAATGAGCAATCCCATCAGCCCGGCATCGGTCAGCAACCAACCGTCTAATCTCTTGGCCCGCGCGTAAATGATGATGGCAATGGCGCCAAAGAACGCGCCGCCAAAGATATTCATCCCCCCCTGGCGTGTGTTAATAATATCGAGAGGACGCGCAAACGAGTATTCGCCGGTTCCGCCAATCACAGCCTGGAGGACATACCACAGACGGGCCCCAACGAGGGCAGCAAGCAGTACCCAGAAGAAGGCATCCCAGATAATATCCGGGTTTTCCCCCTCCCAATCAACATGTTTAGCAGCATAAAGAGCGCCCAGGAAAATGCCTGTGGCGGCCAGGATACCATACCAATAGATCGCCAGCGTCGGCCCACCTAAAAAAATAGGCCATGGGATGCAAAAAGCAACATGACCGGACGCTGAACATTGAAGGAGTTGCTCCCACATAGATTCTATTCTCTCCACAACACAAATGCAGGCCGGAAGGTTAAGAGATTATATCTCCAGCCTCCGGCTAAAAGATAGGAATATCTTCTTCACCCAAGAAGAAGAGTGTGACACGGGGGCCCAGCGTGCTGGGCAACAGCTTAGAAACGAGAATGACATAACTTTCCCTGGCCTTGAACAGCAAACCGGCTCAGATGGAATACTGACAAGCCCTTGTTCTCGCTCCACGGCAGGATGCCGTCGGCGAATAGACTCGGTTCCACCAGTTGAGCAGCTTTGATACCCGCTGCTATGAGGTGTTTTGATGATTCGCCGACAAGATCCCGGCAATAGGCAAATGACAACCAAGTGTCATCGACTATTCAATATACCCCAATCCGCGAAGACGTTCCAGAATTTCGGGGTTATCGCTGTAATCGAGCCGCTCACCACTGACTGTTCCGCTGCGATGCGCCTCCATGAGGGTAACAAAGTCCTCAATCTTATGTTCGAGTTGAAGGATCTTGTTTTCGTAACCTTGTGGGCTGTCCAATAAGTTGTCCAACTCCAATGGATCGCTGTTCACATCAAAAAACTCATCAGTGCGCTCATCGACCATCATAAGCTTGCTGCTGTCTTCGTAGATCGCCCGGCGCATCATTCGAACCCGGAACTTATCGATGGCCTCTGGGGTGCTCATTTCCATCACATTGATGAAGTTAAGCGGTGGATAGGCTTCTGAAACAACGTATTCACCATCCGGCTCTTGATCGGAGCCTGCTGCCGAACGAGCCAGGCTCAGTTCTTCCACCGTATTGCCATAGGCGTCGTGCTCGATTCCGGCCGCCTCCAAAATAGCGTGAAAGACACGTCGGGTTGAGACCGGGTGAGTTACACGCCTGTCCTTGGGATACATCTCTGGGTAATGGATGATCAGCGGGACACGAACCAACTCATTGTAGATCGAAAAAGCGTGGCCCATGAAATTGTGATCGCCATGGCTCTCACCATGATCGGAGACGACAATGAGCATCGTATTTTCAAGCTGGCCGGAACGTTTGAGATAGCGGAAAGTTTTACGCAGCAACCGGTCCTGGTAAGCCACTTCAGCATCGTATGTATCAACCAGCACCTGATGCTGCCAGTCGGTGAGAGGCTCGGTGACCGGGGCCATCCATCGATAGCTCTGTGTGTTGAATGTCCTCAAGAACTCGCGTGCCTCACGGTCCCGCTTAAAGTACGGGACCCAGTGATCCATAACTTTCGGGGGTGGGTGATAAGGCAGATGAGTCTCCATCATGTTGACAAAGACAAAGAGGGGCTGGTCAGAAGATGAGTTATGGTGATAACGTAGATAATCTGTGATATCTTGCAGAGACTGAGTTGTATTGCCCTTAAAACTGATCACTCGCGCCCACAGAGGAACGAAAACCGGCAGGGTTGCCAATTTAAGCAACAGCGGCGACCGGCCAAACTGGCGCTCAATCGGCGTCGATATCTTTTTAAGCAACCCATCAGTCAGGATGCGCTGCAACTTACGCAGTCCTCTATCTTTGCCTATCTTTGGAACATCAGGGAAGGTTGTCCCATAGTTATAAAACTGATCAAAGCCACGCCTGAGACCATTTTCGAGTACACCCACCAATGGGTTGTTACAGAACCCCACTGTCTTGTAACCACCCTTCCGAAGTATCTCCGCCAGGGTAGGCGTGCTTTCAGGCAGGCTGGCATACGATTGGTTGGTCTGGTGAACAGTGGGATACAGCCCGGTGAACATGGAGGCATGGGAAGGTATCGTCCATTGACCGGGCGCAATAGCCCAATCGAAGACAGTCGCAGTTTGTGCCAGTGAGTCCAGTACCGGTGTCGTATTTTTATGGTACCCATAGAGCGACATACGCTCAGCGCGATGTGTGTCCAGAACCAGCAAGATGATATTGGGTTTTCGATTCATTCGCAGGCAATCTTCCTCACCAGTGTGGTCCAATATGGTCTCACGCTTCTTATTGTAGCGTATTGGGCAAGGATTGACCATCACCCCCCCGACAGCTCCGACAGCCTTGTTTATGTCTGAATATACTGCTAACCTTGTGATTAGCGGTTATGACATGTTTGAGCCGGGCTTCCATTCATAGCTATATCAACCTGTACAATTGACCAAATACGTCACCGATGACCAAATCAATCTACTCCAACCCCCTGCTCGATCAGACTCTGCGAGCCGGACGATGGCCCCCGTTACGGGTGACGACTGTTCTGCTGATCGCGCTGCTTACCGGCTCGATGGCGAGCCGAGGCTGGCTGATTGGGCGCGCGCCCGCCGAAGTCCGCGCTGTGCTGCTGCTCTTGCTGTGGCTGCTGCCGCTCGTCACGATGGCTGTTGCTGCTGCGTCAACCGCCCGCCGGCTTCGCTCCGAGAGGTTTCAACTCATCAAGCAATCGCCGCTGCTTGATGCTCAAATAACCTGGGGATTGGGGCTCAGCACACTTTATCTGTTGCGCGTCATGTTGGTGTTGTCCTTTGGTCTGCTGCCCATTCTGATCGATGATACCCCCCTGGGCAGCGCGTCGACGGCACTGTGCCTGGCCGGGCTGCACCTGGCCGCGTCGATTCTCGGCACGGTGCTGATGCTTCGATGGGGACAACAGAGGTTGGGTGTCTTGTTGATCGTCCTGGTGTGCGCGCTGGTGCTGGCGCTGCTGCCGACGCTGAACATACTCATCTTGCCGCTCATCACGGGCTGTCCAGTGGCTCGACTGACACCGGCTCAGCTCCGCCTGGGCATCTTACTGCTTCGGTGGGGATGGCATGGCCCGCTGTCGATCATCGTTTCAGCCGTCCTGCCAATCCTGGCCGGCTGTGCCGCGAGTTTGATCCCCTGGCGAAGAGGCGAGGATCATGGACACCCCTGGCTGGAGGCGCTTGGCAGTGTGGTGGTTGTTGGACTGGCGCTGGGGATATGGCTGAGCGACGCCGGCCGGATCGGCGCCAGGGAGCGTCAGGCATTGACGGCAGTGTACCAATCGACAGATGGTGAGCATTGGACGCAGAGCGATCACTGGCTGAGCGATCAACCGGTGTGCTCGTGGTATGGCGTCCGCTGTTACTGTGATCGGGTCATCGAGCTTAAGCTTGAGAGCAACAACCTACAGGGTAAACTGCCGCCGGAGATCGGCCTGTTAACCCACCTCCGTTATTTGCAGATGAGGGGAAATCAGATTTCAGAACTACCACCGGAGATCGTTTACCTGAACAGCCTCCAGACACTCAATCTATTCGATAACCGGCTTTCACAATTGCCCCCGGAGATTGGGCAGATGGCAGATCTCCAGGAGTTGTATCTAGGCGGTAATCTGATCGAGGAGCTGCCGCCGTCGTTCGGGCAGCTCACCAACCTTGAAGATCTGTCTCTGTCTGATAATCAACTTTCCAAGCTGCCACCGAATTTTGGAAAGTTGGTCAATCTCCGGGATTTACAGATGGGCAACAACCCGATCGCCGAATTTCCGCCACAGATCTGGCAGTTGACCGGCCTTCAGCGGCTCAACCTGCATACCAATGAAATCACCGAGCTGCCCCCGGAGATCGGACGCCTGACAGATCTCCAGGCTTTAGGCCTATATGGCAACCGGCTTTCGACGCTGCCGCCGGAGATCGGCCGGCTGGGAAACCTCCAATGGCTAGAGTTGAGCCACAACCGGCTCACCGAGCTGCCACCGGAGATTGGCTTGCTGACCAACCTGGAGGAACTATACCTGTCCTGCAACCAGCTCGCCGAGCTGCCACCAGAGATTGGCCGGTTGGCCGGCCTCCAGGAGCTAAAACTGAGCGACAACCAATTCACTCGTTTGCCTCCTCCCATCCTCGAATTGAGCAGCCTCCAGAGGTTGTATCTCTCCAACAACCGGCTGACCGAACTGCCACCGGAGATCGGTCAACTGGCCAATCTCAAAGAGTTGTCTTTGTTTGGTAATCAACTCTCCGAGCTGCCGCCGGAGATCAGCCGGCTGGCCAATCTCTCGTGGCTGGACATGGGCTACAACGATTTCACGTTATTGCCGCCCGTGCTCGTCCAACTTACTTCCCTGAAGGCGTTGTATATGCCCGGCAATCAGCTCACTGAGCTGCCGCCGGAGTTTGGCCGGTTGACCGGTCTCCAGGACCTGATCCTAAACAACAATCAGTTTGATCATTGGCCTCCCTCAATCTGCGAATTGAGCAGCCTCGTAAGGCTATCTCTATCCGACAACCGGTTGACCGGGCTGCCGCCGGAAATTGACCGGCTGACCAATCTGGAAACGCTATATGTGTCCAGCAACCAGCTCACAACATTGCCCCCAGGAATAAACCAGATGACCCATCTCCGGTTTCTATATCTGGACGGCAACCGGCTGACATCGCTTTCACCGGAGTTGTGCCAAAGGCCCGGCTTAGAGATCGATGTCAGAGAAAACCTGTGTGACTGATTCGAACTACCGGGCATCGAGCATTCCCGACTGCATCTCGAATTGTTGATCGATGTGAAACTTCCTGTTAGTATACGACGTATATCATATAGGACGATGCATATATAGGCGATATCCAATATGTCTCTTGATTATGCCATTCTTGGTTTTCTCAACTATCATCCTTACTCCGGTTACGACCTGAAGAAAATCTTTGATACCACTGTCCAGCACTTCTGGTCAGCCGACCAGAGCCAGATCTATCGCACCCTGGCCCGGATGACGGAGCAAGGGCTGGTCGACGTAGAGAAGATCGCTCAAGATGACCGTCCTGATCGGAAGGTTTACCATGTCACCGAGGCAGGCCGCGCCGCGTTGCTCGACTGGCTGTCTGAGCCACCACCAATGCAGGCAAATCGCAGCGCCCCGTTGATCCAGGTCTTCTTTTGCGGTCAACTGCCGGACGATGATGTGTTGGCCAAGTTCGAGTATGTCGCCGATTTGATGCGCGAGATCCTGAAGCGTTATGACCAGATCCCCGGTCAAATCGATATTCATGCGCCGGAGATTGCCTCCCCGCGTGAGCGTTACTTCTGGCTGCTGACACTCGATCTCGGCATCCGCACCATGCGGGCCAACCTGGAATGGGCCGAGAGCGTCATCGAGCAGATCAAGAACGGGCAGGTTCCTAAAGCGTAAAGGGAGTAGCTCGTGAGCAAAATGCGCGATGAAAACAGGCAGCATCGCGAAACTTGCTATGTGCTTGCCGGCGTCTTGTGTGAATGGCGCCTCATCCCTATTGTTATTCCCGCGAGAGCGGGAATGACAAAGCCTGTGTCCTCATAGCGTGTTATGCGCTATTGTAAAAACAGCTTTTTGACTCGTCACCCGTCACTCATTACCCATCACTTGACTGGAGATATCGATGAAACAGCTTCCCTTACGCCAACGCATTCGCAAAGCCCTCGTTATTCTGGCTTTTCTCTCGTTTCCGCTGACGATGAATTACCTCTCGCCCTATGTCATCATCGATGGGGCCATGAACGGGATCGTCAACGGGAGCCTGGTCATGTTTGGGCTGATGTTCGTTTCCTCTCTCTTCCTTGGCCGGGCCTGGTGTGGCTGGGTCTGTCCCGGCGGGGGGATGCAGGAGATCATCGAGCCGGTCACCAACAGGCCGGTCGATGGTCGCAAGCTCGACTGGATCAAATGGCTGATCTGGATCCCCTGGGTGACGCTCATTGTCTGGTTGGTAGTGCGTGCCGGCGGCTACCAACGCATCGACCTTCTGCTGCACACTCAGAACGGCATCTCGGTAGCCGGATCGCCCGAACGCCCCATTTTCATCGCCTACATCATTTACTATGCCGTCATCGGCCTGTTCGTCGGACTGGCGATCTTCGTTGGGCGCCGGGCCGGGTGCCATACCATCTGTTGGATGGCGCCTTTCATGATGATCGGCCGCCGGCTGCGCAACCGCGCCGGCTGGCCATCCTTGCGGCTGGTGGCCGATGCGTCACTGTGCGCGGACTGCAAGAGGTGCACCGACAACTGCCCGATGAGCCTGGATGTCAACGCCATGGTGCAGATGGGGAAGATGGAAAACTCGGAATGCATTCTGTGTGGCACTTGTGTAGATAACTGCGCACAGAATGCCATCCGTTATTCTTTTAGCTCAGGAAAGTAGAACAACATGAAAATCACCATTCTGAACGGCAATCCTGCTTCATCTCCCTTCGATGCCTATCTGGCGCAGTTGAAATCCGCGCTGGAGGCAGACAGGCACATGGTCACACAAATCGACCTGAGAGAAATTCCCCTGCGCTACTGCGTGGGCTGCTTCGGCTGTTGGGTCAAGACACCCGGCCAATGCGTCGCGCGCGATGCCTCGCTTGATATCGACCGGGCAGTCATCAACGCCGATTTCGTCCTGTGGGCTGCGCCGATGAAGATGGGGTTCCCATCGGCGCTCCTGAAGATGGCGGTGGACAAGCATCTGCCGCTCATCCACCCTTACATGGTGGTGGATCAGGGTGAGACCCATCACCTTCGACGCTATCCCCGATCCCCGCGCGTCGGTCTGTTGGTTGAGAAAGAGCCCGGCACTGATGATCGCGATCTGCAAATCGTCACCGATATCATGTGCCGGTCGGCGCTCAACTTCAAGACACGGCTGGCCTTCAGCCTGACCACCGATAACTCGCCCGCCGAAATCGCCCAGCGTATTGTTGATAAGGCTGCACGCCCGCTTCCCCTGCCTGGGCGCCTTTCTCCCACCACGGGCATTGCCATCGAGCCACCCGCCCACCTGACAGTCTTCAACGGCTCGCCGCGTGGTCGACGGGGCAACACGCCCATCCTGCTCGGCGAGTTCATGAAGGGCTTTGGCGGCGAGCACACCGTCTATCACATCAACCGCGTGAAAGACACCGGGCAGTTCGTCGATGCCTTCGCCGAGGCCGAATGCGCCTGGCTCGGCTTCCCGCTCTACATCGATGCCATGCCGGGGATCGTCAAGCACTTCATCGAAGCCCTCCAGCCGTTGGCCGGCCGCAAGGGCAACCCGCCGATCGGCTTCCTGGTGCAGTCCGGGTTCCCTGAATCACTGCACTCGCGCTATGTCGAGCGTTACCTGGAACGGTTGGCCGCCCGGCTGGGCTCGCCGTACCTGGGAACTATCGTTAAGGGCAACAGCGAGGTCGTGCGCGTCATGCCACCCGAATCCACCCGACAATGGTTCGAGAATTTGCAGGCTCTCGGACGGTTCTTTGCCGAGAACGGGAGATTGGATGCCGAAATCCTGCGCCGGATTGCCGATACCGAGCGATTTCCTACCATCCTGGGGCCGGTCCTCCAGGTCTTCTTTCGCCTGCCGGTTGGCCATTCCTACTTCGATGGCATGCTCAAACAGAATGGCGTCTACCGGCAGCGATTCGCCCGGCCGTTCGAAGAGCAAGTGTGAGCGTATAGGCGGACGGCAAATGGTAAAGACGCGGGAGAAAAAGATGTTGTGGGTCATTCTGGCAATCGTCGTTTTGCTGGTTCCATTGGTCCTCTGGTCCGGCCCCGCGCAGGACCGAAGCCTATTTCGAGCATTTGGATGCTCCGGCCGGAAAGCACCTGGTCCGGTTTGAAGGCTCTGCGCATGACCTGCTCTTCGATGAGCCGGAGAAAGTCACAGCAGAGACACTCGCTATCCTGGAGAACCAACCTTGAAAATCGAGTTACGCTTGCTGAACTGCCTCTTGTTGATTGTCCCACTCCTGGCCTGGAACATCGTTCTGGGCCCCAGGCTGACCGATCCGCGCATTGCCTCCGATGCCCATTCACCTCAATGGCTGCTCATCGGCGAAAATGTCCTGCGGATTTTCGTTTTTGCCCTGCCGCTGCTGTTGCCACTTCAACTGAGTGACACGTGGAGCAAGGCCGGATTGGCTATCTACATTGTCGGAACACTGGTCTATTTCACTTCCTGGCTCCCGCTGATGCTGGCCCCCGGCTCGGCCTGGAGTAACAGCGCCACCGGCCTGTTAGCGCCGCGGCTGATGCCATTCCTGCCGTTCCTGGGCATCGCCCTGATCGGTCATGCCTGGCCCTATGGGCTCATCTCGATGGTGTTTACCATCCTGCACACCTGGCACGGCATTCAAAACCTGTGACAATTTCCAGTAGAGGTTGGGAGCCTGCCTGCCCAATAGACCACAGCCTACTCGCAGATGAGAAGTAAATGAATCCAGCCGACACACTATCCGGCAATCAGCTTCTGGTACAATGGATTCTGCTCGACGAGCCGCAGCGCGCTCGACAGCACTTCGCGGTCGGAGTCGTAGGTCAGCCGCTGGTGCGCCTGGTCGGATGGCAGCCATGCAACCTCTCGATACTCAACACCTTCGGCATCCGAACTCCGGCCAATGGGGTACGCCACGTACAACCGGACCGTTTTATCGACGGTTGTCCCGTTGGAATGAGTGAACGTGTACTCGGTGATCCCGGCCAGCGCCAGCAGCTCGATGCACACACCCGTCTCCTCCCGCACCTCGCGGATAGCCGTCGCCTCGATGGCTTCCCCAGCTTCTTGTGTGCCCTTTGGAAACCCCCAGTAGTCCGGCTCACGCCGCGATCCCCCCACCAGCAGCACCTCGAACCTGCCGCCGGGCACCAGCCGGCACACCACCCCTCCCGCCGATTGCGTCGTCATGTTAGCCACGAATATCACCTCCACCCAATCGGTTGCTGTCATTCCCGCGAAAGTGGGAACCCAGAGACGCGGCACACGCCACCCCACCAGCTACCTGCGCCTCCCCCTAGTCTACAGCCATTTGAAAACTGGCGTTCAACGCGAGGTCATGAGCCGGGCAACCGGTGCTGGTGTTCTTTTATCTTCATGGGTGGACGATGTAGACCCTTCCCGGAAGCTCAGCGTCAGCCACCCTCAAGGAGGGTGTGAGCAGGGCATGTGCTGCTTCTATCGCTCCCAATCTGCTACGAACCTGCTACCATACTGCTGCTATACTGCTGCTATACTGCTGCCATACTCCTACGATACTCCTGCCATACTCCTCCTGTGGTCTCGCCCTGAGATCCTTCCAGGCTTCTGCATGCCTTTGGGGAAGTCCCGGCGTCCGGCCCCTGGTACCATTCCTCCACCAGCAGCACTTCAGGGCTGCCTGTGGGTGTAAGACGTCACATCACACATCCTACCCGATCGGACGATGGGCTCAGGCGTGAAAAGCACCCCCGTCGGGCGATATATTCGCCACCTGGCATGGCATCCGGAACCTATAGCGGTGTCCCCGGTATTCGCCGGGGACATACGCGATTACTTCAGGCTAAACGAGGCACTCACCTCAGCCCGTATCGATATCTGGCCCAAGTTCACCGGCCCATCCTCGCTTGTTGGAATTCCTTCCCCCCCTGATGGAGCGGCGTTTTGCACCACATTTTGTGTCCACACATTGCTGTTGTCGCGCCCGTACCACCAACCGTTATAGTATGACCAGGTATTCTCATTGATGCTCAGGACACAACCGGTTTTGGCTCCTGCCGCGCCTGCCAGTGCCTGGGCCTTTTCGGTGGCGGCTTTCACTGCCAGATCGCGGGCCTGGTCGCGATATTTCCGCAACTCGCTCGTGTAAAGCTCGACATTGACCACCTCGTTGGCGCCGGCGTTCAGAGCGGCGGCTATGACATCGCTGGTCTTGCTGACATCGCGCAAGGTGACGGCGACGATGTTATTGATGCGATATCCCTTGATAACCACCGAGTCGTAGTCCTTGACCGGCATGATGACATAACGATCGGTCGCGATATCCTTGTCCTCAATATTGAGTGCCTTGAGGGCATTGATGACCTTTCTGATCGATGTATCATTGGCTGCCCGCACCTTGTCTAGAGACGAATCGAGAGATTGGACGCCAAGCTGGATCAGCGCCCGGTCCGGGACGACGTTGACGACAGCTGTGCCGCTGACTTGCACACTGCGGCCCGGATCACAGCCGGCCGGCGGCTCCTGGGCCGCCAGGGCGAGATGAGATGTCTGTGGTCTGGCGGCAGGGACAACCAGGATAAGCACGATGACGATGAGAAATCCGATCAACACTGTGTCCCGAGAAATCGAGAACTGCTTCATGAGAACCTTCCTTTGAAAAGAGTGATAGACGACTTGCAGCCGTTTGAGTGAAGAGTGACGAGTCAAAAGCTGTTCACAGCTATCTTATCGCTACGCCGGGTCAAGATGGTGTCAATTCCCGGTCAGTTGGACGGCAGCCGGAAGGTGATGGTCGTTCCCTCGCCTTCGATGCTGTGGGCAGAGACCTGGCCTCCCTGGGCCAGCACCAGAGCCCGAACGATGGCGAGCCCCAAACCGGCGCCTCCGGTGTGGCGACCGCGAGAGGCATCGACCCGGTAGAAGCGTTCGAAGATCAACGGCAGGTGTTGGGCAGGAATACCGGGACCGTGATCGCTGACGGCGCATCGAACATCGCTATGCTCCCTGGCAACGCTGACTGTGACTTCTGAGCCATCAGGCGCGTGGCGGATGGCGTTATCGACCAGATTGTCAATCACCTGAGCCAGGCGGTCAGGGTCACCCGGCGCACGCAGGTCAGCAGTATCTTCGACAATCACACGGAGATCGATGTGGCGACGCGCGGTCAGGGGCGCCAGGCGCTCGCAGCGAGAGCGAGCTACCTCACCCACGTCGAGCAGCTCGACGCGCAGATGCAGCGCCCCGGCATCGGCGCGCGTGAGCACCAGCAGGTCGTTCACCATCCGGATCAATCGATTGGTCTCCTGGTGCATCGATGTCAGTAAGGGGCCACGCCCGGCCAGATCATCGAGCGCGCCATCCTCCAGGGTTTCGATGGTGCCTTTGATGACGGTGAGCGGCGTCCGCAGCTCATGCGTAACATCGGCGATGAAAGCGTTCTTGGCCTGGTCAGATTGGCGCAGGCCGGCGGTCATAGTATTGAAGTCCCGGCTCAGGCTGTGCAGTTCGGCGATGCTGTTCTGAGTGGAGACCTGTTGATCCAAATTGCCGGCTGCCACCAACCTGGCAGCCTGGGCCAGCTCTTCGAGAGGGCGCGAGATGCGGCGGGCCAGCAGCATCCCGGCAGCGCCGGCCAGCAGAGCCGCGATGAGCACTGCGCCGGCAAACTGAAGGATGGTGTCGGGCGGCAGACCGGCAGATGGAAGGGGCATGGCCAGGTAGACAATGCCTGCCGGATTGCCGTCAACCCCGAAAATGGGCGCGGCTGCGTACAGGACGCGGCTGTTGCCGGCAGCGGGGACATGCCGGATGGCCGTGGCCGACTGCCCTTGCAAAGCCTGCCGGATCTCAGAGCGATACATCAGCTCTTCAGATGAGATCGTGCTGGTGATTTCGGCGCGGGGAACCCGCACCTGGGAAGCGAGCGATGGGAGGGGGAGATCGACGATAACCGCGTCCTGCTCATCGAGGATGTGGGTATGGATGCCGGGCATGGTGTTGAGGGTCTGGGAGTAGGGCTCAGGTTCGTTGATAGGGAGAGGGGAGCCGCTCAGCGCGGCGGCGGTCAGGTTGGCCTGGGCAAGCAGGTTCTCGCGCTGGGTATCCAGGTAAAGCTGTTCGACGGCCAGCCAGGACAGTGTGGCCGCCAGGCTCATGCCGATTAGCAGCACAGCGAGATAACCCAGGGATAGATGAAGGTGAATGGGTAGACGCATCATGTAACCATGGCCTGTACATCGAGCCGGGCACTGTTAATCTTCCGGCAGATACAACTTAACACCAAATTCCATTTGCTCAATCCATGCCTGTTCACCGGGTACCAGATGGCCTAATTCGAGGTGGGTGATAAGCATACTGCCGGATGATTGAGGAATTTCCGCGATTATGTCTGGCATTTCGCCTTGATCCAGACCGGCACACATCTGCCGCCAAAGGCAGTCATGAACGGTAAGGGCTGCCTGATAGCCGTCATGGTCAAGGACAAAATTGAACAGTCGATTTTCTTGAGGGGCGTTGACACTGCCCTGGTTGGGCCCTGTGTTATCCTCATTCCTGAAGTGCCACCCCACAATGTCTCTTGAATTGAGGCCTCGAAAAGGAGGCGTGACAATCCCGGCATAATCCGGCGAGTCAGGATCACAGCCGTTCTGTGGTTGGTTGCTGATGGTAATCTGCCAGCCTATGTCACCGTACTCGGCATGTTGGATTGGGCAAAGGTAAAAGACAAGCGATGGGCTTATCTCGTGCTCGAATGTCTGTCCTCTAGTGACTTGACCGGCAAACTCATCAGGCCTGTCAGACACACTGTTCGGTGTGTACACACTGTTTGGCGCGTACATCTTCGAGGCATCGATTGGTTCCTGTGTGGTGATAGCGGCGGGTTGGCACCCAACACCTACCAGACTAAGAAAGCCGCAAGCGAGAACCGCAAAACAGTCTGTCTTCATGATGGTATGTCATGTCCCCTATTGTTCAGTGTCCGCTTTGAGCCGATACCCAACGCCGCGTACCGCTTCGACGGCATCGGCCGCGGAGGAATGGGCGCGCAGCTTGGCGCGCAGCCGCTTGACCGTGCTGTCGACGGCCCGTGTGTCGCCGGCGAAGTCGTAGCCCCAGACCAGCTCCAACAGGCGCTCTCGCGTGAGCACACGCCCGGCATTCAGCAGCAGATAATGCAGCAGATCGAATTCCAGCCGGGTCAAGTCAAGCGTGGCCTCGCCAATAGTCACCTCGCGGCGCTCGATGTCCAGCCCCAGCTCGCCGGGGCCATGTAAAATGCCGGTCGATTGAGCTTCAGTGTCATCCGGCTGAACGCGGCGCAGGACGGCCTTGATCCGCGCCAGCAGCTCGCGCACGCTGAACGGCTTGCACACATAGTCATCGGCGCCCAGCTCAAGGCCAATCACCCGGTCGATTTCCTCGCCGCGGGCGGTGATCATAATGATGGGGACGCCGCTGGTTTTGCGCAGCTCACGGCACACGTCCAGCCCATCGACTTCAGGGATCATCAGGTCGAGCAGGATCAGGTCGGGGGTCGATTCACGGGCCAGGCGCAGCGCCGTGTGCCCATCGGCAGCGATCAGCACATCATAATGGGCCTTACGCAGGTTGTAGGCCAATAGATCGGTCACAGCGGGTTCGTCATCGACGACGAGGATGCGATGGGACATGTGGCAAGGGTCCGTTTCGGGCGATCGGGGCTCAGTCTACAGAAAAGTCGCAGGTTCAAAACGTAGAGTGAGCATACCACACATTTGTGTCAAGATCGTGTCAGGAGGCAGGCTGTTCTTCGACCAGATGGATGGTCTCTTCCAGCCAGCGAACATAGAGTTCTTCGTACATCTCGCCGAATCGGCGGGTGGCTTCCCAGAGTACGGCATCTTGAGCCAGCTCCGGATGCTCCTTTGCCTCCTGTTCGATGTCCCGCGAGACACCTTCTCGATAATAAAGCATCTGTCGATGATGCAAATCTCGTTGAAGGCGAAGCTGGGTCAGCACGGTCTGCCGATCGAGCCGGGCCGAGAAGAACAGCTTGAGCACCAGCGTTTCTTTTTTAGGGCTCAGCTCCGTTTCCGTCTGGGCCAGCCACTGCTGCAAGGCCTCCCGGCCTCGATCGGTGATGGCGTACACACGGCGATCGGGGCGTTCCTGCTGCGCCTCCAGCGTCGATGCCACACAGCCCTCCCCTTCGAGGGTCTTGAGCGTCGTGTAGATCTGGCTGAGCCTGGCATGCCAGAAATGGGTGGTCGATCGGTCCATCGCCTGTTTGAGGTCGTAGCCGGTCATTGGGTAGTAATTCAGGAAGCCCAGCAAGGCGAATTTGAGCATCGGTTTCTCCAATCAGGCAAGCTGTTCTCTCCTGAAATCTCCGTTCTCTGATTCCGATCCCCGCAATTCAGAGCCATGTGACACTATGTAGATCCCTCTTGATAGCCCTCTGGTAACGATACTTAGGATAGCCCACGATCATCGAAGCCACCACTTCGTTGGTATCAGGAATAGCAAACATGGCACGCAGCTCCTTGCTCCGCTCGATGGCCGGGGGGATGATGTCCATTGCCGAGCCGCCCAGCCCAAGCGCGTGGGCCGCCAGAAAGCCATAGGTGAGAGCAATGTAAGCATCAGCCCGGTAATTCTCAGCGTCCCGATTGGCGTGGAAGAGGATCATGGCCGGGGCTCCTCGCGTGATGGTGTCCTCGGTTCCCGCTTTCAGATCGGGCAGCCGGGTCTTCATCAGGGGAACCATGTGCTGCCTGATAACGTTGAACTTCTCTCGCCCCGCCCGCCGGCTGATCATCAGTTGCATCACCGGATTCTTCATGGCCCCCACCATAAAATCGAAGAACGCGATCATGTGAGGGAGTGCCCGGCGGATCAACTCGGTGTTCTGAACGACTACCAGCTCAGTCTTAATGGGCGTAAAGCTGGGCGGCGCAAATGCGATCGCCCTGACGATCTTCTCCAACAGTTCCCTGGGCACGGGCTTATCCTGGAAGTTGCGTACCGCCCGGCGGCTGGTGATCAGATCGAAGAAGAGGGATTCGCTGCCGGTTTGCTTTGGCAGGTCGATGAAATCCCGCTCGTAGGAAAATCCCGGCACATGCATCGATTGTGTTGGACAAACAGCCATGCACTGTCCGCAACGAATGCATGTTGCCAGTCGATCGGATCGAAAAACCATCTTGCCGGAGGCATCCTTGTGTATGCTTCGATTTGGACATACATCGCCGCACAGCCCACAGGCCTTACAGGTTGCTGCATCGATGATCCAGGACTCTTCCATGGGCTACTCCTGATTGTTTACCGCTTATCGGGTTGGGAATTATATATAAATATTTATATATGATACTACGACTTTCCCATGAACCTGTCAAGCATCTGCGCTGTGCTATGTGCTACAATGAAAAGCAGTTATCAAGACACAGGCCCATGGGGTGATAATATGGATACTCACCAATCGCAGGAGAACCAGGATACTCAATCCGGAGGCCACGGCCCGGATGCCGATCATCTGAAAGCGTTGCGCAAGCCTTCGGCCGGAGATGTGCCGCTGTCCCACTTTCTCGATCCGCTGACCAGGGAAGGGGAACTTTACACTCGCCTGCCCGATGGTGGTGTGCAGTGCTACGCCTGCGCGCATCGATGCGTCATCAAGCCGGGTGGTCGAGGCATCTGCCAGGTGCGCTACAACCTGGATGGCACATTATACGTGCCCTGGGGATATGTATCAGGGCTCCAGTCCGACCCCATCGAGAAGAAGCCGTTCAACCATGTCTATCCCGGCTCTGATACGCTCACCTTTGGGATGCTTGGCTGTGATATGCATTGCAGCTACTGCCAGAATTGGGATATCTCACAGGCACTGCGCGATGCCGATGCCGGGCGCCCACCAGAGCAGGTTGAGCCACAGGTTGTGGCCCAACTGGCAACGCGCTACGGCGCCAAGTCCATCACCAGCTCTTACAACGAACCGCTGATTACCTCCGAATGGGCCGTCGCGATCTTCAAGGAGGCTCAGACGCTTGGCCTAAGCTGCCAGTACGTCTCGAACGGCAATGCCTCCCGCGAGGTTTTAGAGTACATCCGGCCCTATGTTGCAGCTATCAAGATCGATCTTAAGTCGATGGACGATCAGCATTATCGCGAATTGGGCGCGGTGCTCGATAATGTACTGGATGGTGTGCGCATGGCCCACGAGATGGGCTTCTGGGTGGAGATCGTGACGCTGGTCGTGCCGGGGCTCAACGATTCCGTTGACGAGCTGCGCGCGGCCGCTCAATTCATCCGGTCAGTATCGGCTGACATTCCCTGGCATGTAACGGCATTCCACAAAGATTATCGAATGCATGACCCCGACAACACAGATGTCCGCACGCTGATCCACGCGGCGGAGATCGGGTATGCCGAGGGGCTCCATTACGTCTACGCCGGCAACGTGCCCGGCCGCGTCGAATCGCACGAACACACCTACTGCCCCAAGTGCCGCGCGACGCTGATCAAACGTCTAGGCTATGTGGTGTTGGACTACCAGATTACGCCGGAAGGAACATGTTCGCAATGCGGGACGGCAATTGCCGGGCTGTGGCCGAAATCCAGACAAGATGTCCGTATTGGAACAATTGCCGATCTCTTTTCCCGCGCGCCACGCCGGGTTCGTTAGGAAACACACAATGTGCATGATGGTTTATATTGCTTCAGAATCGCCACTTCCTCTGATCGCCTGGAACGACCAATGTCCCGCGTTCTATGTTACCGAATTGCCACGTCCGCAAGACGAACAGGTTCGGGTCCAGTTCTCCAAGCCATATGTGTATTATGTCGGTTCTCATCAAGGGTGTGGATGTGGGTTCTTGTATGGGCAATATCCGGGTTTCGAAGATGACGCCAACGAAGAGAGAGACAAGCGGGAATCGGTAGCCAGACTCTCACAGTACCTGGCCGAGGCTGTTGCCGCAAACGGACCTATCGAGTTATTTGCCTGCTGGGATGGCGATCAGGCAATCGAGCCGGAAGATTGGGGAAATATAACTCCTGAGGATATCGGTGGAGAAGTCTTCTATCTGGAAGAGCTGCAGTTCCTGGTAATCGGCGCGGAAGCTGGTTCCAACATCAGTTAGGCTCTGTTGATATTTCTGTATATAGTTGTCCAGATAAGTTTTTGCCGGATGAGTGCAATATCGTGAAAAACATAAAACGTGAATATGTAAATATGTAAAACGTAAGGCCCTGGCAAATAGCTGCTTGCCGGCAATCGATTACATATTCACATATTTACATATTTACGCGCCCCATATGATTGCCAGTCGAAAACCTTCCTGGAGATCTATATTTAGGGCGCGGGTTTTGAGTACAAATGTCAACAGAACCTGGAGCATCCATCTATGTCAGCACGTTCTATGAATCGGACTTTCGCCTTTTTCACCGTCAAACAATTTCTCTGTATCTTCTCAATAATCCGGGGGGAGCATAGCCGGTAACCTAAACTCGATATGCTGTTGGCTGTTAGCTCTTAGCTTTTAGTCCCTGGTTTTCAGGCTCTTTCCAATCGCCGTTAGCCAATCATGGCGAACAAAAACTGATCACTGAAAACTGATCACCAGGCAATGTTAAAAACTTAGTCATCGAGTAAAAACTGCCCCAAGTTATTGAGAAGATACATTTCTCTCTACGAACAGCCGAGTGGTACACCAGCGCGCTTTGCAGGATTGAGTATAATTCTATTAGTTGGTCGTGTTCCTGGACTTATTGAGGTAGATGGAGAAAGCACAAGCCGTCGTTGATTGCCGCAGTTTATCAATGGCTGAACCTTGTGTGGTCTCAGAATTGGGTCACCAAAAACCTAAGAGACCGCTTTCGAAACGATCTCAATTGGCGAGGAACACTGACGGTCATCCTGGTCTCTGCTAAAAAAGAGGGAAGAGTTGTGTCACCAGACATCTCATTGCTCAATCAATTAGGGGTTTTGCTCGTTGTTGCCACATTGCTTGTGCTTGCACTGCTGGCCTGGTTTGTGGTCACCCGTCGATCCCAGCTCAGAGGGCCGTCAAAGGAAGTCCAGGCCATGGTGACCGATGCGAGAATCGAGGCCTTTGAGCGTCCTTCCAGCATCGTAGCAGAGCAGATCGAAGAAATGGTCAAGCAAAAACTATCCGGATATCCCGATCTGTCTGAAACGGTGATCGATTTTGGAACCGTCGCAGATGGGACACTTGATATCTGGGTCAACAAACATCAATATGATACCATTGATGACATCGTTGACGAGCGCATCCGAAACGCGATTCGGGAGTCTGTTGATAAATTTAATGTCGGGTCATCGCAGCTTTAAGAGGAAGACAAAGCAGCTTTAGACGCGGCTCTCAGCATTTGAGCCTTAGCTCTATTTTTCAAAGGATATGTCATGCACATTTTATTGAAGGGCTGGAAGGTAGCCTTTCTGGTGCTCGCTCTATGCATATTGGGGAACCTTTCAGCACAAGCACAAGATGTTGCCCATGAGGTTGTTGTGTTGAAAGCCGGCGGACCGGTAGCTCCCACAATGGCTAATTACATCACCAGAGGACTTGAAGAAGCAGATGAGCGGAACGCTGAAGCGGCTATCATTATGTTAGATACACCAGGCGGCAGCGTCAGTGTGACGATGGATATTGTCCAAACCATTCGCAACAGTGATGTACCGGTGATCGTCTTTGTTGGGCCGCGAGGCGCCAAGGCTGCCTCGGCCGGTCTGCTGATCACATTAGCTGGCCATGCGGCCGTTATGGCTCCTGATACAGCTATCGGCGCGAGCAGTCCTGTCGGAGCACAGGGAGAAGATCTGGGAGAAACGATTCAACAAAAAGAGGAGCAATATCTCGGCGCTCAGGGCCGCAGCCTGGCTGAGCGGCGAGGTGCTGATGCAATCGCCCTGACTGAGGAAGCCGTCTTCGACGCTCGAGCCGTCACCGCGCGTGAGGCACTCGAGGCCAACTTGATCGATCTGGTCGTCGAGAATCCGGATGAGCTGCTTGACCAGATTGACGGCTTTAAGGTTGAGGTCAACGGCAAACCACGCACGATCCAGACCAAAGGAGCTTCGCTGTTTCACATTGACATGACACTTTTAGAACAAATCCTTTCAGTCCTGACCGATCCTAATATTGTCTTTGTATTGATGAGCCTGGGAACAACGCTGATTATCATTGAAGCCTGGAGCCCGGGTGGTTGGGCCGCCGGGGCAGCCGGCGTGGTCTGCCTGGGGCTGGCCTTTTACGGGATAGGCGTACTGCCGGTCAACTGGCTAGGGATTATCTTTATCATCCTGGCCTTCGTCCTGTTCTTGCTGGAGGTCAAAACACCAACTCATGGGGCGTTGACCATTGCGGCTATCGCCAGTCTGTCTGCCGGTGCCTTTATCCTCTTTGGTCAGCCGCAAATGGCTCCCTTCGGTACACTGTCTATCCCATTAGTCATTGGCTGGTCGGTACTGCTGGGAGGGATTTTCTTCTTTATGGTCATGATGGCTATCCGCGCCCAGAAACGTCGTCCAACAACCGGCAGCGAAGGGCTGATTGGTGAGATCGGCCGGGTAACGCAGGATCTGACCCCTGAAGGGAAAATCCTCATTTGGGGCGAGCGGTGGCAGGCAGAGGCCATCGACGAGCAATCGATCCCGGTAGGGTCTGACGTCGAAGTTGTAGAAGTACGAGGGATGTGGCTGCGTGTACGTCGTAAAGAGAGGAATTTGCAGTCACCATCTGCAACTCAAGATAGTGCTGAGTAGTGTTTGACACAAAGGAGAAAAACTCCTATCATAACGTCGTTGGCACAATATTCCAGTGCTCCAGTAGTCATTAGGAGGCTTACTCTATGCAATCAGGCCCCAGCTTCCGCCTTGTTGTGCGTCGCGGGCCTCAACCGAATCAGCAGTTTCTTCTAACCCGTGAAACTGTGACCATCGGTCGAGACATCACCAATGACATCGTGATCAATGACCCTGAAATCTCGCGTCATCATTCGCGTTTGATCCGCACACCAACAGGCTATATGCTTGAAGATCTTCGCAGCACCAATGGCACATTTGTCAACCGGCAGCGGATCGGCGCGCCCACCCAACTTTCCAACGGGGATACTATCGGGCTTGGTGAAACAGTCACCCTGGCATTTGAAGCGACCTCTGAAGCCGTTGCTTCAACGATGGTTGCGTCTGGAAGTGGGCCACAACAAGCTCAACCCATGCCGCCTGCTGTGGCAGGTCCGCCGCCTGGCGGATATGCGTCCGCGCCGGCAGCACAACACATGCCTATGGCCGATGAGGATGAGTTCCAACCGGATCGCAACCGTTGGATTGTGATCGGTTGTGCCGTATTGACAGTGGCATTCTGCTGCGCCTTGCTGGCCGGCGTCATCATCATAGATCAATACGAGCTGTATTGTTCATTGCCTATGGGCCCCCAGATATTTAACTGTCCATAGTCTCAGCACAACACCGAAGAAAAGAGAGGCCATCTCATTACAAGATAGCCTCTCTTTTGATGATCCACTTAGCCGGCTCAGTACAAGGCCGAGAAGAAACCTTCCATGAAAGCCATTATAAATGGCGAGCTAAATGCCAGGCATACGCACCCACAACACAACGCAATTGCTGCAATGCCCACAATCAGCACAATTTTCTGGGTTTTGGGATCCTCGATGCCGAAATTCGACAGGAACGATCCGGCCCCACCCTTTGATGGCAACGGGGGCATTTCAGAGCTGGCAGATGAGGCCGTAACAGCCGGTTGCGCAGTCGGCGGTTGAGTGACGGCTTCTCCAGAAGATGGCACAGGTTGAGCCTGTGGCTTGGGCTGAGCCTGTGGTTTAGGTTGAGCCTGTGGCTTGGCAGCAGGCATCGGCGCCGTAATCCACTCATCTGACTTTTCAGGCGGTTTTGGAATAGATTCTTCGTCCATCTTAGTTGTTTTTTCCAGATCTTCCGGATTGTTATCAGAAAACATAACTCTACTTTCTCCTGGTTGAACTAACATGCTAGTGCAGTTGGGCGCAAATAAACCTGTGTTTAGAGATGCCTTTCATGCCCAACTGTTTAAGTATTTTGGAGCAAGCCATACCTATGGGTTTACTTATGCCCCGAAATACTAGTGCAGTTGGGCGCAAACAGGCCCAGAGTTAAAGAAACCCTTTACGCTCAACTTCTTCAGTGTTTCGCAGCACAACCACGATGATGTGTTCACTGGTGCCGCAGAACGCTAGACCTGGCAACACTATACGCCGGTTAACACGACTTGGCAACTTAGCCGGGTCTGTTGACATTTCCGCATGGCGGAGTATCCCTTTTCAGTATAAATATCAGCAGCCCAAAAGACAAAAAACCATCTTGAGTTTTCCACATCAAGATGGCTCTACCAGGCTCCTGCGGCTGGATTCGAACCAACAACCCTCCGGTTAACAGCCGGATGCTCTGCCGTTGAGCTACGCAGGAACGATGGTGGAAATTATAACGTGCTCATTCTACGACGTCAACTAAGAATAGTTTCCTTTCCTGGGGGCTGGGGGGCAGTAATGCCCCCTGGCTACCCGACTGCCCGAACCCCGGCTCCATCTCTCTAGCTATGGGGACGCTTTCCCTTTGACGATAGTGGCATCACCTGTCTCCTGTTCGTCTATTCGATTGTTAAGGTGTCGAAAATAGGCTTAGGATCTGGCGCTCCTAATGCCCCGTATTCCACACGATCACGGTGCCGTCATCCGATGCCGAGGCTAGCCGCATCCCGTTGGGGGAGAAGGCAAGATGCATGATGTCGGACAGGTGACCTTCCAGTGAGAACAACTCCTGGCCGGTATGGACGTCGAGCACAATGACACGACTATTATGGATAGACTTGAAAGCCGACCCAAGTCCAATCGCCAACAACCTGCTATCCGCCGACCAGGCCAGTGCGGTTGGCCCGGGACCAGAGAATGTGAGCGTCTTGAAAGGGTACTCGCTGTTGTTTTCAAATATGCCCACTTGTCCGCTGAATATGCCGGAAGCGCTCCCCCATGCCCCATCGAAATCTCCGTAATGGAGATCTGTTATCGCAGCGCGGAATTTCCCGTCGGGTGATGTCAAGTTCAATGGGATTTCCGGTTCTGCTCCTTCCGTGAAGAACGTTACTCCCTCCGGCTGCGTGGCAGGGATGAAGGTAGTACTGTCTGGCAGCGCTGGGCCAACTTGCCCGCTAGATTCTGACCAATACCAATCCCCATCCGGTGTTGATAGCACAAGAGTATTCCCATCCTGAGACCACCCCAAATGGCCGACCTCCAATCCAGTGCACACCCCGCTCGAGATTTTGTTTGTCGGAAGATCGACCAGCATCACCCGATAACCATCAACAGCAAGTACAGTCTGGTCATCGATAAATGCCATCCAATTCTGGACTTTCAATGAGCCGGAAGCCTTGCCCTCATCAAAAAAGGTGTATTCATCTTTCCCAAAGTCGAATATGTCTACATCATACTGGATTAGCCAACGACCGTCGGGCGACCAGCTAACACTATTGTAAGCCAACAATGGGATTGTATATTCGATGTCAAAGGAGGCGGTGTCCAAGACGGTAACATTGGACCCGGCAAGCGCCAGGTACTTTCCATCGGGCGACACAGCAAAATCCTCCACATTCTCCTCCCTCTGATATCGCAGGCTCCAGGTGCTGACATCGAAGACTTTGAGGCTATCTTTGTACGCCAGATAGAGGCTGTCTGATGTCCATCGAGCCCCATAGACAGCATCATCCGGCTCAAAGACATCTTCACCCGATGTCATATCGACCACAACCGTGTGTTCGGAGTCATGGATGCCCAGATATTTGCCATCAGGGCTAAATTGCATTGCACAGTACCGAAGGTACAAGCCACCGGTGGTCGAATCGGCATTGATGGTATAGACGATCTCGCCCGTCGATGTATCCCAGATGAACACAGCTTCATCTCCGCACGCTGCAAGGTATTTTCCATCAGGTGACCACCGGATGACGCTGAACACGGCACCCCAGAAGCTACTGATTGGCGCTTCAACCGTGCGCAATGGTTGCCCACTGCTGCTATCATATATTCTGATCCACCCAAAGGTCTGGTCATAGGAACCGGGAACTGCTTCCATCGCCAGCAAACGACCATCAGGTGCCCACTGGGTCTCGTGCCAACCGGGAAGATTTGTTAGGCGGTCGCCGGTTTGAGCATCATACAACAGGGGAGTGAAGTTTGATCCGAACTCTATCACAATACGGCTGCCATCCCCAGAAAGACTGACATTGGAGAGAGGCCGCTCCAGGTATTTGCGCCAGATGCGCTCAAAGGTATCGAGGCGATATACATAGAGGCCTGTGCTGGTCCCCAACAGGATGGCCGAGCGATCTGGGTAAACCTCTGCTGCGACAATCTCTCCTATGCCGATTCGTGCCATGGCACCTGGAGGCAATGCGCCACCATCCTGGAGATAGGGCAAATCGATGTCGAGATCGATCTCAGGGATGGGTGACAAAGACGGTGACGAGCCAGTGGATGTTGGCTGGGTGGTGGGTGTGGGCATTGGCGGCTTAGTAGTCGAATTAGGCCCTTGAGTAAGTAGCAAGGCATGGGCGGTGGCAAGATGATCCTCATCGGGCGATGCAGTTGATGTGGCAGTTGTCGCGCCGCCAGACCCGCATGTAGCCAGGACCAGTCCAATAGTAATGTATAGGGTTGCAAGTAATCGTATTCGCTGATGCATTCCGACATCCTTTCTTTTCGCAACAATCACAGGCTAACATCCCATAGAATTACCGTGCCGCCAATTGAGCCGGTGGCTGCGCTCAAACGCGAACTCATCGGTGAGTGCGACAACGTTCTTGCTGACCGTGGCTATGTTTGAAGTAGTCAAGACTTAATCTGACACCTGAGGTAAATTGTAGGGGAAGTCGAAAGGGTGTCAAGATGACAACAGAAGAGAAAATCATCAAGAACAAAGTGGGGTTGCTCAGACTGGCCGAGACATTGGGGATTGTGAGCCAGGCGTGTCGAGTGATGGGCTATTCGCGAGAGAGCTTTTACCGGTTCAAAGAGCTGTATGAGATGAACTACTGCACCCCTTATCCCGTTGCTGATGGCGTTCGGGATTACTTTGCGTAAGATATAGTCCTCCAGAAAAGTTTCACCCATTCGCAAAAGGTAAATGGGTAATGGTGCGCATCGTGTGCTGCGTCACTTTACCCGTTTACCTTTCACCTTTTACCTTTTCTTGTCCCTTGCTCACCCGCTGCAAAGACTTATCTGGGCAACTATACAAGTTCCTCCAACATACTGATCACGGCATCGATCAAAGGGTTTCCACCAACATCGCCTCGATTGCCTCTTCTGGCGCCAGGGGTAAAATCGGCCGGCGGCGTGAAGTCTGCCGGTGCCTCTCCGGGACTGCCGCCAGATCTTACGCCAGGCGTGACATCTCCTGGCTGTCCTTCCTGACTCCCCCCAGGCCCTGCGCCTGGTAATCCCTCTCCCCGTCCGCCGCCAGGCCTTTCACCTGGTGTTCCCTGCTCTCCGGGAGGGCCGCCAAACCCGGTTCCCATCAGGCCTTGCTCCTGCGCCCAGGCCCACAACTGTTCCTGAGTCAGGGTATCAATGATGCCGATCTGCTCTGCCGTCAGAGCTGCTTTAATGTTGTCCAATGTTGAAGCAATCTGGGTGTTGTCTATCGTTGGTGCCTCTGGTGTGCCATTTACCTCATCGGCAGGTTGAGCCGGCAGCATGGAAAGAGACTGCCAGAGAGGCAGCAAGGTCACTGCCTGGTCAGGTGTAATAGGGTGCTCGGTTTCTTGCAGGTATAGGATACCTATTGCAAGTTGGGTCAGTTGTGTGTACATCCCGCTCATCTGACCATTCGGGCCGGCGCCTTCCCCACCAGTCGGGGCGCTGTGTTCTCCTTGCCCTGCCACAACAGCAGGCACCTCGGTGGCGGCTTGCCGATCGGACGAGGACGATTCATCGATGCGGCATCCGGCCAGTATCAGAACAGCGCCAAAGCAGCAGACTACAGCATTCAGGTATTTCATTGTTCAACATTCTCCTTATCAAGAAACAGTGATTTACGCCACGATGCCTCTGGTCTTCAATCAGAATGTCGATCATTCGTACTTCAAAGCATTGACCGGATCCAATTGGACAGCGCGGAAGGCAGGATAAATACCCGCCGCCATGCCGATGAACATCGAAAACCCGATGGCAAAAACAGGCAGCCACAGCGGGATCACGACCACGCTCGATGCCTCAGAGCCACTCGACGACAGATAGCCGGCAGCGAAGAGATCGACAATCTGTGCCACCCCAGCACCGATCAGGACGCCCATGAGCCCACCCAGCAGCCCTATAGCCGTTGCTTCGGTGATGAACACGGAAAGGATGTCCCGGTTGCGTGCGCCGATGGCCTTCATCAGCCCGATCTCCCGGGTACGCTCCAGTACCGCCATGACCATGGTATTGGCAATGCCAATGGCCGCCACCAACAGCGCGATGGACGCAATGCCTCCCAGCACGGCCTGGATGAGCGAGAAGGTCGAAGAAAGGCTCTCGACAACCGACGTGGTTGACATGGCATTGAAGCCCCGATCGGTGATCTCCTTGGTGACATCAAGCGTTATCTGCGCGTCCTGCTCGGCGATCACGAGCAACTGGGTATACCCGGACGAATTCCAGGTCGGCCGTTTGCCGTTGCTCCAGGTCACCAGCGATTCCAGATCGCCCATCGACATGTAAATGTTGTAATCCTCATTGCCGCCGGTGGATTCCAGTACGCTGCCAACCCGCAGTCGCACAGTGCGGGTATCAGTCTCACCGTCATTGCTGCGTGTCATATCCAGCAGCAGTGTCCGGCCATAGAGATCAAGGGTCGATTCTTCTTCGGTCGATTCTTCCTCAGACCTGCCTCCTCCCATCCCAAATAACATACCTTCTATCCCGCCGCCACCAGGAGGCATACCACCATTTCTGTTACCACCGGGACCGCCGCGGTCCCCACCACCCGAGGTAGATCGCGTGCTCGTGGTAACCTCGCTGAAACCATCGCCCACTGATGCGCCAATGATGACGGTGTTCCGGCTCAGCAGGGCATCACCCTCAGCCAGTTCGAATCCCATGTAGGGCACAACCGAGGGGTCAATGCCATACAAGCTGCCAAATCCCTGCATCCGGTTGAGCCGCAAAGTCGTCTGGCCGCTGAACTGCTCATAGGGAGTGACGGCAACCACACCCTCGATCTGGCTGATCTCTTTGATGATTTCCGGTGTCAGGCTAACAGTATCTTCGTCTGAGCTACCGCCAAAGCGCGAGCGGGAAAACACGGTAATCTGGTTAAGCGTGCCAAAAGAGGAGAAGTTATCGACAGTCTGCTGCTTCAACCCGGTCGAGAGCGCAATCAACACGACAATAGCCGATGTACCAATCACCACCCCCATGGCCGTCATGACGACCCGTCCGCGCATCCGGTTTAGATTGGACAGCACCAGGGTGACAAGGTCTAACAACCTCACGGTGTGCCGCCTTCGGAAAACTGGGGTGTGACTGCGCCCCTATCGAAATTGCCGCCGGGCATTACGCCGCCACCTCCGCTCATACTCTGCGTGCCAATGCCAAAAAAGCCAAGGATCATCCGCAATATTCGCTGCCACAGCGTCAGTCCGCCGAAATCCGTCCCCGGAGCGCCCACACTGGCGGCCCCGGATCCGGTTCCTGTCCCGCGGCTCTCCGGCGTCATATCTTTCGCTTCGATTTCGAGTATCATTTCCTCAGTGATGACTTGCGGTTGTTGGAAATCATCCAGGTAATTAACCGCGACGGTGATCGTGGCTGGGCCTGCCTGAGACAACTGCGCCTCGGCGATCACCGTGCCGGAAGTCCCGCCGCTCAACGGCCCAAAGTAAACCCTTCCCCCGGTGATCGTCATCTGATCGCTGGTCACTTCGATGATGCTGACGTTGAGATCGTTCTCGCCGATGTTGATGACCTCAATCGGAAGCTCGATGATGTCACCCACGGTCAGCAGATCAGGCAGCTCGTTGTAGAAGTGAATCAGCAACAGCGCCTGGGTCTCGATCCGCAGACTGATGGTCTCGGTTTGGGAGTGCTGCTCGTTGCTGTCATCGATGTAGGAAATAGCCAGATCCAGGTTGGCCAGCTCACTGGCAGCATCGCCGCTGACAGCCAGATCGAAGCTGAGACGCTCCTGTTGGCCAGGCTGCATCTCCTCGATATAGCGCAAGTCGCTGCTGTTCTGAGGCGCCACCGGAGCCGAAGAGGCCGACGCTGTGGACGAGCCGGAGCCGGAGGATCCGGTACCCAGGTCGACCGTGATCTGGTGGGCGGCTTTGCCGCTGACATTGGCCAGGTTCAGGTCGAGCCGGAAGACAGTGCCGGGCGAGAGCACGGCAGGCGTGGTCTGGTAGGAGCTCAAAATAAGCTGCGGGCTCAGGCTCAGGGTCGCTGTGGCAGCCGCGTACTGGCCTGCATTGAAGCTCAGGGTCGAGCTGTCGCTGTACTTGGCCCCATATTCATCTGTATAGCTGATTTTGATGGTAATGACAGCCTCATAGCCGCCGAGCCCACTGTCTACGCGCATAGGCTGGAAGAAGCGTACCGTCCCGCCCGCCGCAATGTCGCCCGGCGCGCGCAGCCCACCCGTATCGCGCGGCAGCAAATCGTTGCCGCTGAACTCGACAATCACATTCTTCGCAACGATCGGCCCTGTGTTCTGAAGCGTGAGCTCGAAATCAATATTCTGTCCGGGATACAGCACCGTGGAGCTGGCGCCATAAGAAAGCACGCTCACCAGGGGGCGTATGAACGCGGTCGGCGCGGTGGTGGGTACATGTGTAGCAGTAGCCGCAGGCGCCGCGGTTGGATTGGGGCCGTAGACGGTCAAGTCCTCAGGAGACACATTGCAAGCACCGCCCGGATTGATGACGGTAACATTGTACACCGTACCAGCAATACTGCCCGGTATGCCGGCAGGGATCATCACGGTAATCTGTGCGTCACTGATAAAAGCCGATGGTAGCGCACTGTAGCTCCCCAGAACAACCGTTGCGCCGTCTTGAAAACTGCCGGCATGACCATCTATTGTGATTGTTGCGGCCGCAGCATTATTGATCGAGGCAGGATCAATCCCTGTAATATCCACAGCCGGATCGACAACAGGACAGCTTGCCGACTGTGCATACGCTGGGCTCGCTCGTTCAGACAACAGCCCGCTCATGGCAAAGCAGGCTGCTACCAGACTCAACACTAGACCTACAATCCAACGCATTTGTTTCCGCATAATGTTTATTTTCCGTGGGTCGTATATAGGATTTAACTTGCTCTCACTATTCCGCGCTAAACCGGTTGTCATTCAGTTGTCACAGCGACTTGCCATTTGGTCGTCAACCACCAACGACCTTCGGTCGTCAATCGCTCAATGCTTTCCGTCGTCGCTGACGATGCGGCCATCCAACATATGAATGATTCGCCCGGCATAGCCGGACACGCGCGGATCGTGGGTGACGACCACCAATGTCTGACCATTCCGGTTGACTTCGACCAACATGTTAAGGATTTCTTCGCTCATCTTCGAGTCGAGGTTGCCGGTAGGCTCGTCACCGAGCAAGATAGTCGGGTTGTTGATCAAGCCTCGCGCCACAGCCACCCGCTGCTGCTGACCGCCGGACAGCTCAGTAGGCCGGTGGCGTATCCGGTCACCCAGACCTACCTTGATGAGCGCCTCGGTGGCCCGGCGGCGGCGATCAGGGCGCGACACGCCTGAAAACATCATCGGGAACTCGACGTTCTGTAACGTGGTCATGGTTGCGATGAGGTTGAAAGATTGGAAGATGTACCCAATCTGGCGCTGTCGGTAGAGAGATAGCCCATTTTGGTCCAGTTTTGTGATCTCTTGTCCATTGACCACGATGCTTCCCTCATCAGGGCTGTCCAGCCCGCCCAGCAAATTGAGCAACGTGCTCTTGCCGGAACCGCTCGGCCCCATCAGACACAAGAACTCACCCTCCTCCACCTCCAGGTCGACGCCATCGAGCGCCTTGACGATGACCTCGCCCATCACATACCGCCGCCGCAGACCCCTGATCGAGATGAATGCCACGATATTCCCCCGCTATCCTCTTGGGCCGCGCATCATGCCGGGACTCTGCTGGCTGCCGGCGAGACCACCTATCGCGTTACTGATGACGTAGTAGAGCAAAAGGCCGCCGATGGCAATCACAATGTAAACCAACACGGCCACGATGCTCTTATTCTTGCCAAGCCTGGTGGTTACGGCAATGCCAATCCCCAGGAGAACCATGCTCCACACGGCGTAGAAATCGACCTGCCCCAGCAGCAAGTTCAGAACCGGCAGTGTGCGAGCTTCCAGAGTGGTCATCACGCCGGTCAGCCCTTCGATAATGCGGCCCTGCGAAGCAACCACCGCTATAGACCGCACAATATTGCGAAAGATCGCTGGTATGGTCGACCAGACCGCCATGCGAAAGGTTTGCTTGAAGGTCGCGTTACCGCCCATGACCATGCTTCCACCGAAAGCAATCAGGCCGCGAAAAGCGTACCCAAGCAATATCATGATGATCCCCGAGAGCAGCGGAACGACAACCGTGAGGAGGGATGAAGATTGTGTAACCTGGGGCATGTTGGCGCCGGCATTATCGGCCGCAACACCCTCCGGCAAATTTTGCATGGCACGAGACATAGTGTTGGCCGACACACCGGTTGACACCACTGTATAGAGAATCACAGCAGCGATGGTGATCAGGAAAACCAGCCACCAGTACCCCTTCTCCATTTCACGCAGGTTTTTGAAGGTAGCTTGGGGGTGTATCACTATGCCTGCCAGCAGGCTGACGACAGCCGGCTTCTCCGGCTGTTGTTCGGCATACTCATCGGGCTGGGGCTCGGTTGTCACGACAAGGACATCACTCACCGGGTTTTCTCTCTTTCAGGAGCAACAAGCAGATTTACCTTGCTTAGTGTAGCAATTAGTTTTCAATAACCGGTTGAGAGAATCTCAAGAAATTATGAAGATGCTCGTTATTCGCGGGAATGACAGCCCTCGCATACGCGGGGAACCGCCGGTGTTGAGGCAGAGTACCCGGATTAGAAAATAAAGGTTCGTCTGCGCAGGAATGCGTAGGAGGATGCTCTACATCCCAGGGTGGTGACATCATTTCACGCAGAGCATGAGCAACACAACCGAACATTAAGATAGAAAGGAGGCGCTGCTCTGCCTCCCTTCCACCAATAGTAGGGGCGATATTTGTTCCTGCTCCGGGTACTCGAAAGGGATGCCCCTACCAGTCGGTTTTCGGATAGATTGTTAGGCGTAACCGGAGTTAGATAGCAAAATGCCTATTCCTCAGTATCTCCTGTGCCATCTTTGGGATATCCGTGGCCGGGACGACCACGACTGGGACGATTTCCACCAGGCCAAGCACTCATTCCTTTACCGGATCTGCTCAGTACCTGGTCGGCTTGCTCCTGAGTGATGACGCCATCATCGACGGCCTGTTGAACGGCGGCCTTGTAGGTATCCTGATACTTTTCCTGGAAAGTCTTCCGATCCAGGCCAGCCTCCTCCATTAGATCCTTGATGGACTGATCAGCATCAAGGGCAGCTTGTAGATCGGCAGCCGAGATACCGAGAGTCTCAGCTATCAGGGCCTGCTTATCGATATAGCCTCGCAAAGCGCGATAAGCCTGTATCTGGTCAGCTTGCTCCTGAGTGACGCGACCATCTGCCACAGCATCTTCGATGGTAACATTGAAGGCCTCTTCTCTTGCAGTGTTCAACTCTTCGACGGTGATGCCAAGGGCCTCGGCAAGATTTTCCTCGTAGCCTGTCATAAACCCATTGCCTTTAAAACCGCCCCTGCCATTCCAAAACGGCATCGAGCCCGGTTGGCGTCCCCGGTGGAATGGTGTGGCAGCTGGCGTTGCTTCAGCAGTAAATGCAGCAGCTGTCCCTGTCGATAGGAGCAGCACACCGACGACAAGCGCCAGCGCGAAGATCCCACCGGCAATGAAGAACACCCACTTGATCCGTTTATCCATAGCCTATTACTTCCTTTCTGTACAGGTAGAACATCTTTTATGCATGGCCGAACTGACCATCCCATCTGAATACAGGATACCAGGGAAGTGTGTAGGAAATTTAAAGATCTGATTGAGATCATATTGATGCTACTCAGCTATCAGCTCTCAGCGGTCAGCTTTCACTCGATGATCGAGTTTTTGACATTGCCTGGTGATCGGTGATCAGTTTTCAGTGATCAGTTTTTTTGTTCGCAATGACAGGCTCTTGGCTGTATACCAAAGACTAATAACCAGGAACCAATAACCGAAAGTGTAGAACCAAACAGATCGAGTTTGTGCTTAAGTTTACACTAATGGTTGCTGAATGTATCGTATTCCCAGGTGGTCTCGGAGCCATCGCGCACGCCGCTCGCATCCGCATCGATGCGCGTGATCCGGTTGGCG
>JAFGLD010000126.1 GCA_016928235.1 Anaerolineae bacterium | reverse complement strand
TGCTTAAGCGAGACAAGGTGTGATAGGCTGTATCGATATCACAGCTTGGGCTCCGTCCCGACCTTCAGGGAGGGTAAGTAGCTATATGACCAAATATCATTACTTACCATTCTCCGGGATTTCCTCACTTTGTTGGCCTGAGACAACGAACGATGCGATCTCTATATCGCATTCTCATGGGCTTCTATGATGCCAACAGTCTGGGTGCTTTGACTGCGTTGCCCGGAAAACTAATCTGTCTGCACAACAATCCTCAGATACAACTGGGTTCCGACCTGTTGGCCATCGGCAGTTTGGATCTGCCACATAGCGACATGTACCCCAGGTTCAGTTGGGGCTGTCATCTCGACTGAGATATCCGCTGTGCTGTCGATGGTGGTAGAAGGAACAGATAATCGGTCTTTCTCGGCCATCAGAGTTCCCCACAGGAATACCAACACAATATCCTTGCCCCAATTGCAATTGCCGGCATTCTCGACCCGCCAGGTCTTGATGAAGGCTTCGCCTGGTTCCAGCACAGTGTCGTCAGGAATGGTTATATCCTCGAGAAAGACGGCATTTAGAACGCACTCAGTCGTTGGCCCCGGCGTCCGGGTATTCACACGCGTGACTCCGGCAGAAGGCTCGATGGTACCAGAGGAGATAGTTGCTATTGCCAGGGGAGTGGCAGTCATGAAAGAAGGTTGTGGTGTCACTGCATTGGAAGTCGGAGTGCTGATTGAGCCCAGGATAGGAGCATCCAGCATTTTTGTTGGCGATGGCAACGTGGGAGGAATGAACAGCGTCGCAGTTGGAGTAATGTCGACCGGAGCAGGTGTACAGGACACCAGCCACATGCCAATCGCTAAGGATATAGAGAGAAAAACACAGATCGCCAGACGTGTGTGTGACATCGATGGAATTTACCCCCACAGATCGAAAGGATCTCTCGCACTTCAAAAACCCCGCTACACGAAAATCGCTAAAAAGTCTCTTAGTCTCGTTATCCTGCCGCGAGTGGCCAAACCGCAGCGATTTGCTATTGTGGGCCGGTGTGCGGCATATTATAAGTTGCCGATTGTGCAAATGGCGCAAACTCGCGCTACCTGGCCGCTTGCGGCTTCTTAAGGACGATGAGCCAATGACAGACTTTCTTAGTGTCCGCGATGTATCAGCAGAGGATTTTACCACCATAATCGATATGGCTATCAAGATCAAACAAAATCCTCAACTCTGGAGTGACAGGCTCAAAGGGAAAACGTTGGGGATGATCTTCCAAAAGACCTCAACGCGAACACGTTTTTCCTTTGAGGTAGGCATGACGCAGCTAGGTGGCCATGCTATCTTTGCCCAAAACCAGCATACTCAGTTAGGCATTGCGGACATGGCCGATGAGGGCAAGGTCATCTCGCGCTATGTCGATCTGATCATGGCCCGTATGACACACAATCGCGACTTGGTAGCTCTGGCTGATGGGGCAGAGGTTCCAGTGATCAATGGCTGCGATGAGCTATATCATCCGGCTCAGGCTCTTACTGATTTGATGACGATTAAGGAAACCTTAGGACACACTGAAGATGTCAAGATTGTCTATCTTGGTATTGCCAACAATGTCAGCAACTCGCTCTCGATGGCCAGTGTCTACTCCAGGGCACATTTTGTGCTGTGTGTGCCGGAATTCGATCCACCGGCTATCGATGAGGAGCAACTGGACATCTTGCGAGACACCGGCTACTACGAAGAAATCGCCGATCCGGCTGTGGCGATGAAGGGTGCTGACGTGGTCTATACCGACACCTGGATCAACATGGAGTACTTCGATGATCCGGCCTTCGCTGAAGAGAAGGAGCGTCGCATCACGACCTTTGGCCCTTATCAGGTCAACGAAGCATTATTGAATCTGTCCGGGCGTAGAACATTGGTGATGCATTGTCTCCCGGCCCACAAAGGATATGAAGTCAATGAGACGGTGCTCTACCACCCTGACTCGGTAGCTTTTGAGCAGGCTGAGAATCGCCTTCACGCCCAAAAAGCCTTGATGCTATGGTTGCTAGGGGAACTCTAATTGGATCTGTCACCAATAATCAAGACGAGGCTTCATAGTTATGACACAGAATTACGATTCTAAGACATTGATAGATTTAGAAGATCGTCTCGGCGCGCACAACTATCATCCTCTGGATGTGGTTTGTTCACATGCCAGTGGTGTTTGGGTATACGATGTTGAGGGTAACAAGTATCTGGACTGCTTGAGCGCCTACTCGGCTGTCAATCAGGGTCATTCCCACCCTCGCATCACGCGAGCGTTGGTCGAACAGGTGGGTAAGCTGGCCATTGTCTCGCGGGCTTTTCGAAACGATCAATTGCCGCTGTTCTACAAGACTCTTCTTGATCTGATCGGCTATGAGCAAGTGCTGCCCATGAATACCGGTGTAGAGGCAGTTGAGACGGCTATCAAGGCAGCGCGCAAATGGGCCTATACGATCAAAGGTGTGCCACACGATCAGGCCGAGATCATCGTTGCCGAGGGTAATTTTCATGGGCGGACAACCACCGTTATCTCGTTTTCTACTGAGGCCCAATATCGAGATGGCTTTGGCCCTTATATGCCGGGCTTCGTGATTGTCCCATATGGAGATGTCGACGCTATTGCCAGGGCGCTCACTCCTCATACGGCAGCGATCCTGATCGAGCCGATCCAGGGCGAGGCGGGTGTCGTGATCCCCCCCGATGGTTATCTGCGCGGTATCCGCCAATTGTGCGATGATCACAATATCTTGTTCGTGGCTGATGAGATCCAGACAGGGCTGGGACGTACCGGCAAGTTGATGGCCTACGAGCATGAAGATATTCGCCCTGACGTAGTCATTCTTGGCAAGGCTCTGGGCGGTGGGGTTTATCCGGTTTCAGCAGTCGTGGCCTCCAATGAAATTCTGGATGTTTTCAGTCCCGGTGATCATGGCTCGACCTTTGGCGGCAATCCGCTGGCAGCTGCGGTTGCCCAGGCGGCTTTGCAAGTGATCGTGGAGGAGAATCTGGTCGAGAACTCGGCCAGGATGGGACAGTACTTTCGAGAGCGTCTGGATGAGATCGACAGCCCTCATATCGATCATGTCCGAAGCAAAGGATTGATGATCGGGGTTGAACTCAAGCCAGAAGCCGGTGGCGCACGTCGATTCTGTGAGGCGCTTCAGGAACGCAGCATTCTGGCCAAAGAAACACATGAACATGTCATCCGATTTACCCCTCCCCTGATCATCGATCAGGCCATCATCGACTGGGCCATGCCGAGAATTCGCGATGTGCTGTTGACTGTTTCCTGAAATGAATACAAAAGTATGCATCTCGCCCCAGCGATTTCCCCTGACCCCGATTGGGTCAGGATTGCGTTGGGCGTTTTGCTCTCCGATTGACGCTGCTAGACGAAACTACGTTTCGTAG
>JAFGLD010000125.1 GCA_016928235.1 Anaerolineae bacterium | reverse complement strand
TGCTTAAGCGAGACAAGGTGTGATAGGCTGTATCGATATCACAGCTTGGGCTCCGTCCCGACCTTCAGGGAGGGTAAGTAGCTATATTCACTAATATCATGACTTATTTGCCGCGAGATGACAGAACCTTGATATACGTCATCAATGAGTGGGGCTGTTGTTCACGTTCGTCTCGCTGTTTTTTGTCGCTGACCCCATCCTTCTTCCGTGGCCAAATCGCGGTGACCAGGATGAGTGCGGCCAGATATAGTGTGCGGATATCCGGATACTGGATAGGCGAAACCACCTGTGATTGAATCAGCACGTCATAGATACCTCCAACTCCCAAGAAGAAGGGGAAAATCAGCAAGGCGCTGTTACCTAACTGGCAGGTGGTCGCGTACAGTAGTCCAACAAAGATTAGCTTGTCATACTCCGGCTGGAATCCGATGTGGTGAAAGGCGTAGAACAGGGCCGTTAGAATAACCCCAGGCACAAATCCAAATGCTCTGACCAATATAGTCCTCAAGAAAGCATAGAAGAAGATCAGCTCAAAGCACAGTGCCAGGAATACATAGCTTGCCGACCATAGTCTAGGTGCACTCAAATGGAAATCGGCAGGTGGAGGGCTCTCCGAGAGAAACATCGTCAGCAGCAGTGCTCCCAAGACCAGGTTGATGGGAATAAAGATGTACCACTTCCCCGTCCGAAGGCCGAAGTCTGCCAACCTCTGGCGGCGCATGTACCACAATGGCAGCAGAATCCCAACCAGGAAGATCTGCGCAATATCCCGGATGGCAATCGCGACCCAGGCAATTCTCTCAGCTGGCACCATCAGCGCCGACAGTCCCACTACGATTGCGCCAGCAGCGAGAGCTATCAGCGTCTCACCAGAGGGCTGCCATCGAAAGAGATGTGAGAGTGTTGATTTCATTGCACCTTCTCTTTCACAACCGTCAAATCCATGAAGTCTTCCTTGACCTGCCAGTTTTGCAGGCGCGACTGCTGCAAGATTTCGCGCAATTCATCCACCGTGTAAGATGACCGGATTGAATTCCACCAGTGGACACGAAAGTCGATCGGGATGCTCAGGCTGATGATTTTAACGAACATCCATGGCCACCAATGCTGCAAGCGCTTCGAGTCGTGAACGATACATTTTCCATCGGCCTTCAGCACCCGCGCGATCTCATCGAACACGGCCCGCGGATTTTCCCAGTGGTGCAGCGAATCGTTTGAGATAATCAGATCGAACTCGCCATCGGCAAAGGGCATCGCCTTGACATCCCCCTCTCGCCAGGTCAGTGAGCCATTCAATCCCGCCTTCGCTGCATTCTCGGCAGCCAGCCCCAGCATCGCCAAGGACATGTCCATGCCCACGACCTGCCATTCTGTCCCTTTGAGCAATTTGGCGACTTCGATGGCTACGAAGCCCGGCCCCGTACCCATGTCGAGGGCCTTGCCGCAACGCGGAATACCCATTGCCACTGCTTGTCGAGCAAGTTGCTGATAGCCTTCCCGTCTGAACCGATTGTTGCCCATAAACTCGTTAAACTGGCGAGCGTCTGCTACCTCACCGATTACTTCCACTTCCGGTATACGTTCCATTGTTGATACTCCTTATTCTACATAAAATATACAAGATTGTATGCAAGGCAAAAAAGAATGTCGATTTCTACGTGTATGTGCCGTGCTCAACTTTTGCCAGCAGCTCTTTGGTCCAATGCAATTCGGCTTGAAAATGTACTAGCGAATGGTCAAAGATGGCTTTCGCCAGGCGAGGCACCTCAGGATTTTCCATTTGTTCAGCCTGATGTTCATCAAGATGTTGCAGCACTTCTTCCAGCATCGCAATACGCTTATGCAGATAACCTTTGACTTCTTGGATAGGAAGCGCGCCCATAAAGAAAATACCGATATCGAGAGCAAAGTACTGCCGGTCAAATTGCTCCCACGTTTCTCTCAGCAGGCGCATAAACTCTTCTTGCCCAGGTTTAGTTATCTGGTAGACCTTACGAGATGGGCGTGAGCCTGCTTGCTCCACTCCTACATTATCAAGATAGCCTTCCTGGGTGAGCTTGTCCAGCGCAAAATAGATCGAGCCAAAAGCAATGGATGTCCAATCCCCCATGTGCTCTTCGATGATCTGTTTGATCTCATAACCATACAATGGCCTTTCGCGCAGCAGACCCAGGATAACCAATCTTGTAGACAAGTCAGTACCTTTCTGGAGTTTTGCTCTATGTTTTATATTCTAGCTTGTGTATTTGGACTTGTCAAGCCCATTAAGGCTCTCGTACACAGCGATATCCGTGGCGGGGATTGCCGAAGGTCTTGGGTTGCGTATTGACCCAACCATTGTAGCTGACGTAATAAGCATCTTTTGCGTTCAGCTCATCAGCGGCCCAGTAGTAGATGGGTGGAGAAGATGGATTCCACAATGGAGTGTCCTTATCCGGCGTAACGGCACAAGTAAGCTGTCCTTCTTCTCCAGACCACACACAGCCGGCATTTTTACCGTCCCTCCCAAGTGATCGTACTAGCTCATCGACGGTTGGCATGCGCCATATAGATTGGGAAGTCTCGGCCAGGGAAAGACCATCGGCGGTCAGGTAGGCACACAAGCCGGTGGCGGACATATCATCGGCCGAGGTCGGGAGTTTCCATTTATCGTCCAATCCAATTGGAGATCGGCCATACAACGACAGCGAGGCCCAAGACGGGAAGCCGCCCCATTCCTGACGCCAGTTCCAGCCCGGGCCGGAAGGGGCCCAGATAAGCGTGATGCCATTCCCCTCGATCAGGCGTGTCCCGTAATCGCCGTCATCGTAGCGACTCAGGATACCCGGCAGCTGAAAAGCTGAAACGCCGATGATGATCGACAGTGGGATACCAATGGCTATCAGGTAAGACAGGTTGCGCCGCAGCCAATTTGCATGTGGCATCCAACCGTCAATACGCAATTGGCGGCGATAGCGCCCTTCGAGCAGGAATAGAACACCGCTCACAATGAGCAGGCCACTGATCGGGAAAAGCCCCAACACGATCTGCCATGTCAACCCACCGGCACGACGGGCAGTCAGGTTCCACCACCAAATAGTAAACAAACTTCCAGAACCAATCAGCACCCATCCCCCCAGGCGCGGCCAGCGCAAGGCCAGCAAAGTGAATATCAGGCAGGCTACACCAGGAATAAGGTAGGCCAATGGTTCTGGGAAGGGTAATCCCCAGCCTTCATAGTACAGCTCGGCAATGCCCCAGAATGTCCACCCTGCTGTCACAAAGATGACGAAGCTGGCTGCCAACCAACCAGGCAATCTATGTTTGAAATCCATCGCCAGTATTGAAACCTCCCAACTGGAGTCTAGCATATGTCACGCAATATCACCGCTTTCGCACCAATGCTATGACATTTGTCACTGGTCGATTCCTGGGGAGGCGGTTAGAATTGATATTGAGAATTATTATCAATAAGGAGCCTATTTGTGGATGAGTACACCGAGCAAATTCGTTCTTCAGGGCGGCGGTTGACTCGCCAGCGCAAGCTGGTATTGGAAATCCTGGAGGCAAGCCAGGAGCACCTGGATGCCGACATGATTTATGACCGGGCAAGGGCCCGTGATCCGAACATTGGTCTGGCAACGATCTACCGGTCATTAGGGCTGCTGAAAGAAATGGGGTTGGTTCAGGAGCATAGGCTTGGTGAAAACCACGGCCACTTCGAGACAACCCAATCGACGCCCCACCATCACTTTACCTGCTTGAAGTGCGGGCGGGTGGTTGAGTTCGAGGCACCGCAGGTAATGGACGCAGCGCGCACTCTATGCAAAAGCGAGGGTTTGCAAGTGACCGAGGTCCATCTGCATCTCAGTGGCTATTGCGCAAGTTGCCGTGAAGATGGTTTCGCTTGCGAGTAAAGTTGACAGTCTATCCGGGAATGTTTGCCAGGACATTGGCATCCTCACCGACTTCGGATAGAAGACACCCGCTGCTTGGTCAAGTAAGGGATGAAGTTCATGCCATATTGTGACAACCGAGCAGGGCAGACAACACCATATTATATACAAGGATTCCTCATGTCATTTTTTAGACGTCATGGTCATCATCATCATCAACATCAAGAAATTACTCAGGAGTCTACATCCTTGAAAACCCTGTGTGATTTGCCGGTTGGAGCGCACGGCATCGTGCGCCGCCTACAAGGAGGAAGGGGCTTCAGTGCTCGTCTCGCTGCTTTGGGTTTCACCCTTGGCGCGGATGTTGTGATCGTCAAAAACTATGGTCGTGGGCCGATCATCGCGGCCGTCAGGCAGACGCAAGTGGCACTAGGACGGGGCGAGGCACGCAGAATTCAGGTTGAAGCGTCGCAGGGAGCCTCTGGTGAGTGAGCAAAATCGAACCCGAATTACGGTCGCATTGGCGGGTCAGCCGAACGTTGGCAAATCCACAGTCTTCAACATGCTCACCGGCCTGAGCCAGCATGTCGGCAACTGGCCAGGGAAAACCATCGAGCAGAAAACCGGTGAATTCTCCCGCAATGGTCTAAACATCCGCCTGATCGATCTGCCGGGCACCTACAGCCTGACGGCCAATTCGGAAGAAGAGTGTGTCGCACGAGACTACATCTTACGGCAGCGCCCTGACGCGATCATCGCGATCGTCAATACAGCTGCACTGGAGCGCAATCTATACCTGGTAGCAGAGTTGTTGGTCCTCCCAATCCCGGTGGTCATCGGGTTGAATATGGTGGATGTGGCGGAGCAGCACGGCATTCACGTTGAGGCGCATGTTCTGGAAGCGGCATTGGGCATTCCCGTTGTGCCCCTGGTGGCTTCACGCAATCAGGGGGTGGGAGATCTGCTCGATGCAGTGGAACGCCTCCTGGATGAGCCGGAGGCCTTCACGCCTAACCGTCCGGTGATCGGCGAGGAGCACCTTCCCATACTTGAAGAAATTCGCTCTCACCTGGATGGGTATCTTCCATCACATTACCCGGACGATTGGGCGGCGCTCAAACTGCTGGAGGGTGATACGGAAGTGACAGCACGTGTCCGCGAGGCATTGCCCGAAGATGAGTGGACCTCAACGCACGATCTGCTCAAGCAGCACGAGGATGCCTATCTAGACATTGCCGGGACGCGCTACGAGTGGATCGGGCGCATGGTCCGCGCTGCCGTGGTTCGACCCAAATTAGGCGCTGTCACCCTTACCGAGCGCATCGATAGGGTTGCCACTCACCCCGTGTGGGGCCTGGCGCTGCTGTTGTGTATTTTCGCGTTTGTGTTTTGGGTAACTTATACCGTTGCAACCCCTATCGTAGAGTGGCTGGACGTGGCAGTTATGCAAGTGGTAGCTGAGCAGGTACGCTTGCTGTTGGCCTCGGCGCCGGTCTGGCTCTCCGGGTTAGTGGTCGATGGGCTGTTCGCCGGGGCCGGAACGGTATTGACCTTCCTGCCCATTCTGGTGATCTTCTTTGCAATGCTGGGCATGCTGGAGGATGTTGGCTACTTCGCGCGGGCGGCCTATGTGATGGATCGATTCATGCACTGGATGGGGCTGCACGGCAAATCCTTCATGCCACTTTTTCTGGGCTTTGGCTGCAATGTGCCGGCGGTGATGGGGGCTCGCATTATGGAAGATCGACGCTCCCAACTATCGACGATTCTGTTGACGCCCCTGGTGCCCTGCACTGCGCGCATGGCTGTGATCATCTTCTTAGCCCCGGCCTTCTTTGGGCAGGCAGCGACCTTCGTTTCTTGGGGATTGATTGCCTTCAACCTGATCCTGTTGGCGATTTTAGGTATCTTGATCAACCGGCTGGTATTCCGTGGTGAGCACACCGCCTTCATCATGGAAATTCCACTCTACCACCTGCCCAATGCCCGTACCATCGGCCTGTTTGTCTGGCAAAACACCTGGGCCTTCATCAAGAAGGCTGGTACGTTGATCCTGATCTTTTCAGCTGTCATCTGGGTGCTTTCGGCGCTGCCGGGCGGCGACATCGAGCACAGCTTGTTGGCAGGTCTGGGACGTCGGCTGGAGCCTGTGGGTCGATGGATGGGACTGGGTGATTGGCGGTTAATGGTGTCTTTGCTGACCAGCTTCGTGGCCAAGGAGAACACCATCGCTACTCTGGGTATTCTGTTCGGAGTGGCCGAGGGAAGCGGCAGCTTGGCCGAGCGTGTCGCGGCGGGATTGACACCAGCCGGTGCGCTGGCTTTCCTCGTCGTGCAAATGCTGTTCATCCCCTGCGTGGCGACCGTCGCCGCCATCAGACAAGAGACAGCCTCGTGGCGGTGGACAGCTTTCAGCGTCAGCCTGTCACTGGTACTGTCTCTCCTGGGTGGGATAGGCGCATTCCAGATCATGCGCTTGATAGGATATTAAGATGTTGAGACAATTGCTGGCTTTGTTGGAGGCTGGGGACACCTGGAGCATAACCGATCTTGCGTCCGAATTGGACATATCCCCCGATTTAGTCAATGCGATGTTGAGCCATCTGGCCCAAAGCGGCAAACTTGACATGCCGGAGCAGACCTGCGCGGGAAAGTGTGCGGGTTGCTCGTTGGTAGATACTTGCAAGATCGGGCCGACCGACCGCATGTTCGTTTATGCCAGCCGCGCGCCGAAACCATCGAGGGTGCCACACAAAAGGCGCAAGGATAGTCTGGCATGAGCACGATGCGCGGGTTTGAATGCGCGAATCGACGACGTCGCAGGTTTCACTCCTGGCTCGGAAGAGCCCTGACCCCACTCGCGATGGCAATCATCCTTTTCCGTATCCACGACGAGGAAGCCCTGGCGCAAAAGGAGTTCGTCGTGGAGTGGGAAGCCTACTGCCGCATATCAAACTGGTCGATCCCGTTCATTTGGTGAGGATTTTACCAAAGGAGAATTTCCCATGGAGATCTTTCCCGCATTATCCCTTGGTTGGTTCAACGGCTGGATTGCATTGGCCATGCTTGCGTTCCTGGATGGCTTCCTGTTCCTGATCTTTCCCAAACCGGTCGTCGCGCGGCTGTGGAATCGATCCGGCTGGAGCCGCAAGCAGACAGTGTTCACAGTCATCGGCAAATTGATCGCGTTAGCCGGTCTGATTCTGATCGTCTTCACGCCCCTGAAGACCGGAACGCCGGTCTTCTACCTCGGCGCCGCGCTTGTCCTGGCTGCCCTGGCAGGATTGGCAAATGCGCTATTCGATTTCAAGAATACGCCGCCCGAGCAGCCGGTCACGCGCGGGTTGTACAAAATCTCCCGTCATCCGCAGATTGTCATGTCTGCGCTGGTACTACTAGGTGCCTCGATCGCTATCGGCTCATGGACAGCGGTTATTCTGTGGGTGGCGAGTCACTTGTTGAGCCATTGGGGCATCCTGGCCGAGGAGGAGATCTGTCTCAAACAATACGGCGAACCGTATCATCAGTATCTGCAAAGTGTGCCGCGGTACTTTCTGTTCTTCTGAGCAAGGAATGATCATGAATACCTTTTTTGAAGTTGTTGGGGCTACCATTCGTATTGTCTTGATTGCCCTTGCCTGCCTGGCGTTCTTCTGGCTTATCGTGCTCAAGGTAGTATCGTGGCTGGGCGCGTACCTGAGAATTTCCCCGCCCTGCCCGGCCTCGCTGGGCTGGATTGTCAACAACCCCCTCCGCCGCCGCTATATGCGGCCGGTCCTCGATCGGGTAGGAATCCAATCCGGCGAGACAGTGCTCGAGCTTGGCCCTGGACCGGGGGCATTCTCGATCGATGCCGCCCGGCGCTTAGAGCCACAGGGCAAGCTGATCGTGGTGGATATCCAGGCCGATATGATCGCCCAGGTGAAAGCACGAGTGCAACAGGCCGGTGTGGCCAATGTAGAGATGCATGTTGCCAACGCTTATGCGCTGCCTATCGAAGACAACAGTGTGGACCGTGCCTTCCTCGTTACCGTGCTCCCCGAGATCCCCGATCCGGTACGTGGTTTGCATGAAATCTACCGGGTGCTCAAGCCGGGTGGTGTGTTCTCGACTACCGAAGAGTTTCTGGATCCCGATTACCCACGTCGTAAGACAACCATCAAGTGGGCCAGGGCGGCAGGCTTCGAGCTAACCGAACGATATGGCAATGTGTGGGTCTATACGCTCAATTTCCGGAAACGCGCATGATGGGCGGCTCTCTCTATAGACACTGTTTCACGGATCTCACGGATGTGCTTGTCCCCGTCTACAACGGTTTGTTCCGTGTAATTGGCGGGCGGGATCACGAGGCTTTTCGCGAGCGGATACTCGATCTTGCGGCTCCGGAAACCGGTGAGCGAATACTGGAGGCAGGCTGTGGTACAGGGCTGACAGCCTTGCGTATCGCGGTCCGGTACCCAGGTTGTGAGGTGCATGGTATCGACATCTCGCCCAAGATGATCGAAGCTGCGCGGCAGACAGCGAAACAGCAAGCCCTCACAGCGAGGTTTCGCGTTGGCTCCATCATCGCCCTACCTTATCCGGATGCCACTTTCGATGTGGTGCTTACAAGCATCATCTATCACCACCTCGATCTGGCAGAGAAACGCCAGGCAGTCGCCGAAGTGGCGCGAGTATTGAAGCTTGGCGGCCGCTATATCTCAGCCGAGTTTGGTCCTCGTGCCAGGAACGCGCTTCAGAGGCGCTTGGCCAAAGGTGAATATACGTTATATCCAGGCCATTTGATAGATGCCGGGTTCACGATTCCGCGCGATGAGATCGGCGTTCTCGCATGGGGCAGACAGATTTGTTTCCGAGAGGCAATCAAGGTTGAGCCGGCTGGATGGTAACACATAGAGCTTTCTTTTAGCTCAAAGTCGGAAACGGGCCAGGGTACATTTTTTGTGGTAGACAACAACATATGAATGGGTAAAGAATGAATCTCCTGATACCGCTTTTTTCGCCGGCCCACGGCAGTTGGGGTGGGCTTACACGAACGATAGCCATAGCCGAGGCCGCCAAAGGTATGGGACATCAAGTGGCATTTTGCGCTTCCGAATATTCAAAGTGTGCTCTGCGAAGACATGACTACAAGGTATACACTGCGCCAGCAACAACGATGTGGGGACTACCAAAACCTTTGTCACGCCTCCTGGAGCAACATGCACAACACATATCAATACCGGTGAGGCCAGGTAAATCGATTGGGAATATTTGGATGTTACTGTGGATGTCCGGTTATGCCCGATCAGGTTACTTGCACCGCCTGGTTGAGGCCTATCTGAGAGCTGCGGATGATTTCCAAGCTGACCGGATATTCACCGAACTAGATCCGGGCGCATTTCTGTTATCTGCCGTGTCTGACATACCCCTTACCCTGACTTATTCTCATATTTTAACTCACGGCAATGGTACGTGGGCTGAAAGATTGATGCAGCGCGTTACAACAATGGTTTTGCGGACATACAATGTGCATACATCCAGCCTTAACGATTTGTATTTCGACAAAATGAGGCTAAAAATCATCCCTTCCATTCCTGAACTGGATGACACCGATCCGGTAAGCCCGGATGTCCAGTATGTAGGACATCTGATTGGCTCCATTCAATCTGCTCCATTCGGCAGGCTTCAGTTGGAAGACAGGCAACGCTGTGTGTTTGTGTACGTTGGCACAGGCTCGATCTCACTCAATGTCCTGAACAACGTTCTGCCACAGGTGTTTCCATCCAAAAGCAAGTGGCGTTGTTTTGTGGGCGCACAAAGTGTCACCACATCTTATCGATTAGGATCTGTGGAGTTTCATCCTTACGTTCCAACTGACATACTTCTTCCTCAATGTGACTGGGTTATTTGCCATGGGGGTCAAAACACCATCATTCAATCACTGCTTCATGGTGTCCCTTTGATCATATTCCCCGGCTCTATATTTGAGCGTCGCTACAATGCGGCAAAGATAGAGCAATCTGGAGCCGGCATCATGGGTGAAGTCAACCGCTTCACAGTAGGGTGGTTGCATGCAGCTCTTGAACGACAGAGAGATTGTGCTTCCCGGTCAGATGCATTAGGAAAGGCCATCCGTTCTCATGGGGGGCCATTTGCAGCAGTCGAGGCTATCGCGAATTGGAATGGATGTCATCATGAGCAATCATCGAGATGCTGAAGCAATTGTTAGCTTTTCAATATCTGTTTTCAGAGCGTCAACAGCTCTTGAAAGGCGTATTCCAGGCGGATGGAATCAGGATACCATCACAAGGTCTTCGAATTCAGATTGAGAGGGTCAAAGCATGCTTGATGCAAGAATGAGAAAGTTCTATTCGCAAATTCCAGATGCACAGAAAAGATTTGTTGAAGATTTTTCGAAATCTCACTCTCAGAAAAGCTTAACGGTCGATGAAGTCACCTGGAATTACGCAGACTCAGGAAAAGGCAAAAAGGTTCTGTTGTTGCTGCATGGCGGGTATGCTTCTTTCGATATGTGGATGCATCAAATTGTGGAATTTGAAAAGGACTATCGCATCATAGCACCCACCTGCCCCGTATTGCCTGACGCGAAGATGAGAGTGTATTCAGATGCACTCTACACGATACTGAAAGCGGAAAACATCGATAATGTGAACGTGATGGGATACAGCGAAGGAGGGCTGATTGCACAATGCTTTTTGCGAGATTATTCGGCCACTGTCAATAAAGCCATACTGGCTCACACATTTTACCCTTCTTCCAATAGTACTTATTATCGCCATGACTTCACGTTGTTCAGAATCCTACCTGCTTTCCTAACCGAGTTGGCATTCAAACTGTTAGCTCAACCGGACAGAGAAGAATTGCATCATAACGCAACGGAATGGCTCGAATGGTATAAAGGCTATTTCAGAGAGCTAAAGACAGGGCTGACAAAGGCGATGATCATCACACATATCGATCTGATGATCGACTTCGTGAGAAATTGCAAATTTCACCCGGATGATTTATCTGACTGGAAAGGTCGTATGCTCATTACTGTAGCTGAAGATGACATCATTTTGAGATATTTCGATGGATTAAAAAAACTCTACCCGAATGCTGAGTATCACATGTTCAGCAAAGGACTGGGGGCTCATTCGCTTGCTCTGATTTCCCCAAAGATATTCAGCCAGCGTATACGAGAGTTTTTAGAGAATTAGATTCCTACATTTGTCAGAAAGGAGACACGAAATGGAATTATTACCGGCAATGAAGCTGGGATGGCTTAATGGTTGGCTTATGCTGGCACTGTTTTTTCTTGTTTTTGGCATTCTTATACTGGTATTCCCCAAGGAGATCGTGGCAAAGCTGTACAACACTACAGGGTGGAGCCGGAACCAGCGAATCCTCACGTCAACGGGAAAAATATTGAGTGCAGCTTGCATGATACTTGTTATCTTCACCCCCTTAAAAATCGGGCAGGGTATCTTTATTGTTGGCAGTGTCGTGTACCTGCTTGGCTTTGCCGGGATGGTAGTGGCCCTGTTCAACTACCGCAACACGCCTGCCGATCAACCTGCCACGCAGGGGCTGTACCGCATATCACGCAACCCGCAGTGGGTATCGCTGGCAATCATGTCCATAGGCACATGCATGGCTGTCGGTTCCTGGGCTGCCGTCTTGCTTTTCGCAATTGCGGTGCTCTTCTATCATTTCCGGCTCCTGGGAGAAGAGCAGGCCTGCCTGAACAGCTACGGCGAGTCCTACCGGGACTTCATGAAGCGTGTACCGCGCTATTTCTTGTTCTTCTGATAGAAAGAAGCACCCCAATGAACCCATCGACCTTTGAGATGGCCTATGCAGATGTTTCCTCTGAACAGAGAGAACGTCTCAAAGCATTCCGCGTCGATCATCCGGCAAAATTCTTGGATGTCGACGGCAAACGCTGGCGCTATATCGCTTGCGGATGCGGGGAGAAGACTCTGTTGTTCCTGGCAGGCGCGTTCCTGCCGGCCGATATGTGGTTCTATCCGATCACAGAACTGGAGAAGAGCTTCCGCATCCTGGCACCGGACACCAATATGTTGGTCGGATTATCGGCACGACAGGCGCTCGATGCACTTCCTCGCCTCATGGATACAGAAGGCGTGCAAAAAACCAGTGTCATTGGCCTGTCGGCTGGTGGTGGGATGGCCCAAATGCTGCTCCAGGAGTACCCGGAACGCATCGACGATTTGGTGCTGTCGCACACCGGCGTCATCGAGAGCCAGCCTGAGACGGAAACACAACTCCGGCGGCTGATCTGGCTCGTCCGGCTTATGCCGATCGCCCTCGTCCGGCGCGTCATATTGAAGAAAACCGGTGGTACATTACCGGTTTCAAGCAAGTGGCGGCAGTTCCACGATGCCTTCTTCCGAGAAAGCAGTGCGGCAATCAGCAAAGATATGGTCGTCAGCTTCCTCCAAAATGCCTTACAGCTACGCCGGGAGTATCGATACGAGCCGGAGACGATTACTCGTTGGCAGGGAAGGACGATCATCCTGAACTCGAGAGATGATCTGGCGACAATGGGAAGTCTGGACAAGCTAAAACAGCGGTTTCCCGGGGCCCTTGTCCATCTCTTCGAAGAAGGCGGCCATCACACTTTCATGCTCTACCCGGAAGCCTATACGGCAGCACTCAAAGAATTTTTGAACTCTGTTCGGGGAATAGAAATACAGGCGTTAACTGAAGCGCGATAGTGTTCATTCGCTTAAAGAACGATTTTTGGCAGTGCCGCAAAACTTGCCTGTCATAGTCTTGTCTGAATAGCGTCTCATTCACACTGTCATTTCTGCGAAAGCGGGAATCCACTGCCGCGATTATGACTAAGACTATGTCATCATAGTAGGTTATGGGCTATTGCGTTAAAAGGTAAACAGGTAAGTGACACGGCACATGCTTCGCGCCATTACCCCTTATCTCTTACCCATTTACCTTTTGCAATTACCCAATGATTCAATGATTTCACTCGCCCGCCAGCGCTGCCCATTCCGCGATCAGGCTGTCAAGCCGGCGCTGGGCTGCTTGATACTCGCGGCTGATATCTTGCAGCTTGTTGTAGCCACGGCCACCCTGACCTGCTATCTGTAAGTCCTGCCCCAGCCTGGAGACCGCCACTTCCATCGAAGCAATCTGCGCTTCGAGCTGCGCGATACGATATTCGTTGCGTCGCGCCTTCTGCTGGCGGCTCTCTTTGCTGCCATTGCCGGACGGCGTCCGCCGCTGCCGGGTAGCCACCAGGGTCATCGCGTCGACGGTGGCGCCCTGTGTTGACAGGTACTGCTGGTAGGTGCCTTCAAAAATCGCTAGCCGATCATCCTTGATCTCCCAGATTTGGGTCGCCAGCCGGTCGATCAGGTAGCGGTCATGGCTGACCAGCAGGATCGTCCCATCGAAGTGCTCCATCACTTCCTGAAGCACTTCCTGCGACGGGATATCGAGATGGTTGGTGGGCTCGTCGAGCAGCAGGAAGTTGACCTCGTCGAGCGCCAGGATGGCGAGCGCCAGCCGCCCGCGCTCGCCGCCGGAAAGGGTGCTGACCGGCTTGAAGACATCATCCTGCCGGAACAGGTATTGGGCCAGATAGCTGCGTGCCTGGCTGATCGGCATCTCGCGGTGGCGTAAAATCTCATCGATGACGGTGTTGTCATTGTCCAATTCATCGCGCGCCTGTGCAAAGTAGCCCAGCTTCAGGCTGGAGCCGTGCTTCAGCTCGCCCGCCAGCGGCGGTAGAGAGCCTAAAATCGTCCGTAGAAACGTCGTCTTGCCGGAGCCGTTGGGGCCGATCAGGGCGGCGACGTCACAGCGAGTGAGCTGTAGCTCATCGACAGTAAACAACTCCACCCCTGGATACCCAACGCAGAGGTCGCGCGCCCGCAGGACCATCTCGCCGCTGCGGCCGGCCGATTTCAACCGGAGGTTGAGCCGGTGAACAGCGCGGTCGGGGCCTCGCAGCGCCTTGAGCCGTTGCTCTGCTTCCTGCACGCCCAGCACCTTGACATGATCGACATCCAGCTCCGACCACTTGTTGTCTTTGACGGCCATCACGCCGAGCTGCTCGATGGCGATGATCTGGCGACTGAGGCGGCGCAAGCGCCCGACCGCCCGTGCATTGCTTGATGCGCGGACAATGTTGCGCTTGACATAGTCCAGCTCGCCCAGCAGTCGTGCAATCTCGGTCTCAAAGACTTCTTGTCGATGATCTCCGCGGATCTCCCGCTGCTCAGCATAGGTACTGTAGTTGCCTTTGTAAGTCTCGATGCCATCGCGTGACATCTCCCAGATGGTAGTAGCGATGCGATCCAGGAACCAGCGGTCGTGGCTGACGACCAGAATAGCGCCTTCCCAGCGTCTGAGCGACTCTTCGAGCCACTGGACAGCATCCACATCGAGGTGGTTGGTGGGCTCGTCCATCAGCAAGATGTCGGGCTTCTCCAGCAGAAGACGTGCCAGAAGCGCGCGGGTCTTTTGCCCACCGCTGAGATGGTTGATCGGTGTTGCCCACTGATCAGCATCGAAACCCAGACCGCGCAGCACGCGAGCGATCTCCATTTCGTATTCGTAGCCACCGCGTTTCTCGAATTCCTCCTGAAGCTTGCCGTAGTTGTTGAGCAGCGACGCCGAATGATCGCCGGCCCCCATCGTTTCTTCCATCTCGCGCAGCCGATCCTCTATGCCGCGCAACGAAGCGAAGACAGTCAGCATCTCGTCGTAGACCGTGCGGTCGCCATCCTCGAAGGAATCCATCGCTTCTTGTGGCAGGTAGCCCAGGCGCGTCGCTTTTGGCATCGCGGCCGTGCCGGATGACGGTCGACTGAGCCCGGCCAGTATGAGCAGCAAAGTAGTCTTGCCGATTCCGTTTGGTCCGACCAGCCCGACACGCTCATTGTGGTGAATATTGGCCGTCAGATTGGCAAATACATCGAAGTCGCCAAACGATTGGCCCAGATTGTGTAGTGATAAAACAGGCATGAGTTCCTCCAAAAAAACAGTGATGGGTTGAGTCACAACTCCGGGGGTTGGAGGCAGCCTGTAGCGATTTGTCATCGTGCCGAGAGAAATGAGATCGAGGATCAGCGCGGGGAAACAAAAACGCCGCGGGCTGCGCTTGCGCCCACGGCGGGACTATCGAAATTAAAGCTTAGCAGACGTCACCGGCAAACAGGCGCAATACACCCAGGGATCACAACCAGCCCGCCAGCGACGAGCAGTGTCTTAGCCTCTATTGTGATATTGCGAAAAACGTTCAACGGTATATCCTCCTGAATAAAGCCATCGATAGTATAGGCTGTGAGAGACAACCTGTCAAAAAATCAGGGGATAGAGGTTGGTGTAAACTTGGATGGGCGTCTCCCTTTCCATTCCACCTTCAATCCGTTCACGCCGTTCACCATCAGTTGCTTCAGCCACTCATAGATACTGTCTTATACGCTTGTTGCAGCTTCTCGATCAACCGGTTGACTGTTTCTTTTCCTATGGTTATTCTTGCCGGCTCCTGGTCGATTGGATTAAAAGATTGCTTTCTGTTTGCTGGCGATGTCCTCTTTTTCGTAACTATTCAGCCGTTAGCTGTAAACTAAAACTCGCCACTCATCACTCAAAACTGTCAAGCAGCCGGCATCGATAACTGAATAGTGTCCTTTTTTCTGGACGTCTATACTTTGGGCTAACACACTGTGTTGACAGATCGAAAATCTTCCGCTATGATTTGACTTATGTTGATCAAGATAACGTCACTCAGTGATCCCAAAAAGATCAAGTTCTACAAAAAGACACCTTCGGGAGAGTCTGGTTAGTGGCGTTCGCCTGATTGAAGATAGCTTAGAGGATACGAACACTCCACCAGACTGATTGGCCGGGGTGTTTTTTAATGCAGCAGGCATGTCTCGTCATGAAGAATCATTCAACAGCCACCTATCATAGGGACGCAGCACACCGCATTCCTATAGAGATAGTCAAGCAGCATACAGCAGATATGCAATATTGTGATTCCATGGCGACGGTGAAGCAGCATACAGCAGATATGCAGCATTACAGTTCATCGGCGACAGTCAAGCAGCACACAGCGGATATGCAGCGAGTGGATCCATGGGTGTCTGCTTTTTGTTTTGTCTTTTCACAGGCGGGTTTGCTCGACACTTAGTGTTATCCCTTAGAGCAAATCCGTTTCGTTTTGTATGGTAACCGTCTGACATAATCAACTAAACAAATGGAGGATCGATCATGGCAGTAGTTTCTTGTCCGGAATGTGGCGCTAATGTGGAAATACCCGGCGACGCAATTGTTGGTGAAATTATCGTGTGCCCGGAATGTGGAGTCGAGCTGGAAGTAACCGGGCTCGATCCAGCTGCGGTGACATTGGCGGCGGAAGTAGAAGAAGATTGGGGCGAGTAGAAAGACAGTCCTGAGGAGAAATCTTGATGCGTATTGGTGTGTTGATTTCCCGCGTGCGGGTAGAAGAAAAGTACATTGTACAAGCACTCGAAGCGCGCGGTGTAGATTTTGAGCTGATCGATGTGCGGCAGGTGAAGTTCGACTTGCAGGCTGCCGATCAGTGGAAGCAGTACGACGTCATCCTGGATCGATGCGTCAGCCAGTCGCAGGCCGTATCGATCTTGCAGGTGCTGGGCTCGTGGGGCATCCCCTGCGTCAACCGCGCCGAGGTTGTGCAAGTGTGCGGCGACAAGTTAAATACATCGTTGGCGCTGGTTGCACATGGTGTTCCGATGCCCCGCACCTGCGTTGCTTACACGCCTGAAGCGGCGCTGGAAGCCATCGAAGAGATGGGCTACCCGGTGGTGCTGAAGCCCGCCGTCGGGTCGTGGGGCCGCCTGCTGGCCAAGATCAACGACCGCGACGCCGCTGAAGCCATCATCGAGCATAAGTCGACGCTCGGTTCTTATCAACATTCTATTTTTTATATCCAAGAATACGTTGACAAGCCAGGGCGCGACATCCGCACTTTCGTAGTTGGGGATGAGACGATCTGCGGCATCACCCGCTCGTCAGAGCACTGGATCACCAACACGGCCCGCGGCGGGCAATCGGCGGAATGCCCGATTACCCCGGAGATCGATAGGCTGTCTCAGGCCGCGGCCCAGGCTGTCGGCGGCGGCGTGGTAGCCATCGATTTGCTGGAGACCCACGATGGGCAACTGCTGGTCAACGAAGTCAACCACACCATGGAGTTTCGCAACAGCATCGCGCCGACCGGCGTTGACATCCCCGGCAGGATCGTCGATTACGCTATTCAGATCGGGGAAGGCAAGCACTCAGGCGGTAACGGTGCTCATGCCGGGCAAGCAGCTACGACAATAGGAGGGCAGGCATGACGACTGCCAGTATTGTTGGCGGATCGGGCTACGCGGGCGGCGAACTGCTGCGGCTGCTGCTGGGGCATCCCCAGATCGAGGTCACTCAGATCACATCGCGCCAGTACGCCGGGAAGTTTGTCTACAGCACCCACCCTAACTTGCGTGGGTCGACACGGCTGAAGTTCACCACGGTCGATGAGCTGGCCCCGTGCGATGTGCTGTTCCTGGCGCTGCCGCATGGCGAAGCCTCCACCCAGATCGAGCGATTCAGCGGGCTGGCCGGACGGATCATCGACCTCTCGGCGGATTTCCGGCTCAAGGACCTCGACCTTTACCGTGAGTGGTATGGGCTCGATCATCCGGCTCCGGAATGGCTCAGTCGATTTGTCTATGGGCTGCCGGAACTGCATCGGGCCGACTTGCAAAATGCGAAGTATGCCAGCGGCGTCGGCTGCAACGCAACCGCCGTCAACCTGGCTTTGTGGCCGCTGGCCACGCGCAATCTCATCGATCACGCCGTGGTCGAGGTCAAGGTGGGCTCGTCGGAAGGCGGCAACGCCTTCAGCCTGGCGACCCACCATCCTGAGCGAAGCGGCTGCGTGCGCTCGTTCGCCCCGACCGGGCACCGGCACCAGGCCGAGATGCTCCAGGAATTGGGCGCATTCGATCTTTACTTTTCGGCCACGGCCATCGAGCTGGTGCGCGGCGTCTTGTGTACGGCCCATGTCTTCCTCAAGGACGACCTGGCCGAAAAGGACGTCTGGGGCATCTACCGCGAGGCTTACGGCAGCGAGCGGTTCGTCCGCCTGGTGAAGGATCGGCAGGGCGTCTATCGCTATCCGGAGCCCAAACTGCTGGCCGGCACCAACTATTGTGATGTGGGCTTTGAAAAGGACCCACGCTCGAACCGGCTGGTGGTCATTAGCGCCATCGATAATCTGATGAAGGGCGCCGCCGGCTCGGCCGTCCAATCGATGAATGTGATGATGGGCTGGCCGGAGGATGAGGGGCTGGGGTTCATGGGGTTGCACCCCGTGTAGGGGATGGGGGTTAGGGGTTGGGGAAAAACAACCCAACGTTCCTACGCTCTGCGTAGAAATGCACGGACGGACGCTCTGCGTCCAGGGAAACAACCAAACACGAATTGCTGAACGCTGAGTGCTGACAGCTGAATGCTCAAGAGGAAAACATGATCGTTATCAAGGTAGGCGGGAGTGAAGGGGTTGATCTGGATGCAGTGTGCGCCGATGTGGCCGAGCTGGTGGGCCGGGGCGAGCGTCTGGTGCTGGTTCACGGCGGCTCGCACCTGACCAACGAAGTGGCTACGGCGCTTGGGCACCCCCCCCGGTTCATCACTTCGCCGTCAGGCTACACCAGCCGCCTGACCGACCGCCGTACCATCGAAATATTCGAGATGGTCTATTGCGGTCAGGTCAACAAGGGCATCGTCGAGCGGCTGCAGGCCCGCGGTGTCAACGCCATCGGGTTTTCAGGCATCGACGGGAGAGTGTGGCAGGGCCCGCGCAAGGAAGCCATCCGCGCCGTCGAGAACGGCAAGACGCGCGTGATTCGCGACAACCTGACCGGGAAGGTCGAGACGGTGAACGTGAGCCTGCTCGACACCCTGCTCGACGGTGGCTATCTGCCCGTGTTGACGCCTCCCGCCATCAGCGACAAGGGCGAGGCCATGAACGTCGATGGAGATCGGGCGGCGGCTATGACGGCCATCGCCATGAAGTCGGCCAATCTGCTCATTTTATCGAACGTGCCCGGCGTGCTGTGCGACTTCCCGGACGAAGCTTCGCTGATCCGCCATATCAACAGCAGTGAAATCGATACGGTTGCCCGGGAATACGCTCAGGGCCGAATGCGCATTAAGCTGCTTGGTGCACAGGAAGCGCTGGCCGGCGGCGTCGAACAGGTTGTTATCGGCGACGCGCGCGGTGACAACCCCATCTTGCGGGCATTGGCCGGCGAGGGAACTATCATCAGCGAGCAGCTAACGCCGGCTATGGCAGGGGGAGACTAAACCTATCATGGATTTGATGGCTATCGAGAAGCAATATACCAGCGGGTTTTATGGCAAGCGCGATGTCGTGCTCGTCAAGGGACAGAATGCGCATGTCTGGGACACCGACGGTCGCGAGTATATCGACTGTGTGGCAGGGATCGGCGTGGCCAATGCCGGGCACAGCCACCCGGCCATCGCAGCGGCCATCGCCGAGCAGGCGCAGACGCTGATGACCTGCCCTGAGCTCTTCTACAACAACCGGCGCGCCGAGCTGTACCAGAGGCTGGCAGCGATCACGCCTGAGGGCATCGACCGCTTCTTCCTGTGCAATTCAGGCACCGAGGCCGTCGAGGGGGCGATCAAGATGGCGCGCCTGAGCACCGGGCGCCAGGGCATCGTGGCAGCCACCAACGCCTTCCACGGCCGCTCGCTGGGAGCCCTTTCGGCCACTCACAAGAAGACCTACCGGGAGCCCTTTGGTCCCCTGGTGCCGGAATTTTTCCACGTGCCTTACAACGACGTCGATGCACTGGAAGCTGCCGTCACCAACGAGACCGCTGCCGTTATCCTGGAAGTTGTACAGGGCGAGGGTGGTATTCACCTGGCCGATGGCGATTTTGTCCGCGCCGCCCGCGCCGTCTGCGAGCAGCAGGGTGCACTGCTCATTCTGGACGAAGTCCAGACCGGCTTCGGACGAACCGGTCAGTGGTTCGCCTGCCAGCATTACGATGTCCCACCCGATCTACTTGTCATGGGCAAGGCCATTGCCGGTGGCGTGCCGATGGGCGCTATTGGCATCGGACCAAACGTCGATGGCATGAAGCCTGGACTGCACGGCTCGACCTTTGGCGGCAACCCGCTGGCCTGTGCCGCGTCGATGGCCGCTTTGGAAGTTTACCAATCGGAGCAGCTGCCGGCCCGGGCTGCTGAGATGGGTGAGTATTTTCGCGAGCGGTTGGAGGAGATCAACTCACCGCTTATCCGCGAAGTGCGCGGAATGGGGCTGATGATCGGCGTCGAGTTCAAGATCCGCGCCGCCCAGGTGGTCGAAGCGCTGATCGAGCGCGGCGTGCTGACATTGACGTCCGGCACCACCGTCATGCGGCTCCTGCCTCCTCTCGTCATTCCACGAGAGGACATCGATACCGTCATCGAGACCCTGACCGAGACACTGACACACATCGAGGGTGAGAAGAACTGATGGAACCGGTTGAGTTGCTGCGCGGGTTAGTCGAGATTGAGAGTCTCTCCGGTCAGGAGCAGGCTGCCTCGGCCTACCTGGTCGATCAGATGCAGGTACTTGGCCTGGACGCCCATGTCGATGAAGTCGGTAACGCGGTCGGTCTGCGGGCAGGCGACGGTGAGATCGCGCAGGAGATCGTCCTGCTCGGTCACATCGATACTGTTCCCGGCGATATCCCGATCCGCGTCGAAGACGGCATCCTGTACGGGCGCGGCTCAGTCGATGCTAAGGGGCCTCTGGCCGCCTTTGTCGCCGCCGCATCACAGGTCGATGTGCTGCCCGGCGTCCGGCTGGTGGTGATCGGGGCGGTGGAGGAGGAATCAGCTACCTCCAAGGGTGCACGCTACATCGCTCCACAGCACCGTCCGGCCTGCTGTATTATCGGCGAGCCGAGCGGCTGGAATGGCGTTACGCTGGGCTACAAGGGGCGGCTGCTTGTCGATTACACCTTACGGCAGCCAATGTGCCATTCTGCCGGAGCGGCTGCCGGCGCAGCCGAGGAAGCGATAGCCTGGTGGAACGTCCTGAGTGAGCATATTGCCGCCTACAATCAGGGCCGTGAGCGTCTCTTCGATCAGGTTCTGGCGATGCTGTGCGATTTCAACACCCACAGCGACGGCCTCACCAACACCGTCGATATCCATGTAGGGCTGCGGCTTCCACCAGACTTCGACGCCGAAGCTTTCGAAGCGATTGCACGTCAGTTGGCAGGGGAGGCATCGCTGCGCTGCTATGGCTACGAAGCGGCCTACCAATCTAATCGACAGACGGAGCTTGCCCGCGCCTTCAATCGGGCCTTGAGAGAAATGGGCGAGCAACCACGTTTCAAGTTGAAGACCGGCACCGCCGACATGAACGTTATCGGCCCGATCTGGAACTGCCCGGTTGTCGCTTACGGCCCCGGTGACAGCCGGCTCGATCATACACCGGAAGAGCACATTGTCATCGATGACTATCTCAAGGCCATTGAAGTACTCAAAAAGACCCTACTCGGTATTCAAGACACCATCGTCGAGCGGGCGATGGCGGGCCAGACGCAAAGCATGAATGATGTAAACAGGTAAATATGTAAAAGGCAACCTATGGCGCATAACCGCCAAACGAGCACGCATTACATATTTACCTATTCAAATATTTACCTGTTAAAAAAGATGTTGCCGGAGAGCTATACATTCAATCTCATTATTCGGTAGCTGAAGAGGAATAACATGAGCCTGGAACATTTCTCAATTGTCGATACCACCCTTCGTGAAGGCGAACAGTTTGTCAACGCCAACTTCAATACAGAGCAAAAGATAGCCATTGCTCACAAGCTCGACGCCTTTGGCGTGGAGTACATTGAGGTGACGTCCCCCTGTGCATCTCCCCAGAGCTTCGAAGACTGCTGCGCCATCGCCGGATTGGGATTGCGGGCCAAGGTGCTGACGCATGTCCGCTGCCACCTGAGCGACGCGCAGCGGGCGGTCGAGACGGGCGTCGACGGAGTCAACGTGATGATCGGCACATCCACCTACCTGCAGAAGTTCAGCCACGGCAAGAGCATCGACGCCATCGTCGATCTGGCTCAGGAAGTCGTCACGTTCCTCCAGTCCCAGAACGTCGAGGTACGTTTCAGCGCTGAGGACAGCATGCGCAGCAGCCTGCCCGACCTGTTCAAGGTCTACGAAGCGGTCGATGCGCTGGGCATCAACCGGGTGGGCGTGGCCGACACCGTTGGCATCGGGACGCCGCACGGGGTCTACGGCCTGATCAAGGAACTGCGCAGCCGCGTGAAGGCCGACATCGAGTTCCATGGCCACAACGATACCGGCTGCGCGATCGCCAATGCCTACGCGGCCCTGGAAGCCGGCGGCACTCACATCGATACCACCGTGCTGGGGATCGGTGAGCGCAACGGCATCACGTCGCTGGGCGGGCTGATCGCGCGCATGTACGCCACCGATCCCAATTCAGTAGCCCGCTACAATCTTGCTCAGATCGCCGGGCTGGACAGCTTTGTCGCGTCGCTGGTCAATATCGATATCCCCTTTAATAACATTCTGACGGGCTTCTCGGCCTTTAACCACAAGGCCGGTCTTCACACCAATGCTGTGCTCAAGAACCCAACAGCCTACGAAGCACTCAACCCGGAGGACTTTGGGCTGACGCGCAACATCCAGATCGCCCATCGACTGACCGGCTGGAACGCCATCAGCCATCGAGCCAGGGAGCTGGGTCTGTTTCTGGATGACCAACAGATCAAGCTGGTGACGGAGCAGGTCAAGACACTTTCCGACGGACAACAGCTCTCTCTGGATGATGTCGATCAGCTTCTACGTGGCACACAACAACTTCAAACCGCCGGAGAGGGAATGGCATGGGCCAGACACTAAGCGAACAAATTTTATCGCGCGCTGCGGGCAAGGCAGTACAACCCGGCGAGCTGGTTATCGTCGAGCCGGATGTGGTGATGGGGCACGATTCGCTGACGCCCAGCATCATCCAGATTATGAAAGACGAGCTGGGCAAAGAGCGGGTGCACAACCCCGACCAGATCGTCCTCACTAACGATCACGTCTCGCCGCCATCGACGGTAGGTGTGGCCAACAACCAGAATATCTCGCGCCGTTTTGCGCGTGAGCAGGGCATCCGCATGTTTGAGGTCGGGCGCGGCATCTGCCATCAGGTGCTGGTCGAGGAACAGGTGGCCAGACCGGGATATATTGTACTGGGCTCCGATTCGCATTCGACGACTTACGGCGCGGTAGGTGCCTTCGGCTCCGGCATGGGCTCGACCGATATCGCGCTGATCTGGGCCACCGGGCGTACCTGGCTGCGCGTACCGGAGACGATCAAGGTGCAGGTCAGTGGATCATTCGGGCCGGGTGTGACGCCCAAGGACCTGGCACTCAAGCTAGAGCGTGATATGACCATCGCCGGCGCCACTTACGCCGCCGTCGAGTACCACGGATTGGAGTGGCTGCCGCTGAACGGCCGCCAGACTCTGTCCAGCATGGCGGTCGAGCTGGGCGCCAAGGTGGGCATCGTGCCACCGTCCGGTGAGGTCGCCGAGCGCTTCCCGGTGCCCGATTGGCTGTATGTCGACCCGGACGCGCACTACGCCCGGATGGTCGAGGTCGATCTGGATGGGCTGGTGCCGCAGGTGGCGCTCCCTCACGCGGTCGATAACGTGGTCGATATCTCCGATATAGCCGGCACGCCTGTCAACGTGATCTTCCTGGGTACCTGCACCAACGGTCGCTACGAAGACATGCGAGCAGCCGCCGATGTCCTGGACGGCAAGCAGGTGACTTCCGATGTCCGGCTGATCGTTACACCGGCATCGAGCCGGGAAATGCACCGGGCGGCCACCGATGGGACACTCGCGACCCTGCTGGAGGCGGGCGCCGTGCTGACAACGCCCGGCTGTGGGATGTGCATGGGCCGTCACCTGGGTACGCTGGGTGACGACGATGTGTGCCTCTCGACCGGCAACCGTAACTTCAAGGGCCGGATGGGCGCGCCGACGTCGAGCATCTACCTGGCCTCGCCATCGGTGGCCGCGGCAACGGCCATCACAGGGCGGATTACCGACCCGCGAGATCTTTGATTGACGATTGCTGATTGACGATTGACGATTGAACAGCAGCTGCTCGTTCCGGCGCTCTGCGTCCAGTGGGATACCGGAGTTGGCGCAGAGTGCCAGGGTAGAATTTCCACGCAGAGCATGGGAACGAGAAGAACTGATCACTGACAACTATCTTTTAGAGAGACACATCATGGCGAGAGTTTGGAAGTTTGGCTCAGACGTAGATACCGATCAAATGGTGCCGGGGCGCTATGCCCCTTACATGCGGCCCGGTGAGGATGTCGGCACGGCAGCCTTCATCGAGGCCCGCCCCGATTTCAACCAGTCGGCCCAGCCGGGTGACCTGATCGTGGCCGAGGATAACTTCGGCTGCGGCTCCTCGCGCGAGTACGCGCCGCTGGCTCTCAAGCGCCGGCAGGTTGGGGCGATCATCGCCCGCAGCTTTGCCCGCATCTTCTACCGCAATGCTATCAACCTGGGGATACCTATCTTCACCGCGCCGGAGGCGGTCGATGCCTTCCAGGAGGGTGATGAAGTAACGCTCGACCTGGAGAAGGGCGAAGTGAGCACCAGCAAGGGGATCGTTGCATTGCCGCCCCTGCCCGGCTTCGCGCGGGAGATCATCGACGCAGGTGGCATTGCCCCCTACGTGCGCGAGCACGGAAAATTCCCCGGCGAGGGGTAAGGGCGAGTTTACAGTTCACAGTCGACAGCTCACAGTTTTGTTGCTGCCGGCCAATAAACTATCGAATACTGGGTGAAAAACGGCCAACATCTGGCCGTTTTTTTGATTGTGGTGGATGTTCTTTTGATATATTGAGGTCTGGTATAATCATCGATGAGACAAGGCTCACTTTCATCAGCGGGTAGCAGAATAACTATGGCAAAACCGCCATTAAACACTGAAGACAACTGTTTCCTGAAATGTATACAAACGTATGCATCTCGCCCCAACGATTTCCCCTGACCCCGATTGGGTCAGGATTGCGTTGGG
>JAFGLD010000124.1 GCA_016928235.1 Anaerolineae bacterium | reverse complement strand
GACGGAAGCGATGAAAGTTTAAGAACGGATTTGCGCAACGTTTGGGCAAAATTCGCGTCAAAACCAATGGATGGTATTGCGATCTGAACATTCATTCACGGGTATTGGAACTAAAACTCGTCACTCAAAACTGTCAAGCAGCCGGCACCGATAACTGAATAGTTACCCATCAGTTTACTTTCGCCCGCGTTGTTTCTGTTCTGTCCGGATAGCTCTCGCGAGGGGATCGAGGTACTGCCCCTTCTTGGCATTGGCCTGGAGAGCCGCAATCCGGCCGTCGATTTGCTGGTTCAATATCATTGCGTCTTTGACGACAAAGAGAAGGCTGTCGCCATCGCGAGTAAACATAAACTTGCTCCACAGTTTGTGGAGCACTTTCTTGCCCGGCCAGGGCCACGAAGTAACATCGACCACTGTGCAGGGTTGATCGTAGAGCGCCTCGACCAGGTTCCAGTCGCGGCCTCGCAGGGTGTCTTCAGTGTGTTGGGCTGCAAACTGGCCTAATCTGATCTGCCGGATGCGCTTATAGGAGATATTGATAGCCAGCAACCCTGCCCTGATGTGCAGTGTGACAGCCCGTACCTCGACGCAGCTGCCTCGCCCAATGATGATCGTGAGCAAGAACAGAAGCAGGCAGCTCACAACGACAATCACCAAAAGTATCCGACCATCCCACAAACTTTTCAAGATATTTTCATTGATCCCTTGCACGGTTGATTGGGTGGGCAACCAGCTTAAAAACAACAGGATCAACCCAAAAATCATGATCAGAAAAGGCATTGTTCGCAGGCGCTGGCCCACACGTGCATATACCAGGAGATTGTGGCGATTCGATATTTTCTTTTTCTTCATCTTATCCACTCAGGAATGGTGATTGATTAAATAACTTTTCCCTGCTGAACCTGCAATACGAACCCAAGGATGGTTAAGTTAATAACGCGGAAAACTGGGAGTAGGTTAAGAAACCGGGTTTTTCCGTCATCCATTGGCCGTTCTCGGTGAGATAAAAACCCGGTTTCTTCCGGCTTTTCCCTCTATTCCGCGTTGAGCCATAAATTCTCATCCCTCAACCACTCATCGGAAGTGTAAATGCGAAAGTTGTGCCGGAGCCTTTTTGGCTTTTGACGGTTAAATTTCCGCCTTGCAGCTCGATAAGGTTCTTGGCAATTGTCAACCCCAGTCCAGTACCCGGTTGCTCCCGCACGTGGGGATCATCGGCTCGCCAGAATTTGGTAAACAGTCTGGCTACCTCTTCAGAGGTCATGCCAACACCCGTATCGGTAACCTCACATCGGACGTGGTCACCATCTTTTCTGGCACGTACAGTGATTTTGCCGCCGTTAGGGGTGTACTTGTAGGCGTTGCTGATTAAATTGACGAGGATTTGGGTCAGCCGCTGCGGATCGGCGCGCACTGTGGGAAGATGTCCGGGAATATCCACTTTGATGTTGTGTCTGCGCTGATCGATCTCGCTCCGCATGGAAGGCAGCAACTCACTGACCACGTGCTCCAGCTTGACAGTCTCTTCGATTTCAAGTTTCAGACGACCGCTCTCGATGCGGGATATATCGCTCAGATCGCTCACCAGAACGGTCATCCGATCGACATTGTTGCGAATGATCGAGAGGAAGCTCTTCTGCTGCTCGGAAAGCTGGCCCATCATCACGATCATCTCGGTATATCCTTTGATCGAGGTCATGGGGATGCGCAGCTCGTGAGTGACGGTGGAGATAAATTCGGTCTTGGCCGTATTGGCCTGTTGGACGGCGTCGTAGAGCCGGGCGTTTTCGATTGATATCGCGGCATGGTCTGCCAGCCGCGCCAGAAAATCACGATGCTCCGACGTGTACTCGCGTTCTCCTCCATGCTCCAGGGCAATCATGCCGATCATCCGTCCCTCGCGCTGGATAGGCACGGTCACTCCATGGGTGCCATCGGCCTTCTCGGATCCGTCCAGCAGAGCAACGGCCGCGGAAGGGGCATTGCCGTACTGTGCTACAACCTGCATTCCCCCATTCTCGATGTCGACCAACCCGATGGCTCCGTTATCCGAGTAGGTGACGCGGGCTGCCCACTCGAGAGTCAGGTTCATGACCTTACCGAAGTCAAGTGTCTCGTTAAGCTGCCGATCGATTTCCTGCATAATGGACAGCTCGCCAACGCGAGCTGCTAACGCCTCATCAGTTCGGGTAAACAGCCGGGCATTCTCGATAGCCACCGCGGCCTGGGATGCAAAGGCGCTGAGCATTTCCAGATCGGCTTCGTCAAAGACGCCGGTACGGACGCGATTGTCTACGTAGACTACACCGATGATCTTGCCACGCACTCGCAAAGGCACACACTGAATCGAGCGCAGGTTGTGCGCTACCACACTGGCCTGCGTTGCAAAGCGGGGATCTTCAGTCGCATCGGTCGTGACAACCTGCTCACCGGTCTCAGCCACAACGTGAATCACACTTCGACTGATAGCAAAATCAGCCCCTTCCAGTGTTTCCTTGGCAAGGTTACGCGCTGCTTTGATCTCCAACTCTCTCTTTTCATCGAACAACATCAGGAAACCACGCTCTGCGCCGGTCAACTGGATGATGGCGTCCATGACCTGGTTGAGCACTTCTTCCACATCCAGCGAGGAGCCGATCAATCTGCTCACATCATACAAAGCTGCTAATCGACTTTGCTCGTCACTGGTGGCATGCTCCTGGTTAACCGTTCCCAGTAATTGAGTCAGCTCATTCAGTCGATCCATCCAATAGTCTTGCTCAACCATCCCGGCTCGCAGCTGGCTTTTGAGTAGATCGATAGTTTGACGGGCGTTAGCCAATAAGGCTACGATCTTTTTGCCTGAGAGGGGAGAATCCGCCATCGAGTTGTTCCTTCATGATTGTGTGTGTTTGGTGAAGTACCCTCTCTATTGTATTGCATTTTAGGAGAATTCGGGTAATTGTGGAGGATAGGCGTCGAGCCTGTGCCGTGATCGACCATCACAATAGGGGAATCACAGGGGATCAGAAGCCATCTGTGCTGTGCGGTAGCACCCGGAAATAAAGTGGTCGGGATTGTAAAAGAATGAGAATGGTGTCCGGTTGTGTAGGTTGGGTGGTGGCACAAACATGAATTCACTTCAAAGGCAAGCCTATACCCTGCCAAATATCCACCACCCAACACCTCAAATGCCGACCACGAGATTCTCGTGTGGTACCTGCTATGCAGGATGGCTATGAAAAGGAAGAGCGAACCGGATGTATTTTGTGCGTCATCCAGCTATTTCCGATAAAGTCTATTGGAGATTTGAAAAACAGATCAGTTGGGGTTCAAATTAGGAAACAGGTAATACATGTATTTCAGGAATACAATAGGCGACCCCAGGCAAGAGCGTCGATGGACCTGGCTTTCGGCAGGGTTGTTACTTGTGCTCTGCCTGATATTTATGGGAAAGACCCTCTTTCCTCCCGCGGACCAGATGCTGATCGGTAACGATCTGCGCGGACTCTTCTATCCCTGGCTGACACTTGCCCGCGAGTCTATTCTTGCCGGCAAGCTCCCTTTGTGGGACGCCAGTCAGCTTGGCGGCCAACCTTTTATCAATAATCCACAAGTTGGGCTCTTTTACCCACCCACCTGGCTGACCATTGTACTGCCTGTCACCATCGGCTTGAGCTGGTATGTGCTTCTGCATCTCTGGCTGGCAGGTTATGGTATGGTACTGTTTGTCCGCAGGGCCAGCAATAGCTGGGTCGGGGCGCTTCTATCGGGACTGACAGTTGCATTCAGCGGCTTCATGGTTGCGCGCATCGAGGCCGGTCATGCCGGTTTGCTGGCTACGCATGCCTGGATACCCTGGATATTGCTTGCGTACCGGTGGAGCGTGACTCGGAAGGATGTCTGGTCGGCTATGGTGGCAGGACTTCCCTTTGGATTGGCGATTCTGGCTGGACATACCTCGTCGTTGCTCTATGTCGGGTCGATCTGGATCGCCTATGCTGTCTATCTGGGATGGTCAGAACAGCGGTGGCTGTCTGTCATCAGGCAGTTTGCGATCAGTGGTGCATTGGGGTTGGCACTCAGCGCAATCCAGATAATCCCCTTTGTAGAGCTGGCCATGCTCTCTACTCGCGTGGGTGGCTCTGTGGAAGACTTTGGCCGCTGGTCGATGCCTCCTTTTCACCTGATTGCACTGATCATCCCGACCTACTTTGGCGAGCCCGTCCACATCGGGTGGTGGAGTGTCGAAAACTTCGAGGAGCTGACCTATTACGTCGGGGCGCTGCCCTTACTGGCTATCCCGCTGGCGCTCCGCAAACCAACTCGGCTGACCTGGCTGTACCTGGGTCTGATGATAACCGGACTGTTGATTGCGCTGGGGTCTTACGGCTTCCTCTATCAGATTTTGTGGTCACTGCTGCCTCCTTTTCGGCTGGCCCGTGTACCTGCTAGAGCGGCATTCCTGTTCGTTTTTGGAGCCAGCGCCCTGCTGGGCGAGACGATTGCCGCGTGGAATCGATTGGCGCCCGAAGCGCGGTACGAAGCCCTCAAGCCCATCATGCGCTGGATGCTTCTCATCATTGCGGTTATTGGTTTGATCGGCCTGGCAGCTACGGGTGCTGCGTTTACCGTTTTCCATCCCAGCGACACAGGGGGACGGCTGTGGCACCAGGCCGGTGGATGGGCCTGGGCGCTGGTGGCTTTTCTGGGTGGGGGCGCGTTGTTGTGGCGATACTTGATCGGCAAACATGAGTGCGCTTCCGGCAAGCGTGTGCTTGTTGTTGCACTTGCGGCGCTCGTAGTGGCCGATCTGTGGTTCTTTGGATTCAAGCTGCTCCAGCTTCGACCGGCTTCTCCCGCGCCATTGTGGGTGGAGGCAAAACCGATTGTTGGCGATACGCCGCAGCGTATCGTGCCCTGGGCAGTAGGGCTATTCATTCAAAACGATGCGGCGCTGGTTGGCATGAACAGCATCTTGGGCTACAACGTCTTGGAAGTAGCCGCTTATCATGACTTCGCCATTGGCATCGGTGATCCGCGCTCGACAGCCTATGATATTTTGGGCGTCGAGTATGTGCTTTCACCTCAGCCGTTGGAGGGTGACTTTATCGATGGTGATCGACCGGTGCAATTGGTAACCTCGACCGATTCGGTGTGGGTTTACCGCCGGTCGCGGGTGATGCCTATCGCGCGGCTGGCTTACCAGGTGGAGGTCATCGATGAGACATGGCGAGCCAGGGCGCGTGTTCACGAGCCAGCCTTCGAGCCAGCCAATACTGTGACCCTGGATACTGCACCATCTTGCCGGATCGGCCCGGCGCCTGAGAAGCCCGGCACGGCCGAGATCATCGAGCATTCACCCGGCTACTGGCTGATCGAGACAGAAAGCTCGACGCCCGCTCTCCACGTCCTGAGCGAGACAGCCTACCCCGGCTGGCGGGCAACCATCGACGGAGAAGAGGTACAATCTCTGACAGCCTACACAACCATCCGTGCGGTCTGTGTGCCTGCTGGAGAACATCGAATTGAGTGGGTCTTTGACCCGATAACTTACAAGATCGGGGCAGGCGTGACACTGCCGGCTCTGCTCTTGTGTGGATGGGCGGGGGTGATGGTCTGGCGCGGTCGAAAGCAGACCTTACTCCTGCCGGATGAGGAAAAAGAAGATACCCGGTGATGCATACTGAAACACTCCTTGACGTAGCAACTATCAGAGCAGATTTTCCGATCCTCCACCAGGATGTGCGGCCTGGTGTGCCGCTTGCCTATCTCGATAACGCCGCAACGTCACAGAAGCCGTTAGCGGTCATCGATGCAATGAGCGATTACTACCTGCGATACAACGCCAACGTGCATCGAGGCATCCACAAGTTGAGCGAAGAGGCGACGGTTGCCTATGAAGGCGCCCGCAAGCGCATCGCCCGCTTCATCAATGCCGCTTCCTGGCGCGAGATCATCTATACCCGTAATACCACCGAGAGCATCAACCTGGTGGCCTGGAGTTGGGCCAGAACCAACCTGAAGCCGGGCGATGTCATCTTGTCGACCGAGATGGAGCACCACTCCAACACTGTGCCCTGGCAGATGCTGGCCGGCCAGACGGGCATCGAAGTGCATTACGTCCCGGTTACCGATGCAGGCGTGCTCGATATGACGGCATTTGACGAGATGCTGGATGAGCGGGTCAAGTTGGTGACCATCATGCACACATCAAACGTCCTGGGTGCCATCCAGCCGGTGCGCCAAATAGCCGATGCCGCTCACTCGGTCGGCGCGCTGATCCTGGTCGATGGGGCGCAGAGTGTGCCGCATATGCCGGTCGATGTGCAGGCGCTCGATTGCGACTTCTTTGTCTTTTCCGCCCACAAAATGCTGGGGCCGACGGGGATCGGCATCCTTTACGGCAGACAGGAAATCCTGGACGCAATGCCCCCCTTCATGGGCGGCGGCGATATGATCAAGCGGGTCGAGTTGAGCGGCTCCCAGTGGAACGACCTGCCACATAAGTTCGAGGCGGGCACACCATCGATTGCCGAGGCGATTGGGTTTGGCGCTGCCGTTGATTATCTCACCAAGATCGGAATGGAACACATCCATTCCCATGAGGTTGCCGTCACGGCCTATGCCCTCGACCGGCTGGCCGAGGTAGCCGGTCTAAGGGTGTTAGGCCCATTGAAAGCGTCCGAGCGGGGCGGTTTGGTATCGATGGTGATGGAGGATATCCATCCTCATGACATTGCTGAGGTACTGAACCACGAGGGCATCGCGGTGCGGGCCGGCCATCACTGCGCCATGCCGCTGCACCATCGATATAATCTCACCGCCTCGACACGCGCCAGCTTTTATCTGTACAATACCTTTGAAGAGATCGATCGGCTGATCGAAGGGTTGTACAAGGTCAAAGAAGTGCTGGTGTTGTAGCTGTTTTAGCGGTTAGCTGTTAGCTGTTGACTTTTAACTGTGAACTATTCACTGTAAACTACCCCAGAAAGTGAAAACCCGATGGACGATCTGTACCGAGAGATGATCCTCGATCACTACCGTAACCCGCAGAAGAAACAACTGGTCAGCCCGGCGGACATCGACTACGCGGAAGACAATCCGCTGTGCGGCGATTTCATCCACCTGACTATTCAGCTCGATGAGAACAAGGTAGTCAAAGATGTAGGATGGGAAGGCAACGGCTGCGCCATTAGCCAGGCATCGGCCTCGATGTTGTACGAGACGCTGATCGGCAAGACACTGGATGAGATCCGCTCTATCGGCAAAGACGATATTCTGGAGATGCTGGGTGTCCCCCTGGGGCCGGTGCGATTGAAGTGCGCGCTGCTATCCCTCAAGGTGCTCAAGGCAGGCGCCTATGGCCTGCACGCCTGGCCGGGCGAAGAAGATGAGTAGACTTTATCGAAAATAACGTATCTTCTCAATAATCAGGAGGACATCAATCCGGAAACCGGGTTTTTCGTTGTTGAACAGGCCATCCTGACAGCGAAAGTGGCATCAACTCTGTGCTGTTCTTGCGGAAGGAAAAACCCGGTTTCTCTTGCCGAGAGTTTTTCCCCGCTTTTATGAGAAGATACAAAATAACTGAGTTACGTATAGTGCGCCTATTGCCGGGTAGTTATCTACGGTAAAACCTCAACACCAATCACTATTCTCCGGGAGGCAGAACAGGCATGAAACCCTTACGACAAAATGTTGCTCTGGCAGTTGATGGCGGTGGTATTAAGGGAGTACTGGTAGCAGAGGCGCTTAAGAAACTGGAACAGGCAACCGGTAAGCCGATCCATGAATTGTTCAGTCTGACGGCAGGCACATCAACCGGTTCACTGATTGCTGCCGGGATCGCGCATGGCCTGGACGCCTCGGCGATATCTGACATTTACATTGAAATGGGGCCTAAGATATTTCGTAAAAGCTGGCGGACACTGCCGCTGATCGAGTATCTAGTCAACTATCGCTACAGCACCGATCCCCTTGCGGAAATCCTGGCTCACCACCTGGGCGATATGACCGTCGGGCAGCTTCGCCAACAAAAACCCGATTTCAACATGGTGATTACCACCACCGATGTTTATGCCTGCGCCACCCGCTTTATCAAACTTTACAAGGAGCGATACGCCGATTGGCGCTTGCGTGATGCCGTGCTGGCCAGCTGCATCGTCCCAACCACCTTCCCTGCCTTTTTGCATGATTACAAGAAACAACCCGATGATCCGCCCCAAGAGGCCTGGATTCCCGAAAAACGCTACTGGGTTGACGGAGGCGTGGGCTCCTATTCCAATCCTTGCTACATGGCAGCCTACGAGATTGCCTTCTGCCTGCGCGAGAGAGGTTGGCGGCTGGATAATACCACGCTGATCAGCATCGGAACAGGCAATAACCCCATGGAGCAAACCTGGAAAACGCGCTTGCGCAACATTTTTGGAACGCAGCGCAATCCAACCCAGTTATGGGGGCCTGAATGGATCTTCCCCGCCATCGACACTTTCCTGCACGATGCCGACCAGGCCCAGACCCGGTTGGTTCGACACTTCTTCTGCGACGCGGTTGTCGAGCGCACCGGAGATCCCAAAGCCGGATTGGATTTCAGACGCTTCGATATCGACCTGGATCAGCCCATCGAGCTGGATGCCGTCAGCAAGATTCCGATCTTAATCGAGTATGGGAAAAAACTGGGCGAGATGATCATCAACGATCATGAGGAGGATGTGGGGAGTTTCGGTTGTGGTGGATCCGTCGATTTCGCCGGTTAAGACCTCGACCGGCAGCACGTGAAGATAGCGTAGTTGGTCGTTTTGAGGCTGTTAACCTCACCCCATGTGCCTCTATCCGGTTGCCGGCCCTCCATCGACGGTTGTTGGGGATGAGGTTTTGATCGGCAAAACGAATTTGACCGGCACACCAACATGACCACGTTATTTCCAAGGGCTACCCTTCGACTTGACAATCCGACAAATCCCCAATATATATCTCGTAGAAGTGGAGCTGAACCCTACGCTTAAACCGGGTCAGGCCCATCTACTCAACGAAAGGTACAACCAGGTCCATGAGTGATAGAATCGAACAGTTAATCAGCCGGATGACTCTGGAAGAAAAGGTTTCCCTGCTGGCAGGTGCCGACTTGTGGCACACTGTCCCCATTCCACGCCTGGGTATCCCGGCCATCCGGGTCACCGACGGCCCGATTGGCGCGCGTGGCAGCCGGTCGCCATACGGACCGAAGTCAGCTTGCTTCCCTTGTGGCTCCGCGCTGGCCGCGACCTGGAACATCGACCTGGTCAGACGCGTCGGAAAGGCGCTGGCCGAGGAAACCAGGGCTAAGGGCGCGCACATCCTGCTGGCGCCGACGGTCAACATCCATCGATCCCCACTGGCCGGGCGCAACTTCGAGTGCTACTCCGAAGACCCCTACCTGACAGCCCGCATGGCTATTGCCTACATCGATGGACTGCAAAGTGAGGGCGTGGGTGCCTGCATCAAGCACTTCGTCTGCAACGATTCGGAATATGAGCGAACGTCGATGAGCTCCGAGGTGAGCGAGCGCGCGCTGCGCGAAATCTACCTGCGCCCATTTCAGCTTGCCGTCCGAGAGGCCAGACCGTGGGCAGTGATGTCGTCCTATAATCGCGTCAATGGCACCTATGCCGGCGAGAACGATATCCTCCTGCTCGATATCCTGAAGGGCGAATGGGCGTTTGACGGCATCGTCATGTCGGACTGGTGGGGCACCTACAGCGATGGTGTTGCCGGAAGCGGCCTGGATTTGGAGATGCCGGGCCCGGCGCGCTGGATGGGCGATCATGCGCTGGAGGCCATCCGGGATGGCCGTCTCAGCCAGGCCGGGCTCGACGACAAGGCGCGGCGATTGCTGCGCGTGATGGAGCGAGTGGGCGCATTCGAACAGCCTGAGCTGCAACCCGAACAGGCGATTGACAAACCCGAACATCGCCTGCTGGCGCGGGAGGCCGCAGCCGAGGCTATTGTGCTGCTCAAGAACGACGACGCGATCCTGCCACTTGACGTTGATCGGATTGGCTCTGTTGCCGTGATCGGCGCGAATGCCAGGCGGACGGCGTTCAGGGGCGGCGGCAGCGTCCGTGTCGATCCACACTACCTGGTATCCCCGCTCGATGCTTTCCGAAGCCGGGTGGGGGACAAAGTCGATTATGCTGTCGGCTGTGCCATCCATAAACTGCCGCCGGTTTTCGATGCGACCTGGCTGACCGGCGACCTGGCAGTGGACATCTTTGCCAATCGAGACCTGGCTGGCGAGCCTGTCCGGACTACGACAGCCGATGGGCTGGAGTTGTTCTGGAACAAAGATAAATTGGCAGGGGTAGAGATGGACAACTTTTCGGCCCGGTTAATTGGCGCCTTCACCGTTCCTGAAAGCGGTACTTATGAATTCGGCACAAGAAGCGCCGGGCCAAGCCGGGTCATCATCGACGACAATCCGATCTTCGACTTTTGGGATACTGAGCCCGGTGAGCATGGCCGTTCGGGGATACGCTCCATAGAGTTGACTGCCGGCCGGACCTACGCGATCAAGATCGAGTATGCCGCGAAGCCTGCCTCGAACTGGCAGCATCTGATTGTTGGGTGTATCCCGCAAATACCGGATGACTCAATCCAACAGGCGGTCGATCTGGCGGCCCGCTCAGATGTCGCCATCGTTTTTGTGGGACTGACTGACGAGTGGGAGAGCGAAGGCTTCGACCGTCCGGATATGGAGCTGCCGGGCGCGCAGGCTGAGCTGATCGAGCGGGTAGCAGCAGCCAACCCCAACACCATCGTGGTGATCAATGCCGGGTCGCCCGTCACCATGCCGTGGCTGGACGAGGTGGCGGCGGTCGCGCAGGCCTGGTATCTCGGCCAGGAAACCGGCCATGCGATCGTCGATGTTTTGTCTGGTGACATCAACCCATCCGGCAAGCTGCCGACCACCTTCCCCAAACGATTGCAAGACAACCCGGCCTATCTCAACTATCCGGGCGAGAACGGCAAAGTGCTGTATGGGGAAGGACTTTTTGTCGGTTATCGCTACTACGACAAAAAGGATATCGAACCGCTTTTCCCGTTTGGTTACGGGTTATCATACACAACATTTACGTACAGCAACCTGGCACTCATCGAAGGCGAGAACGGCCGGATCGACGTCCTCATCGACGTCCGGAACACCGGGAATCGAGCCGGGCAAGAGATCGTCCAGCTCTACGTCCATGATGTACAATCTCGATTGGCGCGGCCCGACAAAGAGCTGAAAGCATTTGCCAAAGTGGCGATCGAGCCGGGGGAGAGCAAGACTGTCACGCTCACACTCGATCGGGAATCGCTGTCCTATTATGACCCGGCAGAAAACCGGTGGGTGGTCGACGATGGTGAGTTCGATGTACTGGTTGGTGGCTCTTCACAAGATGTGCCCCTCGTGGCGCGCTTCGCAGTCGTGGGCGAACAGATCAGATTGGATATCTGATCGCGCCGGTGTATCATAGGCATTGTTCGGCACATACCGGGAGCAGCCGCCTGGGGAAAGGCATCGATGAACATCTTTATCAGTTACCGGCGCAAAACCTGGCCGTTCACCCATCGTCTGGCCGAGAAGCTGCGAGCGCGTCTGGGAGCGAAAGTATTCGTCGACACAGACAGCATCGACGACGATGATTTCGACACAAGCATCCTGAAACACCTGCGCGGCAGCGATATCTTTGTGCTGGTTGTCTCGGAGTATACCTTCGATCCGGAGCGCATTCACCGGGAAAGCGACTGGGTGCGGCGCGAAATCAGAGAGGCGCTGAGTCTCGATCTGCCGATCGTGTTGGCGATGATCGACGGCTATGCGCCGCCGCCGCTCGACCAGCTGCCGGCGGACATTCAGCAGATAACGACCAAGCAGGGGATCGAGTTTTACCCGGTCTACTTCGACGCGGGGATCGAGAAGCTGGCGACATTCATTCGGGAGGTGCTGAGACAGACGGGGCGCCCGTCTCAGCACCTTCGAAGGTGGGCCTGGGTCGCCGGCGCAGCAGTTCTCGTGGGGTTGGTGGCGTGGGGAATCACCGCCGGAAATTTCCTCCCGACAAACGGCGGGGACGCGACTGAAACGATGCGCCCTCCCACAACCGAATTGCCTATCATAGCACCTACCACATCGCCTACCCCGTCGTATCAAATGATCGAACACAATAAGGATTGGACACCGCGCAGTCAGGAGTTCAACGGCGTCATAATGATGCTTGTCCCGGCCGGGTCCTTCCAAATGGGAAACGAGCAGGGACAGCCTAACGAGAAGGGCGGCGAACGCGAATATATCGAGCAGCCTTTCTGGCTCGACCGGACCGAGGTCACCAATGCCCAGTTTGGCTCATCGGGGAAATTCCCAGGCGATAACCGCCCGCGCGATTCGGTGAATTGGTTTCAGGCCAGTCAGCATTGCGAAAACCGGGGTGCTCGCCTGCCCACGGAAGTCGAGTGGGAGTATGCTGCTCGCGGGCCGGACGGCCTGATCTATCCGTGGGGGAATGGTTTCACGACCACCAAGTCGATCAACTCTGCCAACCCGGATAATCAGACGGCCGATGTGGGCAGCAAGCCCGACGGTGTGTCATGGGTAGGGGCGCTCGATATGAGTGGTAATTTATGGGAATGGGTGAGCACAATTTACCAGCCCTATCCCTACAATCCGAGCGACGGGCGGGAAAATGCTATCGATCGGTTCAGTGAACGCGTGCTGCGAGGCGCATCGTGGGGCAATCCGGTCACTGACGGACGCGCCAGTTTCCGCTTCAAGGATAGACCCTCTAATTCAAGTTTCTACTTTGGATTCCGGTGCGCGCGAGACTGGTCGCCTGCCGACTGAGCCGGATATGTAATGTCGATTTTTTGTAGCGCGCTGTTTTCATCTGCGCAAGGAAGGTGAACACGAATGGGTAAGATTCTCTCGATTGGACTCCTGGTAATAGTCTTAATGGTGCTGGCCGGATGCGCGGCCGGCCCGAATGATATGATCGATCAGCCGAATGACAATGGACATGTTGCCGGATTCTGGAAGGGGCTGTGGCATGGAATCATTGCCCCGGTTACCTTTGCCGTTTCGTTATTTTCAGACAAGGTGAGTCTGTACGAGGTTCACAACAATGGTGGATGGTACGACTTTGGCTTTCTGCTTGGCCTGGCTGCCTTCTGGGGTGGTGGCGGTGGTGGAGCTGCCACTGCCAGGCGGGCCAGGTCTGATTGACCGTCAATGCAAGTGGGAGGCCGGAAGGTCTCCCTCTTCTTTTGGTTGTAGTGCAGAAGAGCGGCTGCTCAATAATGTTGCCGCCTATAAGAGGGATGGTTTACTAACCGATTTCTTTCCAGTTCCAGTTATCATCCTTATAATTTGGTTTGTGTCTGGTCGAATTATTGGCAGGTTATGTCACCATTCCATCCTGACAAGGATGTCAATAGGCGGCACAAATTTATGAACACTACCTGGCTACTTGTCTTTGCTTGTGACTGTTAACTTGTAACTTAACCCTTTAACCTCTCACTGATCACTATTTAAGCCGAACAGGTGAGTCGTTACATTATCTGTTTTTAGTTTTTGACCACATCTGATGAATCAACCATCATCGACTTCTCATACGCGCAGGTCCCTGGAGAACTGGTATTTTGCAGTTGCTGTGCTGCTGTTGATCGCCGCGGCGTTTTTCCGTTTGTGGCATCTGAGCACAGCCCCGCCGGGCATGTCTGCCGCAGAATTGATCAATGCCCAGATATCTGACCAGATCCGCCAGGGCGATATTTCAGTCATCTATAATCAGACGGAACCTGCGCGGGAGGGATTGTATTATGCCATCCTGGCTACGTCGACCAGCGCCACCGGTCGCGGGTTGATCTTGTGGCGGCTGCCATCCGTCTGGCTGTCGATGCTTTCGCTGGCAGTCACTGCTACGTTAACACGGCGGTTGTTTGGTATGCGTGTCTCGCTGATGGCCCTGGGATTGATGTCGATCGCGTTCTGGCCGGTGTGGATGGGGCGTACAGTGATGCACGTTACGCTCATGCCGCTGATGACCACCCTGGCGATCTACATGTTGCTCTGCGGATATCAATCTCGGCAAGATATGGCAGCAGGGTTCTGGTTCACTTTAGGCGGCATTATGCTCGGTCTGGCGCAGTATGCACATGTCAGCGCCTGGACACTATTGGCGATTTCTCTGCTTTTCATTGCCTATCGCCTGCTCGTTAATCGTCAGGAGATGCGTCACCGCTGGTTCGATATTTCCTATGTCGCGCTATTGGTTTTGCTGTTAACCATACCCTTGCTGATTTACATGAGCCAACACCCTGGGACGCGCGAGCCCGTCCCGGTAGCTGAACAGTCTCAGCTGATAGCCGAAATACCAGGGCGTGTGGTCACCTTGTTGACCGGGTTGGTCTTGCGTGGCGATATGTTCCCAAATAACAACCTGCCGGGGCGCCCTGTATTGGGCCCTCTGATGGGTATGCTGATGGTGATCGGGATCGGAGTGGCGGGCGCGCGCCGGCGAAATCCGGCTTATGGATTGGTGCTGATCTGGTTGGTGGTGGGATTGCTGCCGGCGGCTCTATTGCCTCGCAGTCCGGATTTCGAGTACATGGTCGTTATTCTGCCGGTGATCTTTATGTTTCCGGCCATTGGATTGCGATCGATATACTGGTGGGCCAGAGAATGGTTGAGCGAATCTCGCCACCTGGCGTTCGAGCTGGCAGTTGCAGCAGTTATTGCTCTGGTAATTGGCAGTAATGCTGCCTGGACGTATCGCGATTACTTTATGCGCTGGCCGGAGCTGGGCGATGTGCGACTGAATCACAAGGCCGATCTGGGTCTGCTGGCCCACTACCTGGATACCAGCCAGGACACATCCCCGATCTCGATATGTTCGACACCGGTTGACCGGACCAACGATCCCTTTGCATTGTCCAACCAGGATCTACTCTCGTATTTCATGCACCGCCACAATCTGCCAATCCGCTATTTCGACTGCGATCAAAGCCTGGTATTGGCCCGTGGCGGCGAGTCTCAGCGGCTGATCTTCCCGCTTGAGCACTATTACGATCACCTGCCGGGCCCCTTGCTGGCCTGGATGCGTTATGCCGGCAACGAGCATGTGCCCGGCATTCGTCCGGATGTGATCATGCGCATCGATGTTAGCAAGGAGATTGCCGATGTAGCTGGGTCCTTTATGACTACCGCGCCGGCAGCCTGGGCCCCCGAGACCGGCGAATCGCGTTTGGCGCCGCTGCCGGTTCCCTTTGGCCACAATGTGACCTTCCTCGGGTACACTGTTCGTGATCTCTCCATCCGGCCTGGTGATTATGTCGAGCTGATGACCTACTGGCGATTAGACGGGCCACCTCCTTCTGAGCTAACCATGTTTGCCCATATGCTGGGCAACCCCGTGGTCGTGCTGGCTCAAAATGACAATCTGGGTGTAAATATCAACCAGCTCCAGGTGCGGGATATCTTTATCCAATACAGCCTGATCCAGACGCCTGTCGGCACTACTCCCGGCCGGTATCCGCTTTCGGTTGGGTTATATCTGCCCGGCAGCGGAACGCGCTTACAGGTATTCGAGAACGGCCAGGCTCGGAGCGACAGGTTGTTTCTGGAACACGTCATGATAGAGCCTCGATGAAGCAAACATGGCGCAGCCTATGACGAGGATAGCCGATGACCATCTCCGCAACCCGATCAATCATCTGTTTCATTTGGCTGGCTGCCTTGACCTGAAAACGGCATCGCCGATCGCTATAATCAAGGTGATATTCTTTCTCTAACCAGGAGTAAACGACTGATGAGCAAAGGACTGGCACGACAGGTTGTGACGGTGATCGCTACTGTGGTGATGATCACAGTGAATGTGCTTGCTAACGCTCTCCCGATCAATGGACAAAATACGGGTGAAATATCGGATCGGTTCGATGTGTACTTCACGCCGGCAGGTTATGTTTTCTCAATCTGGGGACTGATCTACCTCGGATTGATTGCCTACACCATTTATCAGGCGCTGCCTGCTCAGCGGGACAATGATGTTCTGCATCGCATTGCGCCCTGGTATTGGCTGAGCTCTGCCGCCAACATTGCGTGGATTTTTCTATGGCACTACACCATCTTCTATGCCACGATCATTGCAATGGGTGCGCTGCTTACCACTCTGATCCTGATCTATCTTGGCCTGGATATTCGGCGCGCCAGTGTTAGCGCCGCGATGAAGTGGCTGGTTCATTTGCCCTTCAGCGTCTATCTGGGGTGGATCACCGTGGCGACAATTGCCAATGCTGCTTCGCTGTTGTGGTTAGCAAAATGGACCGGATTTGGGATCGGCGCCGAGGCATGGACGGCAATTGTGCTGGCAGTGGCGGTGCTCATCGCGGGGGCAATGGCCTTTACACGCGCCGATGTTGCCTACCTGCTGGTGCTGGTGTGGGCTTTTATCGGGATTGCCGTCAAGCATCCAGGCGTGCCACTGGTGTTCACCAGTGCATGGATCGCGACAGGCGTGGTTGCCGTCATGGCGATTGTCTCGCTCATTCCACATGGCCCGCTGCCCATAAAATCGGCACGGTAATTCGGGCTCTCATTTTGATCTGATTTCGGCTGCTACGGGTTGCGTCGGTATCTGTCCGGGTACCGACTATTTACAATTGGTCTTCTGCCCGACTGCCGGTCACCGGCTTTTTAGTCAAAGCGCATCATTTGCGATAAACTCCGGCGAATGATGCCGGCTGCATTTGTCTCCCTTCTATCCAAAACGAGGTCGAATCACTCATGAAAGATATTGCCGTCATTGGTGTCGGGTATGTTGGTCTCGTCACCGCCACCTGTTTTGCCGATCTGGGCAACCATGTCATCGCGATGGACGTGGCAGAAGACAAGATCGATAAGCTTCTCCAGGGCATCATGCCGATCTACGAGCCGGGTCTGGCCGAGGTCGTCAAGCGTAATGTCGATGCTGGTAGGCTCCACTTTACAACCTCGTACACTGACACGATCAAGAATGCCCGCTTTGTCTTCATTTGTGTCGGAACACCCTCAGGCGTCGACGGGGAAGCCGATCTCCAGTATGTCCGGCAGGCCGCCGAGACCATCGCCCGGATCATGGATCACCCGCTGATCATCATCAACAAATCGACCGTCCCGGTGGGAACCGGCGACTGGGTAGCCGATATCATCCGCAAGCACCAGCCCCGCCCCATCGATTTCTCAGTAGTCTCCTGCCCGGAGTTCCTGCGCGAAGGCTCGGCGCTGCAAGATTTTATGAACCCCGATCGCACCGTGCTCGGCTCGCTCGATCACGAGGCAGCCGACGAAGTAGCCCAGCTCCACCTGCCGCTGCGTGCCCCCATCGTCGTGACCGACCTGCGCACTGCCGAGATGATCAAATACGCATCGAACGCCTTTCTGGCGACCAAGATATCGTTCATCAACGAGATCGCCAACATCTGCGAGGCGCTGGGCGCCGATGTCAAGGAAGTCGCTGCCGGGATGGGCCTCGACAAGCGTATCGGCAAGATGTTCCTGGATTCGGGCATCGGGTACGGGGGGAGTTGCTTCCCCAAAGACGTCCTGGCGCTGCACCACATGGCCATCGAGCAGGAGCAGCAGCCGCAGCTTCTGGAAGCCGTTATGTCGATCAACCTGTCGCGCCGTCACCAGGTGATCGCCAAGTTGCGTGATCTGCTGGGCGATGATCTGCGCGGTAAGACCATCGGTCTTTTGGGGCTGGCCTTCAAGCCCAACACCGATGATATGCGCGATGCCCCGGCGATTACCATCGCCGGCCTGCTGGTCGAAGCCGGAGCGACCGTCAAGGGATATGACCCGGTTGCGATGGATGTCGCTCGCCAGGTCATGCCGCCGGCAACGCTGTGCACTCTGTGTAAAACCCCCTACGAGGTTTGCGAAGGATGCGATGCTGTCGTGATCGTCACCGAGTGGAACGAGTTCAAGCAGCTTGATATGCTCCGCATCAAGGCATCGATGCGCCAACCGATCATCGTCGACGGCCGGAACATCTACGATCCGGTCATGATGCGGGAGATGGGGTTTGTCTACCGCGGCTTCGGACGCGGTTACAGCGGCGATATTCATCTCGATGGGGTGTAGGAACCCTGTTGTAAAGGGTTGGAAAGACATTGTAAGTGGTAGGAAGCACATCGTAACAGGAAGCAAATAGATTGTGAGACGAATGGGCGTCAATCAATTCCCATCCAACCATTACAAGAACTATCAGCTGTTCACTGTCATCTGTAAACTACTTTTATGGGAGGTCATGTGGGAACAAACGGTATTCTAAAGACCAGACTCAAAAATGGCCTGACCGTCTTGATCAAAGAGACGCACAATGCGCCGGTAGCCACCTTCTGGGTATGGTATCGAGTAGGCAGCCGGAACGAGATACCCGGCATCACCGGGGCCTCGCATTGGGTCGAGCACATGCAGTTCAAGGGCACACCCACCTATCCCGCCAGTGCGCTCGATAAGCTGATATCGCGCGAGGGCGGGGCCTGGAATGCCTTCACGTTCATCGATTGGACAGCCTACTTTGAGGTCATGCCCGCCGATAAAATCGAGTTGGGGATCGATCTGGAGGCTGACCGGATGGCTAACTCAGCCTTCGATCCGGAGGAGGTCGATTCGGAGCGGACGGTGATTATCTCCGAGCGCAGCGGATCGGAGAACTCGCCCGCCTGGTTGTTGTATGAGGAGATGCTGGGAGCCGCTTTCCGCGTTCACCCATACCGGACCGAGGTCGTTGGAGAGCTGATCGATCTCCAGACCATGACCCGCGACGATCTCTACAACCATTATCGACGCTACTACGCGCCCGGCAATGCCGTCGCCGTGCTGGTGGGTGATGTCGATGCCGGACAGGCGCTCAAGGACATCGAAGAGCGGTTCGGGGAAATTTCTGGTGGCGAGGCGATACCCGAGGTTGTCCGACCGGAACCGCCACAGTATGGAGAGCGGCGGGTGACGGTGAACCGGGAAGGGCAGACGGCCTACATCATGGTGGCCTATCGCGGATACGAGATCAAACACCCCGATTTCTTCGCGCTGGCGGTTGCCGACAGCATCTTGGCGGGCGCCACCAGCTTCAACTTCATGAGCACAGCAGAGACAAGCAATCACACATCGAGGCTGTACAAGGCGCTGGTCGAGACCGAGCTGGCAGCCGGCATGAGCGGCGGATTGACGGCGACTATCGACCCCTACCTGTACACCATATCGGCCACCGTGCGCGATGGGCGCACCTGCCGGGAGGTCGAGGACGCCATCCATGCCGAAACAGACCGGATGGCGCAGGGCGACATCAGCGAGCAGGAGTTCGCCAAGGCGCGCAAACAGGCCAAGGCGTTATTTGCGTACGACAGCGAGAGTGTCTCCAGCCAGGGCTTCTGGCTGGGCTTTGCCGAGACGCTGGTCGGCGACTACGAGTGGTTCGACACATTTCTCGATAAGCTGATGGCAGTGACGCTGGACGATGTCAAGCGCGTCTCTGCCGACGTATTCCAATCGAATAAACGCATTGTGGGCTGGTATGTTCCAACGGGCAACGGCACACAGCAGGGAGGCGAGTGACGATCAATGGTTTCTCAAAACAAGCACATCCATGCCATCCCTGGGCCAGACGATATCCATCGTGTCGAATTGGAGAACGGCATCATTGTGCTGGCGAGGGAGAACTTCACCAGCCCATCGGTGGTGATGGAAGGACGCATTTCGGGTGGGGCATTGCTGGAGCCGGCAGAGAAAGCCGGGCTGGCCAACTTCCACAGTGCCATGTTGATGCGCGGCACAGCCCGCCACACCTTCGACCAGCTTTTCGAGGAGATCGAAAGCATCGGCGCCAGCCTGGACATCGACTCCGGCGGTCACACTTGCTCGTTTGGCAGCAAGAGCCTGGCCGAAGACCTGCCGACGATGCTTCAATTGCTGTCCGAGACGCTGCGTCAGCCGACTTTCCCGGCGGAGCACATCGAAAAAGAGCGCGGTGAGATCATGACCAGCTTGCAGATGCGCGCGCACGATACCCGCCGCATGGCTGCCCTCACCTTCAGCGAGCTGGCTTATCCCGATCACCCTTATGGATCGAGTGTGAAAGGCTATTTAGAGACAGTTGCCGGCATCACACGCGAAGATATCGTCAACTTTCAGACCAATCTCGGGCCACGTGGGGCGATCATTGTGGTGGTAGGCGCGTTTAAGGCTCAAGAAGCAATCAGCCTGGTTGAGAAAACGTTGGGCGATTGGGTCAACCCCGCCCAGGCATCTCGCCCCGAAGCACCCCCGGTATCCCGCATCACCGATGTGCGCTATAAGTTTGTCCCGATCCCCGGCAAGAGCCAGGCCGATATCGTGATGGGATATCCCGGTCCGGCCCGTTCGGCGCCTGACTTCCAGGCAGCGCGGGTGGCCAACAGCATTCTGGGCCAATTTGGCTTGATGGGACGTCTGGGCGATGCCGTACGTGAGGATCAGGGGTTGGCCTACTATTCTTACAGCCAACTCGATGGCGGTTTTGGTCCCGGTCCCTGGAAGATCATGGCCGGTGTCAACCCGGAAAACATCGAGCGCGCCGTCGAGACCATCCGTCAGGAGATCGGACGCATGGTCCGGGAGCCGGTGACGGCAGAAGAGCTGGCAGACAACAAGTCATTCTTCAAAGGGCAACTGGTGATCAGCCTGGAGACGAATGAGGGGGTGGCCGGCAGCATCTTGAATATGGAGCAGCACCAGCTTGGGTTGGATTATCTGCGGAACTACGCAGCGATGATCGATGCATTGACGGCCGATGATCTTCAGGCCGCCGCCGCTCGCTATCTCGATCCCGATGCCTACGCGCTGGCCGTTGCCGGGCCGGAACGAGACGTCTAGCAGATGCTCCGAACGGGCGTTGATATCGTCGAGGTGGCGCGGGTAAAGAGTGCCGCGCTGCGCCACGGTGAGCGGTTTTACCGGCGCTTCTTCACGGAAGCCGAGCGCGCTTATTGTGGCGATCGATACACGACGCTGGCGGCGCGATTTGCGGCCAAAGAGGCAGTTGCCAAGGCACTGGGTACCGGGATCGGCGATGTACAGTGGGTGGAGATCGAGATCACGCCCGATGAACGATGTAAGCCCGAAGTTCGATTGCATGGTGAGGCAGCCCGGCTTGCGGCTGAGCTTGGCCTGACAGAGTGGTCGATCAGTCTTTCCCATACCCATGAACATGCCATCGCTTTTGTGGTAGCGATAGGTTGAACGACAGGAGAGCAGAATGAAGCAAACCCGGAATTATTGTGTTGTCGTCTTGCTGTGTCTGCTGACAGCCTGTGCCGGCGCGGAGGCAGGCACGTCAACCGGTGAAGCGCCAACGATGGGAGCCAACGATCCCCCACTCCCGACCTGGACACCTGCCGGCCCGGAAGCACCCGCATCCACGGTCTTTGCGCCTTATCCTGACAGTGTCACGACGACAGAGCTTGGGACACGTCTCGACCCTTTCGGTGCATCGGAATGCCCACTGCCGTGCTACAACGGCCTCGTCCCAGGGCAGGGTGGGTTGCAAGAGACACTCAACTTTTATAGCCGTTTGGGCATTAGCGCGCTCGATATGATGCCCGGCGATTACGAGGGAGCTTTGGATGGGACAGGTAACCTGGGGGCGGTGTTAACCCGAAGCCCTGACATCCTACAGGCCGTCGACGCCGGTTTTATCCCACCGCGCGTCGACGTACGCCTGACGAACAACATAGTACGCTATGTTCATGTTAAGTGGGAAGCGATGCCTTCTTATCTAACCATTAAGCGCATTATAGAAGTCATGGGACAGCCTGATCGTCTAGAGTTGGGGTTGATTCTTCGTCAGACCAACCCTGAGTTCATCATTCAGATGACTTACTCGTCCAGGCAGACAGGCTTCGCCTTCTTTGGCGCAGCGCCCAGCGATGGCTCACAGCTACAGGTTTGCCTGACCCCCGATCAGGTCAAGACGGCTTTGCTGGGAGTCTATGCGCCGGACGAGGAGCTCATGACCGGTTTCACGCACGAGAAATACCTGCTGCCACTGCTTGATACACTTGGCTTGCCTTATACAGATTTCGTAACCCAGGTCAACGCTGGAGGCTGCCTGGTGATTCCTTCGTCTCAGTGGGCGGCATGGCAATCATCAGACAATTAGCTCATTGCGGCAGGTAGTTCTGAACATTCCTCACGAGGAAGGGCCGGCTGCCCTTCCTCGTGTCATATTCCGCGATCAGACAACCATCCGCCTGTCAATAACAACACTCTCGCTTGTCATTAATCAGATATTTGGCTGCAACCGCCTTAAGAGTGCAAGGAGATGCCTGCCCTTGAGAGATCACGCGCAAGGCCTCCAAGTCTGACTGCCAGACAACATCCCCAGGAGCGATCAGACAAACGCTGTCCGGCTCATGTGTCATCAGAAGCTGGTTATCCTTGAAATAGTAGGGCTGCTCACTGACATCGGTGGGGTAAATATGCATCATAGGGGGGATGTCGTTGGGCTTAAACCACAGCTTGATCTCTCGCTCAGCATCGCTTTCATTGGCGGAAGCATGAATCAGGTTGTCAAGCCGTTCACTGATCACGTTGCCGGCATCATCTTTGATGGGAACCACTGTGCCTAAAGCCCTGATACAACCCGGCTGTTCTTCTCGAGCCACATGGGGATTGGTCGGCCCGGCAATTGCCCTGATTAACTTGATCGCGTCAGGGCCCTGGTAGACAAAGGCAACCACTCTGCGTTTCCAGGCATCTTCCGGGTAGTGACTGTATCCCATGATGTAGGTGATCAACGCAGGAAAGAACAATTTGTCTTTGTGCTCGGCATAATGTTCTTCCGCAAGCATTTGACTGACACAAACGATTTTGGCGGCCGCAAAATGTAGGTGGGTGTGAAATTCAGCGAGTTGAGAGAGCACATAGCCGGTTAATGAATTTTTGAGCGCATCCGGCTTGATGAGCACAAGAGTTTGTTCTAACTCGTTTTGAGTCATTGAAAGATCTCCACGTGATGACAGTATGGGTGAAAACAAGAGCTTCGCTCCACAATGGCACGGTGGGTAACCGGCGACCACCCATGAGCAAAGTTGTTAGACGATAACACTGTAAATTATCTTTGCCAAGTCGTACATTGTCCCGCCTGGGCTGCTTCGCGCGTTTGCCGCGATTTGTCTTTTCTTGCCGTCTCGATTATAGTAATCTACCAAAGCAATAGACTATATAGGACTTAGCTTTCGCTGATACCTTATGAAACTATCGAAACGTGGCGAGTATGGTCTGAGAGCGATGATCGATCTGGCGAACTATGCAGCATCGTCTCAGGTTGTTCCCATCAAAGACATTGCAGCGCAAGAGCAAATTCCGCTCAAGTTCCTTGAGCAGATTTTGCTGACTCTCAAGAATGCCGGTCTTTTGCAGAGCAAAATGGGCATTGGAGGGGGCTATTACCTGGCCAAACCGCCGGAGGATATTACGCTTGGGCAAATCGTGCGTATTCTGGACGGCACATTGGCCCCCGTTCGCTGCGTGAGCCACATCGCCTACGAGCCTTGCGATTGTCCCGACGAAGAGACCTGTGGCCTTCGCATGGTCATGCTCGATGTACGCAATGCCATTGCCGACATTCTCGATAACACAACATTGGCTGATGTCATCGTCCGTGTTCGCCAGGCACGTGATAACAAATCGATATAAGCTCACCAGCAGACAGCCTGAGCAACTCCGTGCTCGGCTGTCTGCCGGTCACGCAAAAATGAGACAGCAATCTATCCGCGCAATTTGCGGATTACAGTAGATTTTGACTCAGCACTATTTTCAGAGGAGCTAACAATGATCAGAAAGATTTTTCCGGGGAGAGCCATTGCCAGTCTGCTTGTTGCTGTTCTCATGCTCGTTGGCTGTGGGCAAGGCCAACAACAAGACACAATCTCCATCTCAGGCGCGTTTGCGCTTTATCCTCTGATGGTTCGCTGGGCCGAGGAATATCAGGTAGCCCACCCTGACATTCGCATCGACGTCTCTGCCGGCGGCGCCGGTAAGGGCATGGCCGATGCCTTATCCGAAATGGTAAACATCGGCATGGTATCGCGTGAAATCAGACTTGAGGAGGAGACTCAAGGCGCCTATGCCATCGCAGTGACAAAAGACGCAGTCTTCCCGGTGGTCAATGCGCAGAACCCTGTCCTGGGTGATTTGCAAATAAAGGGCGTCACGAGGGAGACCTTTGGGGCTATTTATCTCACCGGCGAGATCACAAATTGGGGACAGGTAGTTGGCACCCCCGATCAGATCGACAGCATCAATGTCTATACTCGCTCCGATTCCTGTGGCGCTGCTGAGATGTGGGTCAAGTATTTGGGCGGTGGGGCTCAGGAGGATCTGTTGGGCATCGGCGTGTCAGGCGATCCGGGTGAGTTGGAAGCAGTTGCTAAAGATCCACTGGGTATCGGCTATAATAACCTTAATTATGCTTTTGATGCCGCGACGGGGCAGCCGGTGGCCGGTGTGGTGATTGTCCCTATCGATGTTAATGGGAATGGTCAGGTTGATGAGACCGAGCGGCTCGATACTAAAGACATGGCAATTCAAGCTGTTGCCAGTGGGGCCTATCCTTCACCCCCAGCCCGACCGTTATACCTGGTAACCAAAGGACAGCCTTCCGGAGCCACGCTCGACTTTATCCGTTGGATTCTGAGCGAGGGACAAGCCTTTATCCCAGAGGTGGGTTATATCCAGCTAACGGAGGATCAATTGGCTGTCGAACAGGCCAAATTACCATAACCGGTTATGCTCCCGGCTGTAAACTGTAGGAGGGATCATATATATGCTGTTACCTCTATCATCAGTACCGAGCCGATGGCCACAGGCGATTATTTGCTGTCAAGTTTATGCTGTAAACTATGAGTCAAACAACATGGCAGAGGTGACTACTGGGTCGCCTCTGCCTTAGACAAGCGGTGTCGGGTCGAGACACCGTCACAGTATGCCAGCCTGAGCGAGCGATGGGATATTTTTATGACCAATAAACTCCTGCCCAGACCGCGTGTACTTCGATCTCTTAGGGTTCCATTGCTGTCGCGCCGCAAAACAGAACGTATTGGAGGGCGATTATTTCTGATAACAACCGCCCTGCCTTTAGTATTGGTTGTTGTCATTGCTTTGGCGCTGCTTGCCCGCACATATCCTATTCTGGAGACCCAACCCATCGGCGAGCTGCTGTTTGGACAGACCTGGCACCCATTACGAGGGGAGTTTGGTTTTTACCCCTTTATCATCGGCACGCTATGGGTCACCCTGGTCTCGATGCTGCTCGCGGTGCCACTCTGCCTGCTTAGCGCCATCTACCTGGCCGAATATGCCCACCCGGCAGTTCGCGCCGTGATGAAGCCTCTGCTGGATCTGCTGGCGGGTATTCCCTCTGTGATCTATGGTGTATGGGGCCTAGTTGCTATTGTACCATGGGTACAGAATGTGGCTGCGCCTGCATCGAAACGCTGGCTCGATTTCCTGCCCTTCTTTGCCGTGACCAATACGACCGGCTACAGCATCCTGGCCGGCGGGATTGTCCTGGCAGTAATGGTCATCCCGGTAATCATCGCCGTTACTTATGAGGTCATGGAAGCAGTCCCCAATGGGCTGCGCGAATCATCACTGGCGGTGGGGGCGACCCGATGGCAGACGATCAAGCATGTCGTGATGCCCAAAGCCGCGCCCGGCGTGTTGGTTGGTGTGGTGCTCGGTTTTTCGCGGGCCTTCGGCGAGACAATGGCCGTGTTGATGGTTGTGGGTAACGTGCCTCGCGTGCCGTCTTCTATCTTCGATCCTGCCTATCCGTTGACGGCGCTGATCGCCAACAACTATGGCGAGATGCTTTCGATTCCTCTTTATGATTCGGCATTGATGGGCGCGGCATTGGTGCTCCTGGTCGTTGTCCTGATCTTCAACCTGGGTTCGGCGCTCTTGCTCCAACACTTCCTGGCAAGGACACAAGCATGAGAAAGCGACTCTCACGACGGCACATCGAGGAGATGTTTTTCCTGACGCTTATGGGGATCTCGCTGTTGATCGTAACAGCCAGCCTGGCGGGGATTCTGCTGACGGTGATCATCAAAGGCGCGCCTGTTCTGACACTGGATATGATCACCAAGACTCCCCAGGGAGGCTATTACCTGGGCAAAGAAGGCGGCGTCCTCAATGCGATTATCGGGTCGTTGTATCTGGCCGGTGGCGGGACGTTTCTGGCACTGATTGTCAGCATCCCTATTGTGCTGGGATTGAACGTCTACGCTCGCAACACGCGCTGGGCAAATTTCGTACGCCTGTCCTTGGATCTGATGTGGGGAACGCCCTCCATCGTCTATGGGGCTTTCGGGTTTACCCTGATGCTGGCTTTGGGGTTGCGTGCTTCGCTGCTGGCCGGGATCATCGTTCTGGCGCTGCTCGAGCTGCCGATCATTGCCCGCGCTGTAGACGAGCTGATCCGCGTGATCCCAGCCGAGTTAGAGGAATCATCCTTCGCCCTGGGCGCCACGCGCTTCGAAACGGCTCTCGCGGTCATTTTGCGTCAGGTTTTACCAGGCCTGGCGACGGCCATCCTGCTGGCTTTCGGGCGCGGTATAGGAGATGCTGCTTCGGTGCTGTTTACCGCTGGTTACACCGATCGTATTCCCACGTCACTCATGGACCCGGCGGCTTCATTACCCCTGGCTGTTTTCTTCCAGCTCAACACGCCTTTTCCGGAAGTGCAACAGAGAGCTTACGCGGCAGCCTTGATCCTGACGATCATCGTGCTGCTGACAAGCCTGGGCTCTCGCTGCCTGGCAAGCTATCTCGGCCGCTACACCGTTAAGTAGCACAAGGCCATCCCCTTCCCATCGACGGAGACAGATCCACTATGACTCATATTAGCATCCGCAATCTCAACGCGCATTACCGGGATCATCAGGCCCTGAAAGACATAGTGCTCGATATCCCCAGAAACCAGATCACGGTCATTATTGGCCCATCAGGCTGTGGCAAGACCACGCTACTCAAAAGCATGAACCGATTCCTCGACCTGGTAGTCGGTACACACATATCAGGCGATGTCCTCATCGATGGCGAGAGCATCTACGCGCCGGGTGTAGACGTCACGGAAGTGCGCAAGAAGGTCGGCTTGTTACTTCAGCGACCTTTTCCCCTACCTATGTCAATCTATGACAATGTGGCGTATGGATTGCGTATCCACAACATGCACAAGAGAGGCCGGGGGCTGGACGCAGCGGTGCAGCACTATCTCGAAATGGCCGGGTTGTGGGACGAGGTCAAGGATCGATTACATGTCCCGGCCGGGAGGTTGTCGGTCGGACAGCAGCAGCGGCTGTGCCTGGCCCGCGGTCTGGCCGTCGAGCCGGAAATCTTATTGGGCGATGAGCCTACCTCAGCACTCGATCCGCCTTCGGCGCTACATATAGAGAAACGTCTTCTGGCCCTCAAAGAGCAATACACGATTGTCCTGGTGACTCACATTTTGCGGCAGGCCAAACGATTGGCCGATTACGTGGTCTTCATGTACCTCGGCGAAATGGTCGAGCATGGCCCTGCTCAGCAAGTCTTAGAGAACCCACAGCAGGAACGTACACGAGCCTATCTCGAAGGGGAGATTTGAAACAATCGCTATCATTTGTTGCCGCAATGTTCAAACCCGCATAAAATGCAGGGGTTGTGCGTCCAAGGGTGTACAATCCCTCGGATGCGTCTAAATCGATGATGTAGGAGAGAGTATCAGATGGAGAAATCAGAGAAACCGTGGAAGTGGATGGTTCCAGTAGGTTGTGTGGTATTGTTGGCCTGTGGCGTTTGTGTTGCCGGGATCGCGATCATATCCGTCTATCAAGAGGAAATTGTCGCGGCCCTTGCTCCGACACTGGGAGACATTATCTCGACACCAACACCAATAAGCCAGAGTCAGGACCAGCGTGACAGCCTGACCTATACACTTGGTGATATGCAGGCACTCATCCGGGAAAAGAATGGCCAGCCGTGTGAAGAGAACCCGGATTTTACGTGTATAACGCTTTCTATGCCGCTTGACCAGTTCGATGCATCAAACGGCAAAACAGTCGATGTGGTATTTGCCGTCCATCAGGCTACGGGTGAGCGGCAAGGGATGTTTTTCCAGGCTTATCCGGGAGGCCCAGGTGGCGAGGGCATCAGCCTGGCCTTTATCGATCGTGTCGACGATCGGATCCTGGAGAGCTACGATCTTGTGTTCTTTGATCAGCGTGGAATAGGACTCTCTTCACCGCTGGCCTGCCCGTCGGCACTGGCGGCCTATTATGGCGACCCCAGCGAAGATGATACAGAAGGTGAGGAAGGCTATGACACCCCAGGCGAGCAAGAAGAGATCACAGCAACCACCAGGACATTTGTAGACGATTGCGTCAAAGAGATGGGAGTCTCGCCGGAGGAGCTGCAATTCTACAACACACAGCAGGTAGCTGAAGACATCGATGACTTCCGCGCAGCTGTGGGGGACGAGAAGTTCTATTTGTATGGCGTTAGCTATGGGACAGTCGTGGCTCAGATTTATGCAGCCGCGTATCCTGAGAGCCTGGCCGGTCTAATCCTGGATGGAACAGTCGATCTCACACTGACCGGTGATGAAGGCTCATTTGCCCAAGAGAAGGCTTTTGAGAAAGTATTGCTTGCCACCTTCGAGGCATGCAATGATGACGAACTCTGTACAGAGGCCTTTGACGGAGAAGATCCGCTTAAGGTATATGATGATCTGGCGGCCAGCCTTGCCCAAACGCCGCAAGCATACAGTTTTCCCCTGCCGGATGGGACAACATCTGAGCATCAAATGACGTTCACCAAGTTAGAGTCGACAGCTGCTTATCAAATGTATTCCACAGGCAGCCGAATGCTATTCCTGCGCGCACTGGCTGCCGCCCGCCAAGGCGATCTTATCCCGTTGGCGCGGCTGTACTATGCGCAGTTCAAATATGACCCTGCCAGTGAAGTGTATCTTGGCGATCCGAGCTTTTCCGACATCGGCTATTATTTTGTCCACTGCGCGGATGATAGCTATTTTTCCGGCACACCGGAGGAGCGTCTGGCCCGGATCTTCGAGGAGGGGCAGGCATCCAATGGAACCATCCCTCGTCTAGACGGGAATATCTACACCGGCCTGGTATGCGCGCTCTGGCCCAGCTCTTCAGACAGCGAAGTCCGCGCCGAACCGTTTGTCGCAGAGGGTATCCCCACCTTTGTGCTGAATGCAACGCTCGACCCGGCAACTCCCTTCGAGGAAGGGAAGGCAGTCTATGAACGGCTGGCTGATGGCTACCATCTTTATGTGGAAGGTGGCCCTCATTCAATCTATGGCTATGAGGAAGAATGCCCTGACGAATACATTGCCGACTTTCTGATATCCGGCAAGCTGCCGTCTCAACGCGAGACCCAGTGTTCATGGGATGAGCCGGTGATGTGGTCTTACATTTCACCGATGCCAGCCGATGCCGGTCAGCTTGGTGATCTTCTTTTAACCTTCTATCAGGTCGATCTGGAGACAATCCTGTTACCTGAGCATTTTTATAACTCGGAAAAGTCGAAGGATATCGCCGCGACATGTCCATATGGCGGCAACCTGTCATTTATTCTGGAAGACAAAGATGAGACATTCACCTTTAACCAGTGTGAATTCTCGGAAGGACTGGTCTTGACAGGCACAGCTAACATCAATGTAGTGACCTGGAACCGCGATTACACATTTGATATTACAGGCCTCAAGTCGGGCTCTCTCCATTATGTCTACGACGCAGAAAATGGCAGCATCACGCTCCAAGGCACTTATGATGGCGAGGAAATCGACCTGGCATGGTAGGTCGTGAGCGGCACAGTATCCTGAGATCTTAGATAGTGTGGACTGTAGCAGGGGACATTAAGTCCCCTGCTTGTTCTCTGCTATCAACAGCCATTTTCACAATCAGGCCCCTGCCCTACAAAAAGTGATAACTGACGAAACGAGGGAGTAAGATTAGATCTCGAATTTTATATCCAAATGTGGTAATTTACCTTCAGCTAAAGAACATTGTGCTTACCCGGTGTGCAATAT
>JAFGLD010000123.1 GCA_016928235.1 Anaerolineae bacterium | reverse complement strand
TCCACCTCGATGCTCGGCTCGGTGAAGGGGAAGTGCGACGAGCGGAAGCGCACCTGGCGGTCGGCGCCGTAGAAGCGACGGGCGAAGGCGGCCATCGTGCCCTTGAGATCGGTCATGCGGATGTTGTACCCCACCGCCAGCCCTTCGACCTGGTTGAACTGGAACTCGCTGCGGACGGTCACCTGCTCGTATCGGTAGCACATGCCCGGCAGGATAACGCGGATCGGGTCGGGGGCGTACTCCTTCATCACGCGGATTTGCCCCGGAGACGTGTGTGTTCGCAGCACCACATCCGGCTGGGTGGTGTGGAAGGTGTCCCACATGTCACGGGCCGGATGGTAGGGCGGGATATTGAGCAGCGAGAAGTTGTTATCATCCGTCTCGACATCCGGGCTGCGGTAGACCTGGAAGCCCATCTCGGCCCAGATGGCGTAAATCTCGCGCAGGGCCTGGTTGGCGGGGTGAATGCGCCCTGCTCTGTTGGGTCGACCCGGCAGTGTCACGTCGATGGCGCCGGACTGCATAGTGGCGATCATCTCCTGGGCTCGGATTGCCTCTTCGCGCTGGGCAATGGCCGCTTCGAGCTTCTGTTTGACCTGGTTGGCCTTCTCCCCGACCGCTTTCCGCTCCTCCGCCGGCAGCGTGCCGATGGAGCGCAGGATGGTGGTTATCTCACCCTTCTTGCCAATCGTCTGGCCTTCAAGCTTGCTCAAGCTATCACTGCTCGATATGGAGTCAAGCTGCCCTAGAACCTGTTCTTCGATCTGATCTAACTTTTTTAGCATGTTATTCCTCCTGCTAACATTCCTGATTTATGGCTTGGAAGTCCTGACCTCTTTCAACACCTTTTCTACATGTCCGGCGAATTCTGACTGAAACTGAGACCTGAGCGCCATCCAATGTCGTGGCAAAACACCGCTCTCAGCCAGCGCTTTTAGCTCCGATTCGTAAGGCGAGTAGACCCGCTCATCAAGCAGATTCTCTGTCAGTTGGTAGTATGCATTTTCGTGCATATTGAGCAGGTAGGTCAGAAAACCCAGAAAGCGATACTGGTCGACACTATCCAGGTCGTCATAGTGTTTTATGCCGGTAATCCACAATTCCGCCAGTTGGCGATCTTGTGCCAGGGCAGTAGCAAGCACTCTAGCGTTCTCCACCACCGACTGTGCGTTCGCTACTCTTGTTAGTCGTGTGTTTTGCTGAATTTGGGCGGCAATGAATATGAGTGAAGCGATCACAGCTATGGCCTCAAGGATGGTTGCAATGTTGGCGATCATTTGTATGTTCATGTCTTTTTCCTCAATGAAAACAAAAACCCGTCCTGAACTCAGGGACGGGAGTTTCAACTCGCGCGGTACCACCCTGCTTGCCGATCCGAGATCGGCCTGCTTGATTCACCAACAGCGGCGCATTGCTACGCAATACTTACGGCGATTGGCTGCCCCGATAACGGCGGGCTGGCCGGAACAGGCTATTCAATGGTGATCGATGTATGGCCTGTAACTAATCACCAACAACCAATCACTATCTTTCACCCATCGGCTCCGGAGGGAACATCTGTGGCTGGCAGTCGAACCCGGCTTGCAGTCTCGGCCCGGTCTCCCTGGCGACGCGCTGCGCCGCAGACTCTTCTCCATCATTGCCTGTCAAACTTAAGTTGACGCGAATTATGCCTTTGGTGTAGGCAATTGTCAAGCATTTCCATCCGCATCGGCGATTTGCAGACCCGTTGGTCTTTATGTATCATCTCGCATATCCGGCTGATGGTGACCTGGTCTCAAACCGTTCGCCGTTTCCTCAAGGAGGTTGAAGCATGTCAACACTATTCTCTTCGCCAATTGCATCCTGCCTGCCCAGGAACCACTCGCTGCGCTGATGATTGGGCGTTTACGTCTGAATCCGACCTCATGTCTCTACCAGCAAGCTGAATAGTCCTCTCAGGTTGGCTGCAAATCGGCACAGATTTGTAGTTCGAACATCCCATCGCTAACTCAACTGAATACACCTGTTAACACAGAGGATTGACGCATGTTTGCTTTAGATAACAAGAAATGGAAGGCGATCCCTGTCTATCTGATTTACACAGGGACACAGACCTTCCTATTCAGCATGATCTTTGCCGTCAACATGATCTACATGGTCTCGACGGCTCACCTCAACCCTTTCGAGCTGGTATTGGTCGGCACGGTATTAGAGGGAACCGTCTTTGTCTTCGAGATCCCTACCGGTGTCGTCGCCGATGTGTACAGCCGCAGGCTCTCGATCATCGTCGGTGTGCTCATCACTGGGGTCAGCTTCCTGGTGATGGGGTCATTCCCACTCTTGGGGCCGATCCTGCTCTCGCAGCTCATCTGGGGCTTTGGCTATACTTTCACCAGCGGCGCGACATCAGCCTGGATCGTCGATGAGATCGGCGAGCAAAAGGCTGGGCCGATCTTCTTACGCGCGGCCCAGGTCGGCAACCTGGCTGCCATCGCCGGGACGCTGGCAGCGATGGGATTGGGCACGCTGTGGCTCCAGCTCCCTATTCTGCTTGGCGGCGCGCTTTTCATCGCACTGGGATTGCTGCTGATGTTGGTCATGCCGGAGCAGGGCTTCAAGCCGGTTTCTTCCGAGGCTCGAAGCACCTGGCGGCAGATGGGTCATGTTTTACAGAGCGGGCTGCAATCTGTAAAGGGTCGTCCTGCTCTGATCGCCATCCTGATCATCTCAGCCATTTCGGGTGCCGCCAGTGAAGGCGTCGATCGGTTGAGTACGGCACACTTCATCCATGACATCGGTTTCCCATCGCTGGCCGCGCTCCAACCGGTGCACTGGCTGGGCGCGATGGACATCATCTTCGGGTTGCTGGTTGCCGGAGCAGCCAGGCTGATCGAGAAGAAGCTGGAGGCTAACAACCAGTTGGTTTTGATCGGCAGCCTGGCGGCTGTCACACTGCTGCGCATCGGGGCGATTGTCTGGTTCGCGCTGGCACCTGGCTTCCCAGCAGCGGTCATGTCCTGCGCAGTGATGGCGATTACCCGTCGACTGCGTGAGCCGCTCAACGAAATATGGCTCAACCAGGAAGTCGACTCTCAAGTGCGGGCCACAGTGATATCGATGAATGGTCAGGCCGATGCGCTGGGGCAGATCACGCTCGGCCCGGCGGTTGGGTGGCTGGGTACCGCTCGCTCAATCCGGGCAGCACTGATTGCCTCTGGGCTGGCACTCCTACCTGCCTTGGTGCTCTATGGGCGGGTGCCGAGGCGTGACAAAAAAAGAACAATCGAGGAGGACACAATGTTTTAAATAGGTGTTCATGGCCCAGACTGATAACCAACGGACCATAAAAACGCTATTGGTCATTATCACACTTGACTGCCAAAACTCATCAGCAAGTCTCTTACTGACCGCTTTGTTCTCTCCACTGATGAAGCTCTTCGGAGACGAAGTAACTGATCAGATCGCGATACATCTTCTCGATGACGTCCGGGTTGAGCCCGGCATCTTGTGCCCACCGACGTCGCTCTTTTAGCATCGATGCCTCTCTTTCCGGTGCCCTGACTGACGATTCGCTGGTCTTGAACTTCGAAGCTGCCTGGACGTATCGATATCGCTCTCCGATGGCAGAGACAATCTGCCTATCAAGGCGATCGATCTCAGCGCGAACGTCCTGGATATTCAAGCATTCTTCGGGTTTCTTCATTGTATTTCTCCTTCATAACCGTTTAAGATCATTTCCCGTCTCTGTTGATCGACAGGAGACCCGGCAAGTCAAGAAAAAGCTCGGGATGTTTTTGGGGAAAGCTCGAGAAGTTTTTTGTTCCTGGATTCCAGTATCAGGTGCAACAGGATAATAGTTGAGAAGACACCTCGTGAGCTACCACATTCTATTGAGATTGGCGGTTTGTGCGATCGATATAACAATAAGAGCGAGGTTGTGAAGCCTCGCCCTTGTGGTTTTAACGGTACGTGAGGATCTAGCTGTTCTTAGCTTCCTTTTCTGTCGCCGTGCCTTTTTTGTTCGCGATCGGTTTCTCTTCTTGGGTAGCAGACGGTTTCGCTGAATCTACTGTTCCGGCTTTCTGTTTAGTTGTTTTTTTCCCTGTCTCCTCGTCCGGCGGCTTATCTTCTGTTATGGCCGGCCTGGGATCGGAGGTTGGTGGTGCTGCCAACACCGGCTTCGTATCAGGATCGAGCGACCTGGTAACTTCTTTAGAGAATGCCACTTCAGCAGCCGGTAAATCGGTCTTCTTTTCAGGCTTCGATGGCTTGTCCTCCGGTTCCGGGCTCACTTGCAGGGCCATAGGTTGACTCCCAACGATGATCGACCTGGCATCCGGGATGGGCGATTTGGCCTTTGGGGCTGATGGCTTTTCTTCATTTCCCAGTAGTGGAGGCTGCGGCTTGGTGTCTTCGTCATCGGGCAGTTTGGTTGTCCCTGGTGACACCGGATCGAAGGTTGGAGGAGTCAGCTTAGCCTTCTTAGCTTTGATCGCCGCCGGATCGAACGGCTCCAGCGGTTTGGTTGTATCGGTCTCCTCGCTGTGAGGAGCTTCTACCGGCTTGCCTACTTCGAGAGTCTTGCGTACAGTCGGGCCATCGATCAGCTTGAGCGTGAAGGAGAAACGGCCCAGTGTGATGGTGTCATTGTGTTTAAGCGCGCGGGCCACACCGGGACCAAGTGGAATCCCATTGTGGAACGTGCCGTTCGTGCTACCCAGATCGATAATGTACAGGTGGTTGGTGGTCGGACGGAGCAACCCATGACGGCGGGAGACGCCTTTCTCTAACGCGCCATACATATCCAGATCGAGATCGGCCGGCTCCGTGCCAACACGTCCTCGCCCGATCACTGTATCACCGACGATTTCCAATCCGACCGGATCGACGACAGATCCCAGCCCAATCAACTCGACTTTCCATCGCGGCGTCTCTGGTGGTAGATCAGCTGTGCTCATGCTGACCGGCAGTCTTTTGAACCACTTGGCCGTGCCGGTTTCTCCTCGATAACTCTGCAAGAATGAGTCGGGGAGGCCGGATATATCACCCGCCTTCAATTTCTCGGTTGACCGCTCGACCGGGCTGGCTGAAACAGCCTCTTTTTGGCTCTTCTCTGCTAATTCAATAGTCGACTTGGCAAGAGGTGCTTTGCCTTCTGAGGAATTTTGTTGGGTAGTGTTTTGTGAGGATGGCGGTTTTTCTTTCTCAGTCTCTGCACCTGTTTTTTTTTCGTCAGTCATGAACTTTCTCTCCATATTCCAGGTTCACAAACACCACTTGGGTCACTCTGTCCAGCCCGGATAAGCCATAAAGCAAGTTATCCTGCTGAGAGCGAAAGCCGGACAGGTTATCCGGATCATTCCGTCAAAGGCCTGGATGTCGATCATTATCCGCAGTCTACAGCAAAAGATGATCTGACTACCCGGCTTCTGATCTCAGTTAGAGCGTGCTGGGCCGGTATTCTTGACAATATCAGGCAGATGTCCCAGGATGGCTATTGGCAGGTCGTCCAGCGGAGAATGCATGATTCGAATGGTGAATACCAACCTGCCCAACACGATCATATCACCATCAGCCAGTTCCCGGGCATCACCCGGCGCTACCGATTCGATATTATGAAAAGTACCATTTGTGCTACCGATATCAACCAAGTATAGGCAGGTTGGAGTAGGACGCAACAGCGCATGTTCCCGCGAGACCCCCTTTTCCTCTGCCTCCCATTCCAGGAAATCGATTCCCAGACGCTCGCGGACACAAGTGCCGCGCCCAAGCACAACGTCATCATAGACGTCAAACCCTTTGGCATCTCCTTCTTCATTGATGAGTTGGATGCGCCAATGGCGTGATATGTATGCCTCCCCCGGCAAGTTGGGGATACGTGGTACGGCATGGTAGGTGATTTTGGATGCCTGGGACAGGCTTTCCTGTGGTTTTTGTCGCGCTACAACTTGTTCTGAAGAGGCGCTCTGGTTTAGTTGAGCCGTACGCCCCTTGTGCTTTTTATCTTGAGCCATATTCCCCTCTCCTTCAGAGATAACAATACACTTGATAGACACGACCAATTCATATTATATCTAGTAAGGAGCAACTGTGCCGATGAGGGGTATCAAATTAAATTGCGGCTCAATGCGGAATAGTGGGAAAAGCCGGAAGAAACCGGGTTTTTATCTCACCGAGAACGGCCAATGGATTGCGGAAAAACCCGGTTTCTTAAACCACCCCCAGTTTTCCGCGTTGAGCCTTAAATTGCTTCCTCTTTACAGTCTACACCCATTCGGCTGAAATTGTGAAGCGTCTTAGCTCGACTTGGCACATCGACAACCCGTATCCTCTCAACAAACAGGGATAAAGTTACGTATCTCAACGCTTTCTATGCGTAAAAACGTCGCGCCAGAGACATTGTTCCTCGGTAACTATTCAGTTATTGGTGCCGGCTGCTTGACAGTTTTGAGTGATGAGTGATGAGTGATGGGTGATGAGTGATGAGTGATGGGTGATGAGTGATGAGTGATGAGTGACGAGTGATGGGTGATGGGTGACGAGTGATGAGTTTTAGTTTACAGCTAACAGCTAATCGCTAACAGCTAACAGCTAATCGCTAACCGCTGAATAGTTACGTTCCTTGAATGATTGAGAAGGTATCCAGGAAGGGGACAGAACACGGGGTGGTGAGACCAGGAGTATGGTAGGAGTATGGCAGCAGTATGGCAGCAGTATGGCAGCAACAGCGTGTGTAAGGAGCGCCGTTTGACCTCACCCCCGCGGTGCCGACCTATCTTCTGAATAATCCGGGGGAGGCAACTTCAAGCTCATTCCTGGTGATCAGCGAGCAGTTTTCAGGTGCAAATCACAGGTCGATGGTCAAAAAACCAAGAACTACCCCAAGTTATTGATGAAGATACGATACGACAACCCTATGTGTGGCAAGTGGATTCCTGTCTCACGCTTACGCTCCCACGAAAACAAGGGCGGGCTCGGCAGGAGGGGTGGGGGAGATACAAGGTGGCGTGTAGAGTGGATTCCCGCTTTCGCGGGAATGACAGCGTATGGGTGGTCGCGACTTTTCGACTATCGTTATTGGGTCGTGATGTCGGGAAAAATCCTATTCCTTCGTGTAACCCTTGGTAACCATCAGTAGATAGGCGCAAAGTCGAGATGACAAATCGCTTGGAGATGAGCTTCTCATTGACGAGGTCGGGGAAGGCCAGTACAATGTTGCATAACATCTACACATATCAACAAGCTTTGAATGGAAGCAGTAAGCCATCGCTTCAGCGAGCCGGGGAGAGTGTAAGCCTGGTGGTCGTGCCCAAAGCGAGCACAGGTGGCCCAACTCGTCCGGGAGCTTTGGCCGTGAACAATTAGCGGTCGACGGACGGCGCTCGTTACGCGCATCGAGTGGGTAGGAACTGCTTAGTTATGCTTTCTTGCCAATACAGGGTGGTACCGCGGAGCCCCTTCGTCCCTGTGACGAGGGGCTTTTTTATTTGTAGCTATCAGCAATCAGCTATTAACTCTTGGCTGTTAGCTGTGAACTGCTTTCAAGGAGGTAAAGTCATGGGACATATTACACGTTGGGCCGATGCAAAACCTGTCGAGGCGGTGCCGGGTCTAACCCGTCGAACGCTGAATGAAACGGCCGACATGATGGTGGTCGAATTCAGATCGGAAGCAAAGGTGACAACGCCGCTGCATACACATCCCAGTCAACAGATCGGCTACGTGGTCAGTGGAGAGATCGAGATCACCATTGAGGGTGTCACCAGGACATGCAAAGCAGGCGATACTTATGCGGTCGCCGGTGGCGTTGAGCACGGCGCGTACTTTGTATTAGAGAGTGTCGTCGTCGATTGCTTCTCGCCGCCGAGAGAAGATTACCGGTAGGGGCGATCCGCGGGTTGTCCCCTGCATCATGCACGAAAGGAGGTTCGTGAGATGATTAACATAATTTATGCACAGTGGGGTGTCCGCTGCCTTCTCGCGGGCCTCCAAACAGGGCTATGAATTCCGAATGCCTAAGCAAGTGTGCAGTAGCCATTTTACGAAAAGGAGTTCATAATGTCCGTTCTTTGGGTCAGCCCCAGATACAAGAATACTGATTTCAATTGGCCCTTGACTGTCGAGGACAAGATTACTATCTATGAAGATAGCGTTCGAGGATGGTTTCTCGAAGTCGGTAAGTCGCTTGAAGCAAATGGCGCCGCTGATTTTGTAATATTGATGGTCGTTTGCTCTTTCTTTGAAGGCCATGCAATGTATCTTAAAGGGAGAAAGGCCAAACTCAAGGAATCTAAGGCTTTCTTCACTTATAGCTTTACGGAGGCAATGCGGTCCACATTCAAATCGATTGATGATATCTCGTTGGAGGAGAAAGAGGCTTCTCTTGGTCATATTGCAGGAGAGGTCTATCGCGAAGCCAGGTGTGGACTGTTTCATCAAGGCATGATTGGATTCAATGCTAGCCTCTACAGAGGCGATGGTGCGAATAAGGCAGAGCCATTGTCATACGAACGTTCAAGAGGGTTGGTACCCGAACGGTATCGTCTGGTTTTTAATGCACCTGAGCTTCTCTGTAACATCGAACAATATTTCAATGAATACATAGACAGACTACGCAAACCGGAGGACACAGAACTGCGTAGCAATTTTGAGAAAGCATGGGATGAAATACACTCTATGACTGATAAAACTATGACCGACACATACAATCCACAAGAAATCGAGGCACGCTGGCAGGCCAAATGGGAAGCCGACCGCCTGTACCGATCAGCGGTTGACCCAAAGCAAGTCAAATATTACGCGCTGACCATGCTGCCCTACCCGTCCGGCGATCTGCATATGGGTCACTGGTACGCCATGTCGCCGTCCGATGCCCGCGCCCGTTACATGCGCATGAAAGGCTATAATGTCCTGTTTCCCATCGGCTTCGATGCCTTTGGACTACCGGCCGAGAATGCTGCCATCAAGCGCAAGATCCATCCTAAGAAGTGGACTTACGCCAACATCGAGAACATGACCCGGCAGCTGAAGAGCATGGGCGCCATGTTCGATTGGGAGCGGGTGGCCGTCAGCAGCGACCCGGAATACTACAAATGGACGCAGTGGTTCTTTGTCCAGTTTTTCAAGAATGGACTGGCCTACAAGAAGATGTCGCCGGTTGATTTCTGCCCTACCTGCAACACCACGCTGGCTCGCGAGCAGGTTTGGGGCGATGACCGCCACTGTGAGCGTTGCCAGACGCCGGTCATCAAGAAGAACCTGGACCAGTGGTTCTTCAAGATCACCCAGTATGCCGACGATCTGCTGGACTTCTCACAGATCGAGTGGCCGGAGCGCGTGGTTGCCATGCAGACCAACTGGATCGGCAGGAGCGAGGGCGCGCATGTGGTCTTCACCACCGAGCACGGTGATGAGCTGCCGGTGTTCACCACGCGGCCCGATACACTGTGGGGGGCAACCTTCATGGTGATGGCCCCGGAGCATCCGCTGGTAGCATCGATCACCACACCGGAACAGAAGGCCGCCGTCGACGCCTACGTAACCGAGGCCGCGCGCGCCAGTGACATCGAGCGCGAGGCAGCTGAGCGCGAGAAGACCGGAGTCTTCACCGGCGCCTATGCCATCAACCCGGTCAACGACGAGCGCATCCCCATCTGGGTGGCCGATTACGTCCTGATGACCTACGGCTCCGGGGCGATTATGGCCGTCCCGGCGCATGATGAGCGTGACTTTGCCTTCGCTCGCAAATACGAGCTGGAAGTGCGGGTGGTCATCCAGCCTGATGGCGAAAAGCTGGACGGCGCGTCGATGGCTGAAGCGTTTCCCGGCGCCGGGAAGATGGTGAACTCCGGCCAGTTCGATGGCACTCCGGCAACCGAGGAGAAGGGGCTGGCCAACCCGGCCGTCAAGGCGGTCACCGAATGGCTGGAGCGGCAGGGTCGTGGCCACTATGCCGTCAACTACCGCCTGCGCGACTGGCTGATCAGCCGCCAACGCTACTGGGGCGCGCCCATCCCGATGATCACCTGTCCGGAGTGCGGCATTGTGCCGGTGCCTGACGATCAGCTGCCGGTGCTGCTGCCGGATGATATCGAGTTCACGCCGACCGGCGAATCGCCGCTGAAGCTGCATCCGACCTGGAAGACTGTGCCCTGCCCACAATGCGGCCGGCCCGCCGAGCGCGAGACCGACACCATGGACACCTTCATGTGCTCATCGTGGTACCAGTATCGCTACCTGAGCCCACAGTGCGACACAGCACCCTTCGATCCGGAGGAAGGCAGCTACTGGCTGCCCGTCGACCAGTACACGGGGGGCATCGAGCACGCCACCATGCACCTGATGTACACGCGCTTCTTCACCCGCGCCATGCGCGACTGTGGTGTCTTTGCCAACATCAAGCCAATGAACCCGAAGGTTCAACCGGCGTCGATGTTCAATGAGCCGATGACCCGGCTGTACAACCAGGGCATGATCCTGGGCGAAGACGGCGAGAAGATGAGCAAGTCACGCGGGAATGTCATCGATCCGGACAACCTGGTGGCCCAGTATGGCACCGATACCGTCCGCTGCTATATGATGTCGGCCTTCAAGTGGGACCAGGGCGGTCCCTGGAACAGCATGGGGATCAAAGGCTCGGTTCGTCTGCTGAATGATATGTGGGCGATCGTCACTGCGCCAAAACCCGCGCCCGGCCAGGTCGATGATAAAGATATGTGGGCGCTGCGCCGCAAGACCCACCAGACCATCAAGCGGGTCCGGGACGATATCGAGAGTTTCAGCTTTAACACGGCCCTGGCCGCGGTGACGGAGCTGAAGAACCTGATGCAGAAGGCGCAGAAGACGCCACTCGCGGCGACCCCGGCATGGGATGAGGCAGTGCGGACGATGCTGCTGCTGATGGCTCCCTTTACCCCACACATCACCGAGGAGCTGTGGGCGCGCATCGGCGGGCCATACAGCATCCACCAGCAGCAGTGGCCCATCTACGATCCGGCCATCGCCGCCGAGGAGGAAATCACCCTGCCGGTGCAGATCAACGGCAAGGTGCGGGATCGCATCACTGTGCCCGCCGATACTGACGAAGAGACCATCAAGGCGCTGGCGCTGGACCTGGAGAAGGTCAAGGGCCTCCTGGAGGGCAAGCCACCCAAGAAAGTGATCGTCATTCCGGGGCGGTTGGTGAGCATCGTGGTTTAAGGAATGGTGACTAAATAGCTTTCCAATCCTGAGCTTGCAATCAGGACTGTGATTGGGCAAGTTAATAAATTCTCATTCCTAAACAAACACTGGACTTGTGAAGGTAAAGGCGGCCAGTTCAGAGGCATCTGAACTGGCCGCCTGCAATATATAGTCAAAGCCCCTCATTGAGAGGCTTACAAGCAGGAGGCAAATAACGTCCGAAAGTGTGCATAGCAATAGCGGCTAAAGTCTACCACTCCCAAAGGCTGAACTCACTGCTCCTCACTGCACATCGAGCCAAGGCGGTGACGGGTGACAAGTTAAGGCTATATGCTCACACCAGCTCGATTGGGTTACTCCATCACTCCACAACCCGATCAGCGTGAAGCGGCACGGCAGCCGGCTCGATGTCCCCCAAGGAGTGGCTCGATCACCAGAGGATCACCAAAGGATCACCGGAGGATCACCAGAGAAGGCCCACCATACGAGCATTTCACGTAGACCGAGGCGAGATTGGCCGGCCTCATCCACGGACAAGGGCGACCGCAGGTTGCCCCTACGTCATCGCGTTCTGTTGTGATCATGGATTTCCGTCCTGCGCTTCTGTGGAAAAGGCATTTTGCGGGAATGACACTCTCTCGCAGGAGGGTGCATTTCGATTTAGTTGGTTGACGCCAATGTGAGTGTGACATCGCAATCAGATTGGGATGGTCTAAAGTTGTTGGAAAGAGAGAAAGCCATTCTTCAAACAGGGCTGATGTTGGTTGGCTGCCGGCGCTTGGCAATGTTTCCGAAATCTCGTCTTGACTGTTGACCTGCTGCCTACCTTTCTAAATCGAAATGCGCCAGCTTTATCTGGCTTTTAATTTGATTACAATCAAATCAAATGGTATCATCTGTTTTGATGATCATCAAAACAAAAGATCGCTATGAACAGATTAAAGCATCGAGGCAAAATTATGAAGAGAAGTGAAACCAACAAACTTAATGAGATCATTGAATCCGATCTACCGAACATCAAAAAGCTGGCACAAGCCTTTGGATGGGTCACAAGCCGCAACATTGAACATGCTGAGCACGAGATCGAACTGGCTAGAGCAATTGGCGATCAGGAAGCTGTGCTCAGAGGACAAATCAAAATGAAGACAATGAAATACGATCGCAGTCTCTTCGAAGACTGCTACCAGCGTGTAACTCGAAGGAGAGCATGGGATGAATAAGACAGAGCCTCAGACCAATCTGGAAGCAAGAGCACAGCTTTTCAAGGCCTTAGGGCATCCCGTTCGTCTGTTGATCGTGAATCTGGTTCAGACAAAACCTCGTCATGGTGAGGAACTGGCGGAGATCCTCAATCTGAACCCGGCAACTATCTCACATCATCTATCGCAGCTGGTAGCAGTAGGGTTGTTGACACTCAAGAAAGATCAATATTATCACACCTACTCACTGATCGGTGATGTGCTCAAGAAAACGCTTGGTGAAATGATCAGGTTGCCTCAGGCTGGATTGATGGCGGATGTAGAGGAAGATGCTTACCAAAACAAGGTGCTGGCAACATTTTTCAGACATGGACGGCTGCTCCAGATACCATCACAGTTGAAAAAGCAGCAGATTGTCTTACACAGAATCGTTCAGGAATTCGAGCCAGGAAAAGAATATAGCGAGCGTGAAGTAAACCAGGCGCTGATCGAATTCCATGATGATGTTGCCTATCTGCGGCGCAGTTTGATCGATCATGGGCTTATGAAACGTGAGGCTGGGATTTACTGGCGTGTTGTTGAAGCCATGGAAGGGTGAAGTATTGTCTAAACTGTCGACCTTGAACTTACATCTGATGCACCATGGAATACAGTGATGGTGTTGGGGCTGAAAAATAACAAGAACCTCCAGGCAGGCAAGAAGTCGAGAGGGTGATCATCGTTTCTGGTCGTTCGGTGATCATCGTAGGTTAGAGGTCAAGCGCCATTTTTGTGAAGAGGCGGTCAGTGCAGATACTGATGCACTGACCGCTGTGCCTGGGTCGTCAAATCGGATCAAACCATCTATCGACAATACCGGGCCAGGCCAACTCGCTCATGAATGGTAACCTGTCCCTCTCCATCGACCGATATCAGACCCTGGTTCTTGAACATCACCATCACCTGGTTGACACGCTTACGTGAGGCGCCGACCAGATCGGCAATATCTTTTTGGGTCAGGCGGATGGGTATCTGAATACAACCATTCGAGCCTTCTTCACCGTATCGATCTGCAAAAGCCAGCAACTGCCTGGCTACACGGCCATTGACATCTAATGCGGCAAGGGCTTGTATCAGCTCATTGTTAAGGCGTACCCGGGCGGAGAGTATGCGCACCAGGTTGAGTGCCATCTCGATGTTACTTCGCAGGGCTTGTTGGAACGCCGAGCCATCCATCCACAAGAGGGTTGTCTCTTCTAATGTCAGCACGCTGGCCGAGCGTCCGGCGCTGTCGATCAGGCTCATCTCGCCTACCGTGTCACCCCGTCCCAGGATGGCCAGGATCACCTCTGTCCCGTTGGCCTGCTCGATGTAGATTTTGAGCGTTCCACTCAGCACAAAGTAAACGACCTCGCCCGGCTGCTCCGAGAGCATGATGTTCGTTCCGGATTGAAAAACCCTGCAACGTACTTGCCCTGCCAGCATGTCTAGCTGTTTCTTAGGCAAATCTCGAAACAGTGATAGTTCAGCTAGAATAGTTGGATCTGCCCGCATGACCATGGGGTTTCCTCTCTGATATCCCCGATTGCCTGCCCCTTTGGTTAACGACGCTAACACTTTACCAGCAATTTTGTCAGGATACCAAAGCCGGGTTGGTCAGTAGATCCTGCTTGATAGTCTGCTCGGTATTGTCCAGTGTGATTTCCAACCCTTCGTAGGCGGCGGTTACATTAGGAAACAAGGATTGTGCCTGCATCTCGATGCCGCGGATCGTCTCATCAGCATAGCTCGGATCGTGATGGAAAAGCACCAGTTGTTCCACGCCTGCCGCCTCTGCTACTTCACAGGCCATCGATGCAGTAGAGTGCCCATGACCTTGCGTAGACGGTAAACCGTTTCTCTGCCCATTGTAGTGCTCTTCGGTGAATTGGGCATCGTGGATGAGCACATTTGCGCCTTGCGCAAAAGACACCAGCCGCCGGTCGGTTCCCACATAACCCTCGGTGTCGGTTGCGTAGACCAGGGACTTTCCAGCATACTCGATCCGGTAGGCCAGCACGCCGCCAGGGTGCGCATACGAACGATGAGCGCGGATCAGCACCATATCCGTCAGCAGAGAGCTTGATCGGATCTGGGAGGCGCTGCGCAGCGCCACGCTGCCGTTGTTCTCTCCCAGTAGAATAACATCGCCCCCCTGAATATCGTGAATATCTTTGGTCGATGCCATTTCCTGGAGCGTTACCGGGAACATTGGCGGCATCTGGTTGTGGGCCAGCACCATGTCCAGACTCTTTTCGAAGGAGGCCGGGCCAAAGAAGTGTAGACGCGCGGCAGGAGAGTAAGCCGGCGAGAAAAACGGAAATCCCTGAGTATGGTCGTGGTGCAGGTGACTGAACAGGATCGTTGCCTCCAGATCAGACCCCGCCTGACGCGCGCGGTCGATCAGAGATCGGCCCAATCCGATAATGCCTGTACCGGCATCCAGGATAATGGTCTGCTCCCTGGCTCGCACTTCCACGCAAGCCGTATTGCCGCCGAAATCGACTGTATCTGTGCCGGGAACAGGATAGCTCCCGCGCACGCCCCAGAATTTGATGTGAATAGATTGATTGGTAGACATGGTTAGCGCCCCTTTGAAAACAGTGATGAGTGACGGACGACTTGTAGTCATTTGAGTGACGAGTTAAAAGCTCACTATGTGCCTCGTGCTATTACAAGAATCAATTTCTTGTTGTTGAATATTCTGCTCGACAAGCACCTGGATTGTTGTTTCTGATCATATTATCGACGAGCATCTTGACCGGTACTAGGAAAAATTTCTCTCATCAAGTGAGAAGTTGGGGTGGCAGATGTGGACATTCATTGGTTTCTTGTTCTGTTGAGACGGGTTACAATCGGCGGCGACAATCAAGACAGAGGATAGATGGGTCACAAACCAATGGAATATGCGCGTCAATTCCTTCGATCTATACGGGGCATCGTTCCACCGGTTCTGGTGATGTATGCCCTTGCTTTTGGCGGAAACGTCTCCGGGCTGGTCTACGAGGAAACCAAGCTGTTCAGCCTGGTGCTGCTGGCATTGATCGTGCCGTTCTCTTTTCGGATAGTCGATCGGCCTCCTGCCGTGCTCCCGCTCACTGCGTTGGTAGCTGTCATGTGTATCTCGATGCTGATCTCGCCGAGCGAGCTTGGCGCCTGGTTGGTGCTGCTCTGGGCCGGCGTGGTGATTGCCTTCTGGGCCAGTGCGTCGGTGCCGATTGACCAACTGGAACGAGCCTTGATGGCAGTTATCATGGCAATGGCGCTGATCGCGCTGTACGATGTCATCGAGTGGTGGTTCCGGAATGGATTGTCTCCGGCGAGTCCCATCCGACCCCCATCCGCGTTGTGGAACCCCAACATTGTTGCGCCTGTGATGATGATCGGCATGGCATTGGCCCTGTATGCCCGTCGTGTCACATGGCTGGCCGTCTTCCTGGTCGTGCTGGTTTTCTCCGGATCGCGCGGCACCTTTCTCGGCGTGGCAATCGGGGCAACTATACTTGCCGTAACGCGGATGCCGCTTCCACGTCTGACGCCCAAACGGGTCATTCCTGGAATATGTTTTATTGCCGTTTTGCTGCTCTTGTTTGCCCTCCAATTCAGAGCGCCGCTGAGCGGTTTGGACAAACGTGTCGATCTCTGGCGAGCCGCGGCTCTTGCATTCCAGCAACACCCTTTGGTGGGAATCGGTCCGGAGCGATACCGGGTAGCATTCACAGAGCTGACCAGAGAGCAATATACCGTCGACCTCACGCACGCCCATAATACCTACCTTCACATTGCCGCAGAAATGGGTATCCTGGGCTTGTTAGCCCTTGGGGGGATCGTCGTTGCTGCCATGCGTCGAATCCGGCAGGCTTCCCGGCTTGGCCATCGGCAAGAAGCAGCCATTGCCGCCGCGCTGACGGCGGGCCTTTTGGCCAACGGAATTTTCGATTATCCATACTGGGTGCTGGCCCTGGTATTGATGATTCTGTGGACCGGGCGCGTATTGCTCACACCCAGGCCACAAACACTTACGCGTGCGTTGCCGGGAAAGACCCGTTGGCGGCTCAGTATTACGGTGGGGCTGGCCGTGTTGGGCTACCCGGTCATGCTGCTGGCGCATCAGCTTGATCGCCAGATGGGATGGATGCACCAGGGTATTACGGGCGCAGCCTTCCTGTTGGCTTGCGCGTTATATGCCACAATACCCGCCACATTACCAACCGGGAACGCTGAAAATCCGGAATTACCTGGGACGATGTAGACTTCGCATGGACATGATGACGGCAAGACGGTAGGAGTAAGATTAGATCTCGAATTTTATATCCAAATGTGGTAATTTACCTTCAGCTAAAGAACATTGTGCTTACCCGGTGTGCAATAT
>JAFGLD010000122.1 GCA_016928235.1 Anaerolineae bacterium | reverse complement strand
GACCCGGTCGCGGCTGCTATCTTCTGTACACCGGTCAATGTCGATTGGTCGATGATCAACGGCAAGGTGGTCGTGCAAGACGGACGCCTGACAACCGTCGAGATCGAGCCGCTCATCGAGCGGCATAACCGGATTGCGCGAAGGATGGTTGACGGCGAATAAGAGGGAATATCTATGGCACGGCTGATCATCCAGGGCGGGAACATCGTCTCGCCAGACGGCACAGTTCATGCCGATCTACTGATCGAAAATGAGAAGATCGCCGGCATCCTGGCTCATGCCGATCCGCAGCCTGAAGACACGCTTATCGATGCGTCAGGACTGCTGGTACTCCCCGGCATCATCGACGCGCATACCCACATCCAGCTCGATACGGGCATCTACCAGACGGCCGATAACTGGGAGATCGGCAGCAAGGCAGCCGCGGCAGGCGGCGTGACAACGGTGATCGACTTTGCCAATCAGCTCAAAGACAAGCCCTTTGCCGATGCCCTCGCTGCTCGTCAGGCAGAAGCCGTCCAATCGATCATCGATTATGCCTTCCACATGGTCATCCTGGAGCCTGCTCACGACCTCAAGCAGTTGGAAGATGACCTGGAGAGCCTGCTTGACCTGGGTATCACCAGCCTCAAGCTCTTTACCACCTATCGCCCCAACTATTATCTCGATGACGCGGCGCTGTGGCACATCTTCCAAACCATGCCATCCGGCATGGTCGCGATGGTTCACTGCGAGAATGACAGCCTGGTCACCGATGCCACGCAGCGGCTCATCGAACAGGACAAGACCAATTGGGCCTATCACGCCGAGAGTCGCCCGGAGGAAGCCGAGATCGAAGCGGTGAACCGGGTGATGAACCTGGCTACCCTACCGGTGGGCCGGTCGAAGACATACATCGCCCATTGTTCTACAAGCTATTCGGTCTTCGATGTCAAGCAGTACCGAGACAAGGGTTACTCAGTTTACTGCGAAACTTGCCCACAGTACCTCCTGCTGGACGATTCGGTCTACGCGGGCAGCCAGCCGGAGCATTACATCCTCCAACCGCCGCTGCGCTCAGAACACGATCGACGCTCTCTGCGCGAGTTCGTACAGGCGGGCATGGTCGATGTCATCTCGACGGACACTTGCGACTACAACCTGGCGCAGAAGCAGGCCAATCCCGATTTCACCCAAACGCCCGGTGGTCTACCGGGCATCGAAACGCTCTTCCTGCTGATGTACACACTCTTTTGCGACAAGCTTGGGGAGCCAGTGGCAAAAATCGCTAACCTGATGACGGTCAACCCCGCCCGTATCTTCGGTCTCTACCCACGCAAGGGCATACTGGCCGCCGGCAGTGACGCCGATGTGGTGCTCTATGATCCGCTGCCCGAAAGCACCATCAGCCACAAGAACCTGCACTACGTCGCCGATTACAGCCCCTACGAGGGGATGCGGGTCAAGGGTAAGGTGCGGATGACCCTCTCACGCGGGGAGATTATCTACCGTGACGGGGAATTCCTGGGCAAGACCGGAAGAGGTCGTTTCATCCATAGCCAACCCTACTCAACAACCAGACCCTAAAGGTTTTGAAAACCTTTAGGGTCTCTCAGGAGACAACATGGAACCACGCAAGTTGATTGCTATCGCGCGCGGGGACAAGCCCGCCGCCGTTCTGCTCAAGAACGCCAATCTGGTCAACACCTTCACCGGCGAAGTCTACCTGACCGATATCGCCATCCGGCGCTCACGCATCGTGGGGATTGGGCCGGGCTATGATGCTGAGCAGGTCATCGACCTGAAGGGTAAGTATGTCGCGCCGGGATACATCGACGCTCACGTGCATGTCGAGAGTTCGATGTGCACGCCGCGCGAGTTTGCCAACGCGGTTCTCCCGCGCGGCGTGACGTCGGTGGTATCCGACCCCCACGAGATCGCCAACGTGCTGGGGCTGGAGGGCATCGGCTTCATGCTGGAGCAGGCCAACCGCAGCCCGCTCAGCATGTACGTCATGGCGCCATCATGCGTTCCAGCATCGCACATGGCGACCAGTGGGGCGCGCCTGGAAGCCTACGACATCGAGCACCTGCGCAGCAATCGCTGGGTATTGGGGCTGGGTGAGGTGATGAACTATCCCGGCGTGATCGCCAGTGACGACGGCGTCTTGAGCAAACTGGAATCTTTCGAAAACATGGTCATCGATGGCCATTGTCCGGGTCTGACCGGCAAGGCGCTCAACGCCTACGCCGCTGCGGGCATCGGCTCCGATCACGAATGCACGACAGTCGAGGAGGCGCGTGAGAAGCTGCGTCTGGGGATGCAGATATTTCTGCGCGAAGCTACCAACGCCCATAACCTGCTCGACCTGCTTCCCGTGGTCACGCCGGAGAACAGCCGTCACATCTGCTTCTGCACCGACGACCGCCAGCCCGCCGATCTGCTCGATCAGGGCTCGGTCGATTACATGGTGCGCCAGGCCATCGAGCACGGCATCGACCCGGTCAGGGCGATCCAGATGGCCACCATCAACACCGCCGAGTATTTCAGGCTGCACGACCGGGGCGCTATCTCCGTCAGCCGGCGCGCCGACCTGATCATCTTCTCCGATCTACGCAATCCGGTCGCCGAGCAGGTCTACCGGGGTGGCTACCTGGTGGCCGAGAACGGCGAGATGCTCCCGGCCGAGGAGGAACACCAGCCGGTAGAGCTGCGCGGCACCATGAATATCCGCTGGGACAGCGTCGACCTGGCCATACCGGCCGGGGGCGCACGGCTGCGGGTGATCGGCAGCATGCCCGACCAACTGGTGACCGATCATCTCGTCGAGGACACTGTTCAGGATGGAGAGCTGGCCGTCTCATCTCCTGAGCGCGACCTGCTGAAGATGGTCGTCATCGAGCGCCACCGGGCGACGGGCAATGTCGGCAAGGGGTTCATCAAGGGGATCGGGCTGAAGCAGGGTGCTATCGCCGGAACCGTCGCTCATGATCACCACAACCTGGTCGCCATTGGCGCCGACGACGAGAGCATCATGACCGCTGCCCGCGCCGCTGCCCAGATGGGGGGTGGGCTGGTCGCCGCTCAGGGCGATCATGTCATCGCCCACCTGTCACTTCCTGTAGCCGGGCTGATGTCTGATCAACCCATTGGCCAGGTGCGCCGGGAGATGGATGATCTACTCACCGTCGCACAGGAACTAGGCTCACCGCTGCACGATCCCTTCATGGCGATGAGCTTCATGGCGCTCGAAGTGATCCCCAGCCTCAAGCTGACCGATCGCGGGTTGGTCGATGTGGAGCAATTTCGCATAGTTGATCTATTTGTGTGACGATAGTTTGGGTAACGGATGACCGACAAAGTTGATTCAGCCGTGATTGAGCAGATCAAGACACGAGTGGCCGAGCAGCGATCTGACATCATCGCATTCTTGCGTGACCTGTGTGCCATTCCCAGCTACGATGGTCAGATTCATGACGTTGGCAAACGCGCAGCTATAGAGATGCGCAAACTTGGTTTCAGCGATGTCTGGTTCGATCAGATGGGCAACATCGTCGGCACGATCGGCAATGGGCCGCTGAAGCTGCTCTACGACAGTCACATCGATACCGTAGGCATTGGCGACCCTGAAAGCTGGGAATGGGATCCCTTCCAGGGCAAAGTTGAAGACGGCATTCTCTTCGCGCGGGGAGCCTGCGATGAAAAGGGCAGCACGCCGGGCATGATCTACGGTCTGGCCATGGCCAGGGAGTTGGGTCTGCTCGACGGCATCACCGGCTACTACTTCGGCAACATGGAAGAGTGGTGCGACGGCATCGCGCCGCATGCGCTGGTAGAGGCCGAGGGGCTGCGCCCGGATTTCGTCGTGATCGGCGAGCCGACCAGGATGCAGGTCTACCGCGGGCATAAGGGCCGCGTCGAGATACAGGTCATCGCCAAGGGGAGAAGCGCGCACGCCGGCAGCAACTTCCTCGGCGATAACGCCATTTACAAGCTGCTGCCGATCATCGATGAGATCAGCAAGATCGAGCCGGAACTTGGCGATGATCCATTCCTGGGACACGGACGTATAACCGTAACCGATATGCGCGTCAAGACGCCAAGCATCAACGCGGTGCCTGACGAAGCCCTGATCACCATCGACCGCCGTATCACATTTGGCGAGGAGCCACAAGCCGAGCTTGAGCGCATCCGGCGCATGATCGGTGATCGTGACGATATCAAAGCGTCGATTCTGTCCTACGATGCTCCCAGCTATACCGGCTTCGTCTTCCCGGTCGATAAAATCTTCCCGGCATGGGCACTACCGGAGAACAACAAACTCGTTCAAGCCGGCGTTCTGGCAGGCAATCTACTGTGGGGAAAACCACTGCCGACCGGCAAGTGGGATTTCTCGACCAACGGCGTTTACTGGATGGGCAAAGCGGGCATTCCCTGCATTGGCTATGGTCCCGGGGACGAAGTTCACGCGCACACAGTCATCGAGCAGGTCAGATTGGATGACGTCGTCAAGGCAACCGAATGGTATGCGCTCTTGCCGGGTCTGCTGACGTAGATCAATCACCATACACGGGTCAATCACTTATCTTTGTATTGAAGGAGCCTTTCACGCTATGCAAACGGATTTACGCGGCCGTGATCTGATCACGACCCAAGAATGGACTGATGACGAAATCTGGACGGTGATGGACATCGCTTTCGATCTCAAGCGCAAACGGGCGCTGGGCGAACCACACGCCATCCTGCGGGACAGGGTGCTGACCATGCTGTTCTTTTACAGCAGCACCCGCACCCGGGCCAGCTTCGAGGCGGGGATGGCGCAACTGGGCGGGCATGCCATGTTTGTCGAGAGCCGCACCACGCAAATCGCCCATGGCGATACGGCCAAGGAGATCGGCGAGATACTGGGGCGCTACAGCGATGGTATTGCTATCCGTAATGTCGACTGGGGGCAGGGTAGCCGGTACATCCGCGAGGTAGCCGAGGCCAGCCGGGTGCCGGTCCTCAACATGCAGTGTGACATCTACCACCCCTTCCAGATACTGGCCGACCTGATGACCATCATCGAGAACTTCGGGCGCGATCTGCACGGCAAGACCATCAACATCAGTTGGGCCTATGCATCCAGCTACCAGAAGCCGCTCTCTGTTCCCCAAAGCCTGATCTTGCTGATGAGCCGCTTCGGGATGAACGTGCGCCTGACCCACCCACCCGAGTACAAGCTGATGCCGGAGATTATCGAGCAGGCCAAAGACAATGCCCGAAAAAGCCGGGGTTCCTTTGAGATCATCGACGATTTTGACGCGGGCTTCGAAGGCGCCAACATCGTCTACCCCAAGAGCTGGGGAGCCAGCCTGACAACCACCGACGACGCCGAATCGGCGGCCATCGGCCGGAAATATACCGATTGGATCTGCGACGAGCGTCGCATGGCACCGACGGCCGAGCATGCCATCTACATGCACTGCCTGCCCGCCGACCGGGGCGTCGAGGTCACCGATGCCATCATCGATGGCCCCCACAGCCGTGTATACGATGAAGCCGAAAACCGGATGCATGTCCAGAAGGCGGTCATGGCGCTCACGATGCGATGAGCCTGTTGCAGATCGACACACGTCGTTTACAATATAAGAGTATCAGTCTGTTTCAACTATGCGAGGCACAAAGCTAACGCCAAGCATCAAAACAACCTCGCATCCTGGTACAGAAACGGCGGTCAAGAGGATTCTTGAGGAGGTGAGGTCAAGAAAACTATCGATTGTTTGCTATAACTGAAGTTCATTCAATCGTATTTCGTCGATAATAGAGGAATAAGGAGAGATTCCATGTTTAATAAGCATAAGGCAGTTCTACTGATGCTTGCTCTGACATTAATGTTGCTGTTGTCGGCCTGCCAGCAGGCAGCCACGGCAACAACCGAGCCGGTTCCAACCGAGGATGTGGTTATATCTATACCAACAACCCCTCCCGTGATCGAAGAGCCGACAGAAGCCCCCACGGAGGAGCCCACTGCTGAGCCTACCGTGGAGCCGTTCATCTTCGGAATGGTGCTGGTTGGCCCCAAGAACGATCACGGCTGGAGCCAAGCCCACTATGAGGCCGGTCAATATATCGAGGAGAACATACCGGGCGCTAAGATGATCGTCTTCGAGAGCCTGAACTCGGCTGACAAACCCGAAGCGACATTGGAAGGCGTCGTCAGCGACATGGTGAGCCAGGGCGCGACGCTCATCTTTACCACTTCGGATGAGTTTGAAGAGGATACCACCACGGTAGCAGCCAATCGCCCTGATATCATCTTCATCAACGCATCAGGTGATGACACCTGGGATCAACGCCCGAACCTGGCTGTCAAGCCGCCTGCCAATCTGGGTAACGTCATGGGGCGGATGGAAGACATGAAGGCTATCGCCGGGTGCGCGGCCGCGCTGACAACCGAAACAGGCAGCATCGGTTATCTCGGTCCGCTGATCAACGATGAGACCCGCCGCCTGACCGCATCAGCCTATCTGGGTGCCCGGTACTGTTACGACAACTACCGAGAGGAAACGCCGGGCGAACTGAAATTCGAAGTTTCCTGGATCGGCTTCTGGTTTAACATTCCAGGCTTCACGCTTGACCCCACCGAGGTAGCCAATCAACTCTTCGACGGCGGCACAGACGTATTGATCAGTGGCATCGATACAACAGAGGCTCTTGATGTTGCCGGCCAGCGGGCTGAAAAGGAAGAGGCAGTTCTGGCGATCCCTTACGACTATGAAGGTGCATGCGATAAAGCGCCCGAGGTTTGCCTGGGTGTACCTTTCTTCAACTGGGGGCCATCCTATCTCAAGATTGCGCAAAGCATCAAGGACGGCACATGGGAGCAATCCTTCGAATGGCTTGGCCCGGATTGGGCAGATATGACTAACCCGGATACCAGCCATGTTGGGTGGGTTAATGGCCCGGCCCTGACCGACGACGTGAAAGCCACCCTCGATACTTTCATCAGTGGGCTGGCCGATGGCAGCATCAATGTCTGGACAGGCCCCATTAACCTCCAAGACGGCACCGAGTACATCGCTGACGGTGTCGAGGCGCCCGATCCGCTGATCTGGTATCTGCCCCAACTGCTGGAGGGGATGACCGGTTCCAGTAAGTAGTTGTCTTGTCCTGTGATTTCACAAAGAGAGCGGCCCGGATAAGCCGCTCTCTTTGTCAATTGACAGTGACTGTACACACCATTACATGTTTACTCATCCGGCATAACTACCCGTCAAGAACTTTCCTGGGTAACTACTATGGAGTACCAAATAGATGCGTGTAGAGCTACAAGACATCCAAAAGATCTTCGATCAAGTCCGCGCCAATGATGGAATCAGCCTGGTATTGGAGCCGGGCCGCATTTATGGACTGCTGGGCGAGAACGGCGCGGGCAAGAGCACTTTGATGAAGATCCTATCCGGTTACCAACAGCCCACCAATGGAACGATCCGGCTGGACGGGCAAGACACCTCATTTTCCTCGCCTTCCGATGCGCTCTGCCGGGGCATCGGGATGCTCTACCAGGATCCTCTCGACTTCCCGGCCCTGCCGGCCGTCGAAAACTACCAGCTGGCTTACCAGGACAACCTGCTGCTCGATCTCAAATCTGGCGCTGAGCATCTGCGTGCTTATGGGCAACGCTTTGGATTTGCCATCGACCCCCATGCTTATATCGATACACTCACGCTTGGCGAGCGCCAGCAGGCCGAGTTGATCCGGCTACTCTCGCTGGGCGCCGAAGTTCTCATCCTGGATGAGCCTACGACAGGTATCAGCGCGGAACAGAAGGAAGTACTCTTCAATACCATGCGTCATCTGGCACATGACGAGCAAAAAATCATCATCCTTGTCTCGCATAAGCTTGAAGAGGTCCAACAACTGTGCGATGAGGTAGTGGTATTGCGCCAGGGCAAGCTGATGGGGACCCGATCTATGCCCTCTCCGACCAGCGAGCTGGTACGCCTGATGTTCGGTGGGGAGATTGCCCGCGCTCAGAAACAGCTCTTTGAGAGTGGCCGATGTGTGCTGAAGATGGAACATGTCACTGTGCGCTCGGAGGATCTGACCATCCAAGACATCTCTCTGACGATTCGCGAAGGCGAAGTGCTGGGGCTGGCCGGGCTGGAAGGGAGTGGCCAACAGGTGTTGTTACAAGCCTGCGCCGGGCTGCTGCCATCCTCAGCCGGAAAAATCTTGCTTGATGATGCTACAGTGAAGGGCAAGCACTCCGGCTTCTACTGGATTGCAAGACTGGCCCCCGGCGTTTTCGCGATCGTGATCGTATGGTTGCTTATTCGCTTGTTCGGAGGGCATATCGCCGGGCTGGACTTTGCGGGAGGGGCGGCTATCAGCCTGCTTATCTCGGGCCTGATCTGGCTGATTGGCACGATTTTAGTAGCCTGGACTGACCAATCTCCCTACCATGCATTCCAACAACGAGGAGGCGCTTACGTCCCCGCCGGTCGATTGGAGGAGGGGCTGATCCCCGGTTTGACAATCAGCGAGCATATGGCCCTGGCCGCTCCCACACATACATTTGTCGTCGATTGGGAGCAGATCCGTTCCCAAACTGTCGATCGCATTCAGCGTTATAACATTGTTGGACAGCCTGAGACGCTGGTCGATGGACTATCCGGGGGCAACCAACAGCGCGCCATGATTGCATTTCTAAACCAGCCGCTGCGGCTTCTCCTCCTCGAACACCCCACACGAGGCTTAGACGTCACATCGACCAACTGGATATGGGAGCTTTTCCAGGAGCGCCGACGCGAAGGAACAGCTATCATCTTTACTTCGGCCGATCTAGACGAGTTGTTGGAGCAGAGTGACCGCATCGCCGTCTTTTCCGGCGGCGTGATGTCACGTATCCTCAATGCCGGGGAAACCTCCGTCGACGAGTTGGGACATCTCATTGGAGGACAGGAGTTATGACCGATCAAATCATCCGCCGCATTTGGCCCATCGCGCCGATCAGCCTGGCGCTCGCCCTGATTACGCTCTTGATGATAGTTGTTGGTGCTAATCCTCTTACCGTCTACCAGGCCCTGTTCGACGGATCATTTGGGGGAAGAGAACAGAGCCTGAGCACGCTGGCATTCTGGGTTCCCCTCCTCCTATGCTCGACCGGTTTGCTGGTAACCTTTACGGCCGGGCTCTGGAACATCGGCGTAGAAGGGCAAATGATCGCCGGGTCGCTGGGAGCCAGCGCGGTCGCCCTCATGGTCGCAAAACCCAACCCATCGATTCCCGGCTGGGTAATCCTACCTCTGGCCATCGTTGTTGCCATGCTTTCAGGCGCATTGTGGGCCGCACTGGCTGCCATCCTCAAGACCCGCGGGCGCATCCACGAGATATTCGGCGGCGTGGCGCTCAACAACCTGGCAGCCATCGCTACCATCTATCTGATATCAGGTCCCTGGCAGCCACCCGAAGGAGGCTCTTTACGCGGCACGGTGCCGTTTCCGACCCAGGCCCTGTTTCCCCTGATGGGGACATCGCGATTTAGCCCACTCTCTTTGATACTGGCCCTGGTAGCACTTGTTCTGGTGGCGCTGGCGCTGCGCGGCACTTTCTGGGGACTCAAGCTCAAGGCGCAGGGCAAGAATCTGCGCTCGGCATTCCTGCTGGGTGTCCCCAGCGAGCGCGAGGCCATCAATGCCATGATGGTCTGTGGCGCGCTGGCCGGGTTGGCCGGCGCGGTGCGTGTTCTGAGCTGGTTCGATAGCCTACGGCAGAGCATCTCAGGCGGCATCGGCTTCCTGGCTATTCTGGTCGTGCTACTGGCCGGCACACGCCCTCTGTGGACACTTCTGATCGGGTTGTTCTTCTCGGCGCTGCTGAACGGCGGGACATTCGTTCACTCGCGCGTTCAGCTTCATTCATCGCTTAGTGGGCTGATTCAGGGGACACTAGTGCTGTTCGTTTTACTGCTGGGTGATTACACACGCATCTTCCGGCGCAAAAAGACTGTCATGGAGGCAATCTCTGACCATGAATGACGCTCAAATCATCAAGATAATGGCTTCGATCATCGCGCAAAGCGCCCCGTTAATGCTGGCAGTGACAGGCGAGACCATCACCGAGAGGGGAGGTGTGATCAACCTGTCTCTGGACGGCACAATGCTGCTGTCGGCTATGACCGGGTTCGTCGTTGCCCTACAGTCTAGCCTGATGCTGCAAGGTATGGGTATTGAGGGGAACACTTTGCCTGTCTTATTTGGTTTCATGGCTGCTGCTCTGGTCGGCATGTTCGCCGCCTTGCTTGTTGCCTGGGGCAGCATCAAACTGCGGCAAGATCAGGTCGCCATCGGCTTCGTGCTGACTCTGCTCCTGGCCAATATGGCAAACTTCCTGGGCCAGAACTACACAAGCATCCCCGGACCGTCAGTCAAATATATGCCCATTCCACTGCTGAAGGACCTGCCCATTGTGGGCCCGATATTCTTCAACCACAATCTGGCGATCTACCTGACCCTGTTGGTAGTCGGGGTGGTTTGGTGGTGGACATATAAGACGCAACCGGGACTACAGTTGCGGGGTGTGGGAGATCGTCCCGAATCTGCCTTCGCCCGCGGTATCAAGGTCAACCGCCTGCGTTACATCTATACGGCAATCGGCGGTGCTCTGGTAGGCATTGGAGGTGCTACCTATTCACTGAGCATCAAGATCGGCTGGAGCGACAACCACATCCTCGGGATTGGCTGGATCGCGTTGGCCATCGTTATCTTTGGTGGTTGGCATCCAATACGCGGCGCATTCGGAGCCATTTTGTATGGCGCTACCAAGGCGCTCGCCACCGAGTTACAAAAGACCTTCCCGGAAGTACCTGTTGTGCTCTTCAATTCTCTGCAATGGTTTTTGATGTTGGGGGTACTGCTGCTGGCTGGCAGTAAAGGGCTCCAGCAGTTGGTAGATGTCGCGCCGAAGCCGATCCAACGCTCCCTGGCACGATCGTTGCGTGTAGCGGCGCCACAGGCTCTGGGGAAGGTCTTCACCGAGGATTAACCAATGACCGAACACATTATCGGCCTTCAGTGTACCCTTTGCGGGCAGATGTATTCTCCCACTGATGTCGATTATGTCTGCCCAAAGCACGGCAATGACGGCAACCTGGATGTTGTCTATGACTACGAGTGCATTGCCGCCAACGTCAGGCGCGATGCTCTGCCCGATGAACCTGGCATGTGGCGCTACAAGGCCCTTTTGCCCATCGATGCCTCTGTGCCGGTACCACCGCTCCTGGTCGGCGCGACTCCCCTCTACCCGGCCCCGCGAGTCGCAAAGGAGATCGGCATAGGGCAGGTCTGGTTCAAAGACGATGGTCGCAACCCAACCGCATCGCTCAAAGACCGGGCCAGTGCGCTGATCGTGGCCAAAGCGCAGGCAGAGAAACGGTCGATAGTCACAACGGCCAGCACCGGTAATGCTGCGGCCGCCCTGGCCGGTCTGTCTGCCGGCGTCCATCTGCCAACGGTGATCTTCGTCCCCGCCAATGCCCCTGAAGCCAAAATCACCCAGCTGCTGGTCTACGGCGCGCGCGTGTTACTCGTCGAAGGCACATACGATGATGCCTTTGAGCTATGTCTGGAAGCCAGTCGTCACTATGGATGGTACTGTCGCAATACGGGATACAATCCCTATACCTCCGAAGGGAAAAAGACAGTCGCTTATGAAATCTGCGAGCAGATCTCGGGCACAGGGGGCAAATTCGAAGCCCCAGACGGCATTATCGTCAGCGTTGGCGACGGTAACATCATTAGCGGTGTCCATAAAGGGCTGAAAGATCTGCTGGCCCTGGGGTGGATCGACCGGATGCCCAGGCTGATCGGCGTGCAGGCTGAGGGCTCGGCGGCGCTGTACCAGGCGTGGAAAGACAATGTCGACCCCATTGATATGCAGCCCATCGATGCACACACCCTGGCCGACAGCATCTCGGCGGGCCTGCCGCGTGACCGGGTCAAGGCAATGCGGGCTGTTAAGCATACTGGCGGTGCTTTCCTGACTGTCACCGATAGCGAAATCCTGACGGCCATCCCGTCGCTAGCACAGGCCATCGGGGTCTTTGCCGAGCCGGCCGCATCGGCGTCGTACGCCGGGTTGCATAAAGCCCTTCGAAAGGGTATGTTGAGTAAAGGCGAGCGAATCGTCGTTCTGATTACCGGGAATGGTCTAAAAGACATTGGCTCGGCACGCAAGGCCGTCGGACAAGCCTACACCGTCAAGCCGGATCTAGCCGAGGTCGCGCACGTGATGGATGAGCTTTCCGGTTAGTGGTATCATCTGCGCCTCAAACTCTGTATCCACTCACATAGACAAATCATGAAACGAAATCTACCAATCCTGATCGTTGCGCTGGCGGCTGTCATCAATAGTCTGATCATGATCTCGCAGATGACCCGGCTATCTGACGGCTCACCCGCACTGGCGCTCGACGATTCGTATATCCATCTGCAATATGCCTGGCAAACCTCCCAGGGACACTTCCTGCAATATAACACCGGCGATGCGCCCACCACCGGAGCGACCAGCCTGCTCTATATGCTGCTGCTGGCCGGCGGCTTTGCGCTGGGCATCACTCGCCAGGCTATGCCCGGCGTTGTGCTGGGCCTGGGCAGTTTGTTGTACATCATCAGCACAACCCTTCTAGCCGATACCAGTCGAAGGTTGTTCAAAGGCATTCAATCAACACCAGCAGGTGCACGCCTATTCTTGCCGTCTGTGTCACCTTCATATGTTGGTCTGCTGGCAGGTATCCTGTTCGTAGGGAGCGGGTGGATATCCTGGGGATTCTTCAGTGGCATGGAGCTTGGTTTGCTGATCATGCTGATCGTTGGAGCGATGTGGTCCATCGCCACAAGCCGGCCAGGTCTGACATCGATGTTTGTTTCTCTGGCGGCTCTCACACGTCCAGAGATGCTGATCCTTGGCGTTATTGTATTAGCAAGTGAATGGCTGATAAAGGACCCGGCTACCAGCAGCCAACGTGTTAGGCGGCAACTCCTGGCACTGGCTCCGCTCATTACTGCCGCAGTCCCATTCGTCATGAACTATCTTCTGACCCAGTCGGTTGGATCAAGCGGCTTGCAGGCTAAGTCGCTATTTACGCTCATTCCATTCGATCTCAACTATGTGTTGGGAAGGATAGTCTCAACCAATTACGAGTTGTTCGTTCGGCTATTTGGCGGACTTTCCTCTGATGGCATCTGGCATACCCTACCACTGGCACAAGTTCTCGCCGGGATGGGTCTGACGATGCTCTGGAAGCATGGTGCCCCTGATATCCGGCGGTTAGCGATTGTTTGTCTGGGCTGGACAGTGTTGGGATTGCTGGCGACTACAACCATGCAGAACGCAACGTCACATAACTATCGCTACCAGATACATTTTTATCCGGCATTACTGATAGCCATCACGATAGCAGCTGCCTGGATCGCCGGGATAGCGATTCCTCGCTTGGGAAACCATGGCGTGTGGCTCATGCAGGGCAGTCTGTGCCTGTTAGCTGTCACATGGGCTGTCTTCAATACCAGTGCATTCGGACATGCGATGGCGCTGGATACAGCTACCACCGCCGCCATGCAAATACGTCTGGCTGAGTGGCTGCGCCAGCATACCGATCCCGGCTCACGCGTCGTCACGCCTGACGCAGGCGCCATACGCTTCATAGGTGAGCGTGATATTGTAGATGTCATAGGCCTGACTGAGCCCGGCATGGCACAGGTTTACCGCAACGGCCCCGGCAGTATCTATGAGGAATTGGAGATTGCCAAACCGGACTATTACGTTGCCTATCCCGATGCCGCGCCGCCCTATTTTGGCTCTCCTTATACGCAAGAGCTGCTGGGACCGGAGTTGTTCCGCGTTTCTCCCCAGCGGCTTTCTCTCTATGTCAGTGCCGCAGACACCCAGGTAATCACCCGGCCTGATTGGTCAGGTGTCGAACTGGCCAATTTTCCCCAACAGCCCAATATCCTGAATCGACTCGATGGGTGGGAGATGGTTGACCGGCTCGATGTGGCTAACCTGTCCGATGAATTAGCGCATGGCTACACCTGGCATAACCAGGGTATTCCCCCTGGCTTTCCCAGCGATGCCAGGCAGATGCGCTACCGCGCAGACGGCTCGATCATCCTGGCCGATGGCGGTCGCCTGATGACCGGCGGCGAATCGTTCAGCCTTCAGAGCATCCCCAACCAACCCCTGATACTCGTTGGACGTCTGCATCAGGCCTCCGATACGATTCTGCGTGTTCATGTTAACGGCAGCGATGCCGGTCAGTGGCGATTGCCGGCTGTCCCCGGTGAGTGGATCGAGAGTACCTATCTCATCCCAGCCAATCTGATAATCGGTAATCGCACACACATCGATATTGCAGTTGAGGAGATGTTCGATGCCGGTCCAGAGACACGCTACAGTCCGTTTTACTATTGGGCTTACCAGGGCGGTGAGATCGATGTAGTGATTCCTCAGCCAAAAAATGTCCTCCGGGCGACATTTGATGATGTAGCACAGCTACGAGGATATGATCTGTCGGAGACGGCCGTTGTGCCAGGCGACACGTTGTCGCTGACACTATACTGGCAGGTGCTCGATCCATCCCGCGCCGATCTACGGATTTTTGCTCACCTCGTTGATCCGGCCAATGCCAACGCGGCAGAAGGAATTATTGCACAGGTGGACAGCACACCTCTCCAGGGCACTTATCCCTTCTGGGTATGGCAGCCGGGCGAGAGTATCGGCGACATGCTGCTGTTGGCCATCCCGGCCGATGTGCCGGCTGGAGAGTATCTGCTTCTGGTGGGCATCTACGATGCTGCCACAGACCGGCGATCCTCTATCAGCAATGCAGACGATTTCGGATCCGGTCGCTTACTGCTGACACGGATTGCAGTTCGTTAGCCTGGATATCTCCGCCTCGGTAATATTTCGGATGAATGAGTACATATGTTTGACTGGCGAGACTTAATTCTGGTATAATATTAGAACATAAGAGATAGCATAACTGATTGTAATTGTAAGCAGGAGAACAGATGATGCAGGTTGGAATGTTATGGTTTGATGATAGTGCTCAACGTGATCTCGCGATTAAAATTGAACGGGCTGTCAGACATTATGAGACCAAATATGGTATGACACCTACAACGTGCTATGTCCATCCATCAATGTTATTGAGCGATTCGCAGGATCGAATTGGATTAGATATACGCGCCAACAATATGGTATTACCCAATCACTTCTGGTTGGGGATTAGCGATGAAAAGCAAGCCAAAAAACGACCTGCGGCCTGAAAAACCAGATTTATCATGAGCGGCTGGTCTGCTGCCTGCCAAGAAGTGACTGAATATCGATGTTCTGATCGTGTTGAAGTAGACCAGCCACTCCATCTCCATCTATAGTCATTACCCGACTGTCGGCAAAATACTCAAAATCGAAGGTTACCGGATCACCTGCTTGTTTGCCCGGCAAAGGCATCAGACGGGCGGTTAGTGGTTTGTCTAATCGAAGAGCCAGCGCGGCGACGTCCATGAGAACAGCGGCCAGTTTTCCCTCATCGATATCGCCTGGTAATGGGATGGTATCGAGCCCTGTGCCACATACTGCGGAACAGGCCAGCAGGTCGGAAACGCGGAGTGTATTCTCTGCTGCACGGGCGGCCAACCGCGTATCCTCCAGCACCGGAAGCATCAATCCGCAAAACCCGGTGCGTGTGAACCGGGCGCGATCCAACGTGTCAGTGAGAAAGGCAGACACCATTAGAGACCCCGGAGTGCCAAAAGCCGGCAATCCCAGGTATTCGAGGGCTGCTCCAATGCTGCGTGCGTCTTCAGGGTAGGGAGCAAGCGTGAAATCGATCCCCTGAAACAATAGGGTGGAATGCTTCAGCGACTGGCAGACAATCTCTTCCATCCTGGCTGCCAGCGACTCGATGCTCCAGATCAACTGGACGCGGGCATCTCTTAAAGTAGCAGCCTCTCGGAATGCCATGATGGCCAGATCGGCGCCTTCGATGGCCAATGCGATGCGCGGTGCGCCGCCACCATGATAGGCTGTCGGAAAGTATGGGAACCATGGCCCGACATTGGCGAGAGCGGCCAGCCGGAGATTGGCGAAGCCATCCTCTTGCAGATAAGCAACCTGCCGGATGACATTGGCAGCCAGCAGGTTGCGTTTCAGGTCGATACCACCTGATCGGTTGGCAATCTCGAGACAGACAAAGACGGTTTCGGTCTCGTTCAAGATGTCGGGAATGGCCTTGATATATTCAACCGGATCATCCAGGCGGATGGGCCCCAGTGCAACATAGTCAAAGCAGACATCATGAGCAATCGTTTCCAGCATCCTGGCCAGGGGAATCGCTTGCCGGATCTTGGAACCTTCGAGTATGGCAGGAAACGGTTGAGTAGCCAACCGGGTTGTCTGAACCGCGAAGCCTGCCGAGGTGAGCGCATCGCGACAGGAAGAGACAACATGGCAAATTTCAAGAAGGGGCTCTTCATCGAGCGGATAATGCATGTCGGCGAATGCTGTCACCGAACGAATATTCACTGTACCATTCCAGATTAAAGAGATTGGCTGCGCTGGCGAAGCATTTCGAAGATCAGGATACTGGAGGCTATGGCCACATTAAGAGATTCCATGCCGCCAGGCATTGGGATGGTAACACGGGCATGTGCCAGTTGGAGAGCCTCCGGACTGGGGCCGTGCGCTTCATCGCTGACGATGAGGGCGCTCGGCTGGCTCCAGTCTACCTGATAGTACGGCGCGCCATGCCTGGACTCAGCGATGAAGATGACATGATCGGTCAGCCGGCCGGCAACACCCTCCCAGCTCAACATTTGCACAGGCAACCGGAAGTGTGCTCCCATCGCGCTGCGCACTACCTTGGGGTTGGTCAGGTCGACGGTTCCTGTGGTCACGAGCATGACAGGGACGGCTGCTGCCGCGGCCACGCGCATGATCGCGCCCATGTTTCCAGGATCGCTGACAGCATCGATCACCAAAGCAAATGTCAATTCAGCAGGAGGTGCCAGGCGGGGGGTGGGGAGCACAGCCAGTATCCCCTGGGGCGTTTTTGTATCGCTCATAGCCTGCATGACAGCATCACTTACTGCCAACAGTACGGCGCCTGCCTGGCTCAAGCCGTCTAGTACCGCTGTACCGTCCGGGGTGGCGATAAAATCATCGGTATAAAAGGCATCTTCGATTGGACTCCCGGAGAGGATTGCCTCACTGATCAAATTAGCACCCTCTAGCACAAACTTGCCCGATTTGTGCCGCGCGCGTCTTTGTTCTTGTAAAGAGCGCACAAATTTTATGCGCTCATTGGCTGTGCTGGTAATCATAGATGGAAACCTATAGGTGTAAAAGAGTCTCAATTGACCGTAATGAGCGCTCTCATTTTCTCAAAGGTGGCCGGCCCAATCCCGGAGACGTTCATGATGTCTTCGATGCTGTTGAACGGCCCCTGGCTCTCACGGTATTCGATAATACGTCCTGCAATGGCCGGGCCGATTCCCGGCAGCGTCTCCAGTTCCGCTTGTGTCGCGGTGTTGATGTTGACAATTGGGCCATTGGGCGCATCGTTAACAGTCATTTCAGGCTGCGATGCAGGCAAGGAGCGCATAGGCTGGACGACTGCCTCACCAGCCATTGGAACATAGACCTGCATACCATCTTGAATAACCTGAGCCAGGTTGATGAGGCTAATATCAGCGCCGGCAGCAGGACCACCGGCCGCCTGTATCGCATCTCGCACAATTGCGCCTGGCGGCAGCGTGTAAACATCAGGCACAGCAACGGCCCCACTGACATAGACACGGATGGGCTCAGGTGTCTGCGTTGGTAAGGGAGGCTCGATGCGAATGGGCTCGACCGGCTGCCACTTGAGGGTAAAAAGACCGACACCTGTGGCTACTAGCAAGCCTACCAGGCTTAATACGAAGGTTGTATGCCGCTCAAGCCATTCATTCATCGCTCTATCCCCCCTGGCTTAGCTTAATATTACTTGGTAGTCTTACTGAGCAATTGTGTAGCTAATGCCATATACACTTGTGCTGCCTGTACAACATCATCCAGGCGAACATGTTCCTCGGTCGTGTGCGCGTACTTCGGATCGCCAGGGCCAAACCCTATGGTCGGAATACCGGCCTCGCCCATACTATAAACCCCATCAGTTGAGAATTGCCAATGGTGGATCTTGGGATTGTGGCCCAGAACGGAACGGACAACGCTATCAGCAGTCAGGACAAGTGGGTTGTTTTCGTCAATCGACCAGGCATTGAAGGCGGCGTGTACATTAAATTCGTGCCCGGTGTAGGTTGTGGTCTGGTAGTCAACAATCTCGACTGTTGCTTGAATGCCTTCTCGCCGAATGACACTTTCGATCTGTGCCTGCGCACGCGTGATCGTTTCGCCAAGCGTCAGGCGGCGGTCGACATCGAAGCTGCAGGTATGGGGAATAGCATTCACGCCGACTGAGTGGCTCTCGATGTTGGTAACGACAATGCTTCCTGAGCCGAGGCAAGGATCGGCAGGCAGATCGGCAGCCAATAACTCGATGCTAAAGATCAGCCGGGCAGCTGCTGTGACGGCATTGATCCCCATATCCGGATTAGCAGCGTGACTGCTCTTTCCCTGGACGGTTATTTTGAAGAGCACCCGTCCTCGATGCCCCCGCATGATATCCAGGTTACTTGGCTCACCCAATACCACCCAATCCGGCGTAATATTCTGGTTTTCAACAACATATTTCAGAGCACAACCCTCGCAAGGTTCCTTCTGTACAACAAATACCAACACCAGATTTCCGCTCAGCTCCGCTTCCATTTGAGCCAATTGTCTGGCAGCATACACCATTGCGGCTATGGAGCCTTTCATGTCGCAGGCTCCAAGACCATACAAGATGCCATCTTCTACAACTGCGGAGCGCGGATCGTGGGGCCAAGGTTCATCAGATGGGTAAACCGTATCCATGTGAGCGTCATAGAGCAATGTTGGGCCATTGCCATTCCCAATTCTGGCAATGACGTTGCCGGCAGGATCGCGTTCAATGCTCTCAATTCCGCCGGAACGTAAATGTTGTTCGACCAATTGAGCGACATCTTTTTCGTGGGAGGAAAGCCCTGGTGTCCGTATCAGACTTTTAAGAAACTCAAGCATATCTGCCTGTTCGGTACTGTCGATCTCCAGGACTGATGGAGATGCCAGTGTCAGGTCGAAGCTGAATGGCGAAAACAACGGGAATGCGCGCATCACCTAGTAAGCTCCTTTACCTAACAAAATGTACGGAATAGTTTGCAACATAATACGAATATCCAATCCTAAAGACCAGTTCTCAATATAGTAAATATCCAACAAACACATTTCATCAAAAGGTATATCACTTCGCCCGCTAACTTGCCACAATCCCGTGAGCCCAGGTTTGGTGGAAATTCGTGTTTTCTGCCATGGTTCGTATTGGGCTACTTCCTCGGGGGTCCCCGGACGCGGACCCACAATGCTCATTTCGCCCCGCAAGACATTGATCACCTGGGGTAGCTCATCAATGCTTGTGCGTCGGAGAAACCGCCCAACACGTGTCATCCGGGGATCGTCTTTGATCTTAAAAAGTGGGCCGTCAGCCTCATTCAACTCCTTGAGCTTGCTTTTGAGCTCGTCGGCGTTATTGACCATCGAACGAAACTTGTAGATATCGAACTCATAGCCGTCTTTACCGACACGCCGCTGCTTGAAGATGGCTGGGCCCGGTGAATCAAGCTTGATTGCCAATATAACAAGCGCGCAGATGATCGCCAAAATAGGGGAGGAGACAATACAAATCGTCAGCTCGACGACCCGTTTGGCCAACAGAGCGGAAGACGACATGTGTCCAGACTTGACCCCGATCAGCGGGATGCCGCTCAGTGTGATCAAGTCGACAGAGCGCATACGCTGCTGGAACATATCCGGCACCACGCGTACCTGAACATCTTTCCGCTCACATTCATCGATGATCTGGATGATCTTTCGATGATACATCCAGGGCAATGTGATGATCACTTCATCAACTTGCTCTGAGGCAATGATGTCTTGCAGTTTATCCAGGCCGCCCAGCCCTTTGAATCGCCCCAGACTGCCGTCGCCCTTGTGCGGATCATCGTCGACATATCCGAGGACCTTATAACCCAGCGCGGGATCGGCCAGGATGCTGCGCATAACAGCGCGGCCAACTTCACCCGCCCCAACAATCAAGACCTGCTCGACTCCTATGCCGTGCCGCCGTAGGCTGGCTGCGATCTCCAGGCTGATCAGGCGTGCCAGACTCAGCAGGCCAACAATGGTGAAGCCGGCCAGCGTCAACATGCCGCGTGAATAGACCAAAGGCTGGACGAAGAAGGTGATCGCCATGACGATCAGGATGCCGGCGGTAGTCCCGCTGAACAGGGGATAGATCTCATCTAACCATCGACGCCCTCTCCGGTTGTCATATAGACCATTCAATCGATACGTAACCAAACAGAAAGCAGTCAGCATGATCGAGAAAGGAATATAGGGATAAAAAGGCGCATCGTAGCGTGCATCGACAGGATAAGGCAGATTCCACCTGTATCGGAAGATATATGAGATGACGAAAGCGATATTGATCAAAACGGCATCAAGGGCGATTATGCCTGCCAGCTTCAATCTCTCGTGTGTGATGTGCCTTGTCATCGCTAATCATCCAATGCCTTGTGGTAGGCTTCAACCGTCTTCTGTGCCGTATTTTGCCAGGTAAAATGTTGTGCCCGCTCTTGCCCTTTTGTCGATAACTCAGCCCGGAGATCGGGCTCTGTTACTATTCTTGCCAGCGCATCGCTCCATGCCTCTACCTCAGTGGGCGGCACCAATAAACCATGTAGCCCTGTAATTTCGGGCAGCGATGACGAGTCCGAGACAACAACCGGCAGACCGCAAGCCATAGCTTCCAGCACCGGTATTCCAAACCCTTCATACACAGAAGGGTAGACAAATACTTCCGCAGCATTGTACCACAACGGCAAATCGCAGTTATCGATATAGCCTGCCATGATCACGTCCTGAGCCAGATCAAGCTCTTCGATCAGGGCTTCCAATTGCTCTGACTGCCAGCCTTTCCCGCCGGCCAACACTAGCTTAACATCCTGCCGAACCGGCAACTGCCGGTAAGCCCGTAAGAGTGTGTCAAGGTTTTTTCGGGGTTCGATTGTCCCGACGTATAAAGCGAATCGATCCGGCAGCCGGTGCCCTTGTCGAAATGCAGCTACCTGTTTGGCCGGCAACCGCTTAAAATCCGGCATAACGCCCGGCATTGCCACATCAATCTTTTTGTCCGATATGTTCAACAAAGCGCCAATCTCTGCTCTCCCGCTTTCCGAGATGGCAATCACACGGCGGGCCTGCCGTGCAGAGAGACGGGTGATCGTGCTTAGATATAGACGGCGACCGGCACTCAATCGCTCCGGGTAACGCAAAAAGCTCAGATCGAAGATGGTCACCACACATGGTTTACGCCACAACAGAGGTATCGCGAAAGCCATGCCATGAACGAGATCGGGTTGGGCGCGCACAAGCTCTAATGGCGCAACAATCTGTTCCCACACGATCCGCCACATAGGGTTTTCGTTTAACAAACGTGAGCGCCGAACGACCCACTTCTGTGAGGCCGGGATTTCACCCCTGCCTACGAACAGTGTATACGCCAGGTCTGGATCGATGTCAGGCAAGAAAGCCAGAGTATGGTACAGATACCGGTGGATCCCCGCGCTACGATACGAAGCAGTCCCAGAAAGCAAGTGAGCATTCAGCGCTATGTGAGCACGCGCAGACATAACAACATTATAACAAAACAATAACATGTTGCCCTTGCAAACATTCGTTCTGTTTGCCATACTAGGGGTATGAGCCTGCAAACTCTCATCGATCAACTCCGCCTTGACCAGGGTTTTATGTCCAACGTCACTGCCTGGGAACGCATACCCGCGCGTCCGGCGCAGTATGCAGATCCTCCATCCTCCTTGGATCAACAACTGGTAGAGATGCTCCATCGTCGAGGACTCTCTCCACTCTATACGCACCAGGCTCTGGCTGTCGAGGCGACGTTGAATGAACAAAATGTCGTCCTGGCGACGGGAACAGCATCTGGCAAATCGTTGGCATATCACCTCGCGACGCTGCAATTTATTCTCCAAAAGCCGGGAGCTACGGCTCTTTATCTGTTCCCTACCAAGGCTCTGGCACAAGACCAGGATATAGCATTGTCAGGTTTGATCGAGACACTGGCCCCGGAAATCCCCATCACGCACAACCTGTATGATGGCGATACCCGCCAAAGCCACCGAACTCGTATCCGGCGAGCCGGGGGCATACTGATCTCTAACCCCGATATGCTGCATATGGGCATTTTGCCTTACCACACTCAGTGGTCAACATTCTTTAGTAACCTCCGATTGGTGGTATTGGATGAAATGCATACCTATCGTGGTGTTTTTGGCAGTCATGTGGCAAACGTGATACGCCGCTTGCGTCGTATCTGTCGATTCTACGGCAGCGAGCCGCTCTTCTTCTGCTCGAGCGCTACGGTGGCAAATCCCGGCGCTCTGGCTGAGCGATTGATCGAGGCGCCGGTGGCGCTGGTTTGCGCGGACGGATCGCCCACTGGCGAAAGGAATATTATACTGTACAGCCCGCCGGTGCTAGATGAGCGCTCGGGGCTGCGGCGGAGCTACTTGCTTGAGGCGAGCACGCTCACTGGGCGATGCTTGGCGGCAGGCGCTCAGACAATTATCTTCGCTCGCACGCGCCAAAGCACCGAAATCCTGCTTGGGTATATTAAGGACGTGATCGCTCAAGGAGGATTGGCGCCAGTGGGCGCTCGCGGCTACCGCGGGGGCTATTTGCCGTTGGAGCGACGAGAGATAGAGCGCGGACTACGCGATGGCGAAGTGCGCGCTGTGGTCGCTACAAACGCCCTCGAGCTAGGTATCGATATCGGCTCGCTCGGCACGGCCATACTGGCAGGATACCCGGGTACAATTGCCTCGACCTGGCAGCAGCTTGGCCGCGCCGGCCGCCGGTCGGATGTCTCAGTGGGCATACTGGTCGCATCTGCCATGCCGCTCGATCAGTATGTTGTCAGGCATCCCCGATTTCTCTTCGAGCAGCCGCCGGAGAGGGCCTTGCTCAACCCGGACAACCTGGCGATTCTGGTTAATCATCTGCGCTGCGCTGTGTACGAGCTGCCCTTCGAGCGTCACGAAGCCTTTGGCAGCTTCGAGGATGCCGACAGCATCTTGAATCTCCTGGCAATGGAAGGAGAAATACACACTGATGGCTTGACCTATCGTTGGATTGTGGGTGATTACCCGGCAGCAGCCATGAGTCTGCGAACGGTAAGTAGCCAAACGATTGCGATCCAGGATTGCTCGGATGGGCTGCCGCAGGTCATCGGCCAGGTCGATCGAGAAAGCGCGCCGGCTGTGGTCTACGATGGAGCGATCTATCTTCATGAAGGTCGGCAGTTCATCATCGAGAAGCTGGATTGGGAAAACGGGATTGCCTACGCCCGGCGAATCGAAGTGGACTACTACACGGTAGCCGGCTCATCAACATCGGTTCAGATTGAGGAGGAGTATGCATCTGAGCCGGTCGGTGGCTGTATCAAGACACACGGACGGGCCATCGTGACACACCGGGCAACAGGCTACCGTTCTGTCAGACGTTACACGCACGAGACTCTGGGCTTCGGCGAAATTATCCTGCCACCCCAGCAGTTCGAGACAACTGCCTATTGGATTGTTCTGACACCTGAACTGGTCACCGAAATGGTGACAGACAATGTCCTGCTGAAGCCCAACGACTACGGCCCTGACTGGTCGAAGCAGCGTGACAAAGCCCGCGCACGTGACGGCTTTCGATGCGCTCACTGCAAGACACCGGAGCACGAGAGACGCCAGCACGATGTCCATCACATCCGGCCGTTTCGTGAGTTTGGCTATATTCCAGGGAAAAATGAAGCCTACCAGGAAGCTAATCATCTCGACAATCTGACAACGCTGTGTCCAAACTGCCATCGAACCGTCGAGGCTATCCGGCACGCCCGGAGTGCGCTGGCCGGTCTGGCAACTATCCTACACAACCTGGCTCCGTTGTTCTTGATGTGCTCCCCCGGCGATATCGGTGTGGTAAGCGAGCAGAAATCGATCCATACCGGGCTGCCTACCATTACGATTTACGATCATATTCCTGGCGGGCTTGGATTGTCTGAGCAGCTTTACGATCTGCACAGCTACTTACTCAAGGGCGCGCTCGATATGGTGAGTGACTGCCCGTGCATCGATGGCTGCCCGGCATGCATTGGGCCGCCGGGAGAATTGGAGACGGACACCAAGGAGTTGACGGCGATCTTAGTGCAGGCGATGATCGCAGGTCGGGTTTTGGGGGCCAGAGATTAGAGGATGGGTGGAAAGCGCAAATCTTCTTCCTTTCGATGACCGCATTTTGTCTCTTACGGCTGCCATCCCCATCGAGGCTGCCAATCGGCGCGGCGGTTTGCCGTGAGTTGGTACAACTCAGTGCCGTCAATCCGCACGATGAAAATCTCATTATCGCCATCATACTGCGAGGCAAAGGTAATCCACTGGCCGTCCGGGGAGAATCCGGGCCCCTTGTTGTTGCCGCCATGGGTGAGCTTTCGAATCTGATCCGGCCCACATCCTCCATCAATACTCATGCAATCGACATCCACCAGATAAATATCCTTGTCTCCTGCCGGACCTGCATAAAAGGTCAAATACCGGTTGTCCGACGACCAATCGTTGCGACCCTCGACGCTGATGCCATGTGTCACCTGGCGCAGATTCGAGCCGTCGGCATTCATGACCATCAGATCACCCGCGCTGTGCCGGGTCGATGTAAATGAGATCCTCTGTCCATCGGGTGACCAAACCGGGTCGACATCGTCTCTGGTATCATGTGTCAACCGGATAGGATTGGAGCCATCGTGATTCATCACCCAGATATTCTGTCCGCCGCCGGAGGTCGATGCAAAGACAATACGTGTACCATCGGGAGATAGTGCCGGAGCATAATTATCTCCCATGTTATGGGTTAGCTGCTGAAGGTCATCGCCGTTGAGATCCATTCTGAAGATGTTGAAATCGCCTCTTCCCTGGGATGAGAAAATGATTGATCGTCCATCCGGCGAAAAGGAAGGATACCAATCTGTCCCAGGTCGGTCGGTGATCTGCCTCAAGCCGGAACCATCTGCTTTCATCACACAAATCTCATCTGATTCGTTGACGTAGCAGACAAACACAATATCGCTGTTGTACAGCGAGAAGCTGGGAGTTGCTGAGGCAAAATGCTGAAACTCCATCACGATGGTCGGTGTGGGTGTCGGCGCAGAAGGCGGCGTTGCCGTAAGCCATTCGTAGAACGAGGAGGGAATGATAGAAGTTGCCTCCAGGGTAGCCGTTACCACGAATCGCTCTGAAGGGACAGCGTTTGATGCCTGCCCGTTCTCTTTCTGTGCTTGCCGGAGCCAGAACATACTCAAGACAAACAGAAGAGGAAAAGCACCGGCCGCCAGCAAGATCCAGAGTGGAGGCAGAAATGATGTTCGATATCTGGGTGCTCGCTGCGCGCGTTGTGCGTGCTGCGCTCGCTGGCGGGCACGCCGCCGCAGGGGCGTATCTTCTCGGGGAGGTTTCAGATAGGAAGAGATTTTCGGTTCTTCGTTGCCGGTCGACATAATTTCTCTTTGCTCAATCGGAGGTTGTAATCTGAGGGTTTCTCAATATAGCAATGATCTTACGATCGGTTACCGGAAATGCATAGTTATCGAGGTCATCCAACGTCACCCAAGCCCAATCAGCACATTCGATGGACTGGGGGGTTCCGCTGATATGAGTACATATATAGGCGTGCAGCGTGATGCGGAAATGGGTATAGGCATGTTTGATGGACGCGATCTGCTGCCCCACGTCAACCTCGATTCCCAATTCTTCTCGAATCTCGCGGCGCAGGCATTCAGGCAGAGTCTCGTCGGGCTGCTGCTTGCCGCCGGGAAACTCCCACAGCCCACCCAGCATCCCTCCGATTGGCCGCCGGGCAATCAAGATGTGGCCGTCTGCTTGGTGGATAACTGCAGCAGTCACATCGTAGTGTGGCGTGGCTGCCTTCCGGCTGCGGACAGGACGATATTCCTGGGCTCCAATCTGTCTGGACTGGCAGTGTTGGGTCAGCGGGCACACATCGCAGCGCGGTGATTTGGGTGTGCAGATACGCCGGCCCAGATCCATCAGACCCTCGTTCCACAGCCCGGCGCGTCCCGATGGGAGCACTTCCGCAGCCAGATCCCACAGACTACGCTTTGTCTGTTGCAGGGTAACATCATCGACGATGTTGTAAAGGCGGGTCAGGACACGCATCAGATTTCCATCCAGCACTGGAGCATCCTGCTCGAAAGCCAGGCTGGCGATAGCGCCGGCGGTATATCGACCAATGCCCGGCAGATTGAGAAGGCTTGCCATGGTAGAAGGGAATTGTCCATCAAGCTCATCCACGATCACCTGGGCAGCGCGATGCAGGTGACGCGCGCGGCTATAATAGCCGAGGCCTTCCCAGGCTTTGAGTACATCATCTAGAGGCGCTCTTGCCAATGTGCCGATGTCCGGAAAACGTGCCAAGAATCGCTCGTAGTATGGAATAACGGTCTTGACCTGAGTTTGCTGGAGCATCACCTCGGAGAGCCAGACTGTATAAGGGGAGCGATTGTGTCGCCAGGGCAGATCTTCCCGATTTGCCACAAACCAGGCAACGAGTGCATTATGGAGTGACGCAGAGTTTGTCATATGCTTGATCATGGCGTGTCTATGGAACTCGATCCGGAATAAATGCGTATAGAATGTACCGGAATATGTTCGAAGGAGCGAATGAAATGCCTGACGATACCTTAGAGCATCACTGTCTGCCACGTCCAGGCCAGGTGTGTCCTCATTGTGGGGAGAGTATTCCGCCGCCTAGCTTCTGCGAACACTGCGGCGCTGATACCTCTGTTCCGCATACCTGTGTGCCACACCCGCTGCCGCATGTCTGCCCACCCATTCCACCACCAGGTCGATGCCTGGCCTGTGGCGAGGAGCTGCCAGCCACGTGCTTCTGCGCGACCTGTGGAGGGGAGATCGTTGCCTCTCATCGCTGTAAGGCCGCGCCGCCCACCCACGTTCCACGTGCCGATCCGGTCCATGTCTGCCCGTCGCTGCCCCTGGAACGTTGCAATCGGTGCAATCAGCTCCTGCCGGCGTTGCGTTTCTGCGAACGCTGCGGAGGAGAGATTACCCCCCTCCATCACTGTCCGCCGGAACATCAGCCGCACGTTTGCCCGCCATATCTGGTCATGCCGCATCGATGCTCACATTGTGGCGAGATGGTGCCGCCGCCGCGGTTCTGCACACAGTGTGGAGCCGACATCACACCCAAGCATCATTGCACGTAGACAGGCCAGGCGATTCGCACCGAATCGCCTGGCCTGCGAACGAATGAGATTTGGGCTAAGGCGGCCGTTCCCGGTTTGACGCAGTAAGCGGGCTATGTTCTCTAAAAAACAACCTGCGTGATCAGGCACACATCATCCGCTCCTTATTTCATGGCGGCTTGAATCTGAACGGTATACAGTTTTTGCTCTGGTAGGAGGCCACATTCCGAGATTGGCTGATCGGCCGGGCATTGTACTTCCGGCGAGGGTGTCCACTCAACCCGGATCAACATCAAGCCCATATCTCGCATCATCGCAGTGGCTGCTCCGGTTGGGCCATTGGCCTGATAGTCTGGTAGCTCGGTCCAACCCAACATTCCATCGACCAGGCTAGACAGCACCGAATCAGGATCAGAAAGCTGTGCTCCAGTAGCCGCGGCTGTCAGCGTGCACCCCTGACCTGTCTCGCCGGTCAGGAAATCAGTGAATGGCGCATTGGCTTCCATCGAAAAGGTAAGTCCAACCGCCTGGGTCGCCAACTCCTGGATGATCAGGCAAACATCCTGAGTAACCGGCATATACGCAGGGGCAGCAGGCTCAAGCGTCTCTGCTGCGACCTCCGGTTGGCATTCTCCACGAAAGTAGGCCCATTCTTCACACTCACTTCCGTCAGGGAATACACATACACCAGCGACCCCACCCGATGCATCCTGAACAAAGTCCAGCTTGCCACCGTTCTGCTCGCAAAACACAGATGCCGGATTGGGCATACCCACTTCAGAGGTTGGGCTGACTGCGGGCTGGTTAAGCTTGCAAGACACAGCCATTCCAACACCAATCAACATCAGCGAAATCAATAACAGTTTGCGGCTCACTTCAACCTCCATCGAAATTCAAAAGCAGTTCCGATTTCCGGATATGAGTATAGCCATCCGGATGTATTTCTTTAACACAGAACCAGGTAACAAGAGACACATGACTATTTAAAATGTGAGCAGTCCTGCCTGGGATGGGTGGCCCAGGCTCTCATCATGGACAATGACCCATGTGCCCGTCGATAACTTGCGCCCATCATCTGTTGTGCAAAACTTTCCTGGGGCACTCTATTAGGCAGTATTTGCTGTTCACTTTATCATAGAGTGTAGAAAAGTAGAAGCATAGGGTGTAGCACCCGGAAACACCGAGGCCGGCCAAGATAGCCTGCGATTGTGCCGAAAACCTCACCTCCCAGCCTTATACTCAAGTTCAATACTCTGTCAACCTTTCGCTGTTCACTCTTGACACATTCCGCCCGTAGTCTTTAAGGGTGATTATAAGGTGTTTTTGAGATGATTTTGGAATGAATATGGTAGCCATGGACGATGATTATACGTGCCAGGTGAAATATCAGGTGTTTATACAACAGAAGGTACTACTGGGCAGCCGATCTCACGACTTGCTGAGGCCGATTATAATAGTGGACATTCTCATGATTAAATTTTCCAATTGAGGGAAAGGTTTTTGGCAATACCGCATAACTTGCTATGAAGACACCCTCTTTAGTCATTCCCGCGAAAGCGGGAATCCACTTGGCGCTTATGGATTACCGTTTTCACGGGAATGACAGCACGAGCGAGGTGTTATTCACACAAGACTATGGCAAGAACATAGCAAGTTTTGCGCTACTGCGGTTTTTGTGTTGGCGTTATTGCGCTACTGGAGCGCAAATCTTGATAATATCTAACGTGTAGGGGAATATTTATTTTCATCGCTCATCGCCCGGTTCTATGGGGAGACTCTTACCATGGCACGAACTATCTTCCTGGGTACGCCTGATTTTGCCGTACCTATTCTTCAAGCTCTCATCGATTGTCCATCTGTGGATGTCGTAGGGGTGGTCACTCAGCCTGATCGGCCTGCCGGACGCGGACAGCGCGTCATCGCTTCGGCAGTCAAGCAACACGCTGAGGTTTTGGATTTGCCTATCTTGCAGCCAGAATCTCTGCGAGATTCCACCGTTATCGAGCATTTGCGATCATGGTCGCCTGATATCATGGTAGTGGCAGCGTTTGGTCAGATTCTGCGCCGACCTGCGCTTGAGATGACGCTGCATGGATGCATCAACGTCCACGCTTCGCTGCTGCCGCGCTGGCGCGGCGCTGCACCGATCCAATACGCCATCCGGGCCGGCGATCGAGAAACTGGGATCACGATCATGAAAATGGATGCCGGGCTCGACACAGGCCCCATACTGGCTCAGAAAGCGATTCCCATCGATGCGGAAGAGACAGGAGCGACTCTCCACGATAAGCTGGCTGTACTGGGTGCGCAGATGTTAATCGGCATTTTGCCGGGGTATCTGTCCGGCGATCTAGTACCTCGACCGCAACCGGAGGCAGGGGTGACACTGGCGCCATCCCTCAAAAAGTCCGAGGGGCAGATCGATTGGAAGCAGACGTCTGGGGATATCGATCGCCTGGTACGTGCCTTCTATCCATGGCCGGGAACATTCACCTTTTGGAACGGCGAGCTACTCAAGATCGTCAAAGGCAGCCCCTGCCCTGGACGCAATATCGGACAGCCGCCCGGCACAGTTACACTGGAAGAGAACAGCCTGACAGTCCAGACAGGCAAAGGGGTATACAAATTGAAAGAAGTGCAGCCGGCAGGCAAGAAGCCAATGTCTGACCAGGCATTTCTAGCCGGACATCCCAACGTGATCGGGGCAATGTTGGGAGACTCTGAAAATGATAGCGGGTGAGGCCTACGGATTGTGAGGCAGGTATTCAAAGCGTTCCAAGATGCGTCTACAACGCGCTGTGGTATACTGGAAGACATTCATAGAGTTCGTTGCTGGGGAAACATCATTGCCTTCCATTACCACCATGTCCGAGTTCGAGTTCAGTATTTGCCCATTGACCTTCTGGAAAATCTGCGAGTCGGAAGGCGTTTTGATGTCTTCTATGTTGGAGCACGATGCAGCACACCAGAAATGGTTGGGACAGTCGAAGATGTTGCGCGTACTGGCTCGCATTTGTGTATTGCCTCTCTACTATCATCTACTGACATCAGGCTATGGCGCATTTGTCGGTGAGGAGTTGGCCGGGTGGTTGTATCTGCGTGGTTGGCGGCAGATACTCTATGTCGAGACACTGGCTACCCACCCGAACTGGCGTAGACAGGGAATTGCAAAAGCCCTGCTTGAATTTGCAGAAGAGAAAGCTGTCGAGCTGCATCGTCGGTGGATGGGGTTGACAGTCACAGGACTAAACGAAGCTGCCATCAGCCTGTATGAGAAGCAAGGCTATAGACGTGCGCATTGGCGCGTTTTGTGTTACGAGCAAGACAAGATGCTCAAGATCGGTGGAGACAGGGTATTCCAACTACGGCCTGCTCTCGGCCTGACCGCCAATCGCGCTTACCATCACTTCTCAACACTTGACCTTGCCGCCGGCGATGAATGGAATATGCCAGTTTCGACCCGCTTGCTGGAATTCGATCCGCATCATCAATCCGGCAAGGCCTGGTTAATCGTTATCGATGACCAGTCTGTAGCTTATCTTCACAAGCACGGATGCCATACCCATCCCAATCTCTATCTTGCCTGTGGGCCAGACTGGTGGGGTGATCTACGTGTTCTGGCGGCAATAGGAGCAGCTCTGGATGGAAATACCAACCATGCCGAGACGATTACGCTCCGGTTGGCAAGCAGCGGTCATCACGATGCAGTTTTTCCATTGCTTGCCGAAATGGGCTTTGTGACAAAACCGTCTATATGGTTCAAAATGTTCAAATACATGGGACAGCAAGACGAACGATACTCCACAAGGGGGTGAAGCCAGACCATGACAGAGACATCCGTTTACATTGGTGTTGACCCTGCCGCGGCACGTCTGAGTGCCTATGCCATATTGGACGAACATCTCAAGATTGTGAAGCTGGATAAGGCATCTATCGAAGAGATTGTCGACACGGTTGTGAATTATCCGGCAGTTGTTTGTGCAGTCGATGCCCCCATCGGACTGGCCAAGGGTCTCCTGGAAGATCCTGACTATCGACGCCGTCTTGGTCTCGAACCCAAACGGTCTAACTACAGCACCTGCCGTGTCTGCGAATACGAGCTACGTAAGCGCAAGATCGCCCTTTATAACACACCTAAAGATCGAGAAAAGGCACCTTCGTGGATCAAGAATGGCTGGCAGATTTACGACGGCCTACGAAAAGCTGACTTTGTCGAATATCCACGGATAGGTTCTCGCCGGATGTTGGAAACTTACCCCTATGCCGTTTTTTTGGCTCTTATCGGAAAGCGTCCCTATTCTAAATCGAGCATTGAAGGGCTGTTACAGCGACAGCTCATCCTGTTCGAGGAAGGGATCGAAGTGCCGGATCCGATGCCTCACCTGGAAGAATGGACACGGCATCGCGTCAAGACAGGACAAATCGGCCGGAAAAACATCCTCGATCACGATAAGCTCGACGCTCTGGCAGCGGCCTATACAGCCTACATGGTCGATCGAGAGCCGCGCAGCGTGATTGCGCTGGGAGATACCTCAGAAGGGCAAATTGTTTTACCGGTCGATGATCTCAAGGATCTATACTAATCGATGTTCTCAGGAATCTATGCCGGTACTCAACGCTATCCATGCCGTCGCATGAACCGTTCGATGCGCTCCAGTGCCTGCTCGATCTTCTCATATGAGGTTGCGTAGCAGCAGCGCACGAAGCCGGTTCCGCTCTCTCCAAAGGCACTACCCGGCACGATTGCCACCTGTTCTTCCGTCAGGAGCTTCTCGGCGAAATCCTCGTCACTCATGCCTGATGTTGCCACTGAGGGGAAAGCATAGAATGCGCCCCGGGGCTCGAAGGTTGTCAGACCCAGTTGATTCAATCCATTCACGATCAAACGGCGACGCCGATCATATTCTAACCGCATCTCCTCGACGTAAGGCTCACCTTGCTCAAGAGCCGTAATGGCAGCAATCTGAGCAATGGTAGAGGCCGACATGATCGTGTACTGGTGGATCTTGCGCATGGCGCTCAGAACATCTACCGGGGCCGCCGCATAGCCAAGCCGCCACCCGGTCATGGCATAATCCTTCGAGAAGCCTCCCAGTGTGATCGTTCGCTTGTGCATGCCCGGCAGGCTGGCAAAACAGATATGCTCTACACCGTATACCAACCGGTCGTAGATCTCATCGAAGATCACCAGTAGATCGTATTTCTCAGCCAGAGTGGCGACCTCTAACAACCGCTCCCGGGACATGACCGCACCGGTCGGGTTGTTGGGATAGCTGAGCAAGATAGCTTTTGTCCGCTCTGTGATGGCTGCTTCGATAGCCTGGCCGGTAACCTGAAACTCATCTTCAACACGGGCCGCAACGGACTTCGCCACGCCGCCCACCAGCATGACCTCCGGAGCGAAGGAGACAAAACAGGGTTCTGCCACGATTACCTCGTCACCGGGATCGAGGATAGCTGTCATGGCCAGATACAATGCTTCGGAGACGCCAACGGTGAGAAGGATCTCATCTTCCGGATCGTAGCTGACGCCGTAGAGCCGGTTCAGGTGCGCGCTCAGTGCCTGGCGCAGCTCCAAAATGCCTGAGTTCGATGTGTAGTGAGTGTGGCCCTCTCGAAGTGAGCGAATGCCCGCCTCGACGAGTGGCTCAGGGGTCACAAAGTCCGGCTCGCCGACTCCCAGGGATATCACATCGTCCATGGTAGCGGCAATATCAAAGAATCGGCGAATTCCGGAGGGGGGAATGTTTTTAACGCGGGCTGAGACGAAATCACGCATGTTATCTCTCCGTCAGCTAAAGCTCACAATAGAGGACTCATCGCCGACATTTAGGGTGCTGTACTGTCCTACCACTCGAGCATCTCGCCCGATCAGCGAGCGATCGAGAAGCGAGTGTTGAACCACTGCTCTGGTATCGATGATCGAATCGCGGATGATGCTGTAGCTGACGTGACAGCCGGCTGCTACTGTGGCATGTGGCCCGATGATAGCGTGTTCAAACACAGCATCCGGGTGGATGTTCACGGGCGGGATGACTGTCACATTGTTTGTCTTGAGCTGTGAGCTGTTATCGAAGCCATTGGCCAACAGATAGCGATTGGTATCGAGCACGGTTTCCGGCTTGCCGCAGTCGAGCCAGACATCCACCGACTGTGTCCGAAAATCCGCGCCCTCGTCGATCATGATCTGGCAGGCATCGGCGACGAAGAACTCGCCTTTAGTCATCTGCTCGCGCTTCATCTGTGTTTCGATGGCTTTCAACAGTTGACCGGCATCGCGGACATAGTAGAGCCCAATCACTGCCTGTTTGTTTTCCATGCTGTCCGGTTTCTCGATGAAGCGTGTCACCTGGCCTGAGCCGTTCAACTCAACGACACCGAAGCGCCGTGGATCATCGACTTCCTTGACATAGACCAGGGCATCAGCTTCGGCGCGTCTGATCGGGTCCAGGTTGGCTTTGAACAGGGTGTCGGCAAACAGGACAATCGTTGGACCTTGCAGCAAGTCTCTCGCCAGGTAAATGGCGTGGGCCTGGCCGATCATTTCATGTTGGGTGACAAATGATGCTTTGACGTCGCAGTTTGCAGAGACATATTCCTCGATCTGATCGCCTAGATAGCCAACAATGAAGATATATTCGTCGACATCGATCCCCTTGAGTGAATCGATGACATGTTGGAGCATCGGTTGGCCGGCGATGTTGATCAGTGGTTTGGGGCGGCTATAAGTATGAGGACGGAGTCTCTTTCCGTACCCCGCCATTGGAATGACAACTTTCATATTTGGTTACATCTCCTGCTTGATATTTCAGGTAAGATATCCTGGGGTGGTATAATTTTCGAAATCACTCAGCAATCAGTTATAGTAAGAAATTCGAGCGGTGAACAGTGTCTGGCTGCATGAACAACAGACCAGTCTCTGATCGCCAGGTACCGCAGATACTCCCTACCCAAGAGGTTTTAACATCATGGAAACACATCTAACTGACGTCGAGCACATTCTCTTACAGACACAAGGTTCTCTGCCTCGGTTACTCTTCGTGTTGGCAGGACCATCCGGCGTGGGTAAGAATACCATCATTAAGAGACTCCTGACAAACCATTCCTCTATCATGGATCGTGTTCGCACTTACACAACCCGCCGACGTCGTCCGGCAGAAGTTCCCGATGCGCAATATCATTTTGTGTCGCCTGAGGAGTTTCGCACGCTGGCATTAGCCGACAAATTGATGGAGGCTGATGCTACTACTGTTGGCCATGATGTTTACGGATTGGGTTCTCTCTACAGCATGCCCGCTGACATCTTCGAAGATCTTCTACCGGAAAAGCACCTGGTTATCGCGGAAGTCGACATTTATGGGATGCGTTTGCTGAAACAGCGTTACCCAGACTGCGTGACAATCTTCATTACCGCCCCACCACTCAGCCTGATCGAGCGTATCCGCGAGCGCCCCGACGATCACATGGATGCCGACGCTCTCTCCCGTCGAATGCAGACCGCCCAAGAGCAGATCCGCGCCGCCAAAGAGTTTGACTACATCGTTCTCAACCAGGAAGACCAGCTCGATGAGACAATGGCGACTATCGAGCTGATCCTCACAGCCGAGCGCTGCCGCGTGCGGTCAGGAGTCGACCTGGAAGCTACACTGCCGCCAGATGCCTTTGACGTATCGTAAGCTTTGGAGAGAGGCTGTACTTGCTTGATATACCCTTCTGAGGCAATTATGGCGTCGACGGTGGAATGACAACCGGCTTGACCTGCCGAGTCACCTGATCGATATCGATGACTGTTGACCTGCGCTCGCTTTCCCAGGTTGTGACGTTGGCCAGCCAGGTCTCGTCGATGCGCCAGAGCCCGCCATCCTGATGGCAATGTCCGAACAGATGAAGGGCGGGTTGCACTCGTCGCACAGCACACAGTAGATCTGCACAGCCGGCACGCGCGGGAACCGGGTCGCGATCCCCAATGCCCTGTGGCGTGCCGTGCGTAATTAAGATGTCGACATCATCGGGGATGAGCGACCATTTTTCCGCCAGTGCTTGCCCCCTCGTCAGGTTGAATGCCCACTCATTATAGTCCGGCTGCCAGGGACTGCCCCAGAACTTGAGACCATCGATGCTTATCCCGCTGTCTTGGAGGTAGATCACATCGCTACCCAAAGTCAGCCGAGCAGCAACCGGATCATGCACAAAGCACCAATCGTGGTTACCTGCGATCACGATTTTTACAGGATGGGGTTGGCTTCTAATCCAGGCCGCTACTATTTGCAGCTCGTCGATTGTCCCTGCGCGTAGGAGATCACCCGCGTGAATGAATACATCACCGGCCGGCAGCGTGCCCAGATCACGCTCGAAGGTATGGGTGTCGGCTACCGCTACGATCCGCATTCAGTCTCCTACGATGGCTGTAGCCT
>JAFGLD010000121.1 GCA_016928235.1 Anaerolineae bacterium | reverse complement strand
CGGCGCAGGACGCTGGCTCCGCCCAGCGTGGCCAGCTCAAGCGCCTGGCGCGCGGTCATCCCGGCCGGGTCGCCGCCGACACGCTGGAGCAGCATGGCCTGGCGCGCCTCGCTCAACAGATGCGAACTGTCGTTGCTGGCCGAACCGTCGACGCCTAACCCGACCGGCACGCCGTGGACGCGCATCGACCTGATCGGCGCAATGCCGCTGGCCAGCCGCATGTTGCTGCTGGGGCAGTGCGCAACGCCGGTCCCGGTCCGCCCGAAGAGATCAATCTCTGTTTCACTCATGTGGACACAGTGGGCATGCCAGACATTCGACCCAATCCAGCCCAACTCTTCCATGTACTCAACCGGGCGCTTGCCGAATTTTTCGATGCAGAACTGCTCTTCGTCGAGCGTCTCGGCTAAGTGGGTGTGCAGGCAGACCCCATACTGCCTCGCCATCTCGACAGACTCGCGCATCAGGGTGCCCGTTACGGAGAAAGGTGAGCAAGGTGCCAGCACGACGCGGAGCATGGCATAGGGTTCCGAATCGTGGTAGGCGTCGATAACGCGCCGGCAATCTTTGAGAATCGCGGCTTCATCTTCCACGACCCGGTCGGGGGGCAGGCCGCCTTTGCTCTCGCCCAGGCTCATCGAGCCGCGAGCGGCGTGGAAGCGCAGTCCGATCTCTTTTGCCGCGCGGATTTCGTCGTCGAGGGTGGCGTCGTTGGGAAAGATGTACAGGTGATCGCTGGAGGTGGTGCAGCCGGAGAGCATCAGCTCGGCCATGCCGATCAATGCCGAAATGTAGACGCCTTCGCTCGTCAGGTTGGCCCAGATGGGATAGAGGGTTTTTAGCCAGTGGAACAGGTTAGCATCCTGCGCGGCAGGGACGGCGCGCGTGAGCGTCTGGTAGAGGTGGTGATGCGTGTTAATCAGACCCGGCAGCACAATGTGCCCACTGAGGTCGATGACCTGGTCGGCCTGGGTGGGCAGCTCATGCATCGCTCCAACCTGCTCGACGACATTGTCACGGATGAAGATGCCGCCATCGGCGATCTCGCGGCGCCGGGTATCCATCGTAACGATCATTCTGGCGTTGTGGATGAGTGTTGTGGTCATAGTGTTTTTAGTATAGCATACAAAAAAGAAGCCGCGATTCCATCTGAAATCGCGGCAGCATGAGAAAAACTGTGTTGATGTGGCTATCTCAGGGCTACTTCTGCTCCATGCAGTGTATTCTTGAGCAGCATAGCAATGGTCATCGGGCCGACACCACCGGGGACCGGCGTGATCGCCGCGACACGCTCTTTGGCGACCTCGAACTCGATGTCACCTTTCCACACATAACCTTTAGGCGCGGCGGGATCATCGACTTTGACGGTGGCGACGTCAATACAGACGGCTCCTTCTTTGAGCCATGCCCCCTTGATCATCTCGGCGCGCCCCATCGCCCCGATTACAATATCAGCCTGTCCGATGATCTCAGAGATATCTTTTGTCCGGCTATGGACGATGGTCACAGTGGCATCGGCCTTGACCAGGAGCAAGGACATCGGCATCCCGACAATATTGCTGCGCCCACAAACAACCGCGTTGGCCCCTGATATTTTGAAGCCCGGCACCAGTTTCTCGGCTTCCTGGAGCAAGACCATGCAGCCGTAAGGTGTCGCCGGGATGAACTCCGGCTCACGACCCTTCATGGCCAATCGGCCGATATTGATCGGGTGGAAGCCGTCGACATCTTTATCCAGGCTGATAGCTTGTAGGATTTTATCGGAGTCGATGTGATCGGGGAGCGGCAATTGTACCAGGATGCCATGCACTTTGGAGTTTGCGTTTAGCTCCGCGATGAGCTTTTCGAGGTCCCTCTGACTGGTATCGGCAGGGAGCTCATACCCAAAAGACTCGATGCCTGCCTCCGCGCAACGGTTACGTTTCATCTTGACATACATCTGTGAAGCAGGATTCTCGCCGACCAGGACAGCCGCCAGGCCAGGTGTTATTCCCCGCTCCTGCTTCATCTTGACAACAGCTTCTTTAACCTCTTCTTGGATCTGTTTCGCGATGGCTTTTCCATCTAGAATAACTGCACTCATAGAGTGTTTCTACTACCTTTCTTGTGTGCCGGACTTTCGTCAATTTTTGGTTTCTGCCTCTTTTTCACCGCAGAGCCTGCAGAGATTTTTAATGATTTTCTCTTTTCAATACCTTTCTTTGGGTGTGATGCAGGCTGAGTAGTGATGCTTTTAATGGCACTACCGCATAACTTGCTATCGGCAAGCACAACCGGGTTAGGATTTGAGATCGATCCTATGCGTACTCATAGCAAGTTATGCGCTATTGCGAGAATTGGCTTGTGGTAGAAGATGTCGTCAATCCAAGATAGCATCTTATTGGGTTAGCGCAACTCAGATCACCGATCGAGACCGGGCCGGCGAGCAAGACTGCAGCAAGTTTCCCAACTATCCGGCTGTGGCTCAGCCGCGGTCAGCATTTGATGAACCTGGCAGGCCCGCACAGCCGGCACGATCGGGAACCGGGTCGCGATCCCCAAAGCCCTGCGGCGGGCCGTGCGTAATTAAGACGTCGACATCATCGGGGATAAGCGACCATTTTTCCGCCAGTGCTTGCCCCCGCATCAGGTTGAATGCCTACTCATTATAGTCCGGCTGCCAGGGACTTCCCCAGAACTCGAGACAATCGATGCTTATCCCGCTGTCTTGGAGGTAGATCACATCGCTACCAAAAGTCAACCGAGCAGTAACCGGATCATGAACAAAGCACCAATCGTGGTTACCTGCGATCACGATTTTTACAGGATGGGGTTGGCTTCTAATCCAGGCAGCTACTCTTTGCAGCTCGTCGACTGTCCCGGCGCGCAGGAGATCGCCCGCGTGAATGAATACATCACCGACCGGCAGCGTGCCCAGATCACGCTCGAAGGTATGGGTGTCGGCTACCGCTACGATCCGCATTCAGTCTCCTACGATGGCTGTAGCCT
>JAFGLD010000120.1 GCA_016928235.1 Anaerolineae bacterium | reverse complement strand
ATTCTATCTAGGACAGGGCAGGGAGGCAAGTTACCTTTTGAGTTTCTTGTTGGGGGGAATGCTGTTCCAACGGCATGGAACATTTCCGAAAACATCCCGCTCTTTTTTTTGACGCGCCAAATCTGTTATCGATCAACAAGGACGGAAAATGATCCAATTGGCAGTTATGGCCCGTCAATGGTTTGTATTTTCCAGCATGTTATCCAACGATGAATCGTCTCTCAAAACAGAAAAGCTGTTCACGTACAACCCCAAAGTTTCTTGGTGATTGCCTGAAAACCAGCCCCTTAATGAACGTAGATGGTCATGCACCAATAGCCAGGAAATACACCATCATGGTGTTATAATCCTGCCATTGCGTCTAAAAAGGTGACACATTGAGTCAGAGAACAGCCTTTCAACCGTCTGCTATTCTATTAATACTGCGGCATAACACCCCAACTATCGCCGGATTATTCGTGCTGGTGGTCTTGGGCGTTCTCTATTACAAGACACGCACGGTGGTTCATACCTTCGATGCCGTATCCTACATGTGGAATATCGAAGTCAAACCATTACATGAGCTCTTTCATCCGCATCATTTGCTCTACGCCCCACTAGGCAAGCTGGCTTACCGGCTGGCACAGTCACTGGGTTATCACGGCCATGCAGATATGCCTATTCAAGTCGTCAATGCATTCGCCGGAACGCTGGGCATCTTATTCCTATGGCGATTCGGCGTACAGTGGACACGACATGCCTGGGCTTCATTGGGTGTATCCGTCATGGTCGGTTTATGCTACTCCTATTGGCTATATACAGCTGAAGTTGAAGTCTATACCCTGGCAACAGCTTTTCTCACCCTCTCGATGTGGATCCTGATGATGCTCGATGAAAAGCCACACCCTGCCCGCGCAGCGGCGCTGGGCCTGGCTCATGCTGGTTCTATGATGTTCCACCAAACTAACGCCCTTTTCGCCATTCCGGTGATAGCGTTCTTGCTACTTCGGCCCACTCTCCGCAAGCCCAATATCCTGGCAGCTTACATCGGTATGGGAACATTGGCCGTGCTGGTTCCTTACGGATGGGTCATCGGTCAAAGTGGTTTGAATAGCTGGGAATCGATTTATTTCTGGCTCACTGACTATGCACAAACCGGACGCTGGGGCGGTTATTTAAGCCTGGAGCATCTCCCTGCTTTACGTGCCGGCTTGGAGAACAGCATCAGCACAGAGACCTGGCTGTCATGGATATTCTATGCTCTGGTAGCGATTGGCATAGGAGCGGGTGTGTGGCAGGCCCGCCGAGATCCTCGCCGAATAAGCTGGCTTATCTTTGGCGGCACATGGCTGATTCCATACATGATATTCTTCTGGTGGTGGGAGCCATTTAACATCGAGTTTTGGATTGCTCTGCTTCCACTGTGGGGATTCTGGATGATGGCAGGCTGGCCGGTTCAATCGCCCATCACCGATGAAACGACGAAACCAACTCGATTGATATTGGAAACGGCTTACACCATCGTCCCGACCATCCTGGCTATCTTCCTTCTTAATGCCAATCTATCTCCGGTTAAGGCCGCAGGCGACCCCCATAACGATTATTACTACCTGATCACCACAGCCCTCCAATCCGAGCTCGCCCCTGATGACCTGATTGTTACGCGTGGTAACATCCTCGATGTCTATGTCCCGTTCTACACACGACATTCGGGCTATCTCTCGTTGAGAGAAGTCGAATACAACAATGGCGGAGACCGGGCACGGATTTTGGAAGAACTGATTGCTCGATTCGATGAGGCGCTCGCCACTGGTCAAACCATCTGGGTCGATCAGATGGTACTGGATGAACCTCGCAGCGCGGAACGCAATCCGTTTGGTCTGCAACCGGAAGACATTGTGGTACTCACAACACGCTACGCATTGCAACCGGATATCATCTGGAATGGCACCAATGTGTTTTACAGCACTCCCCATGGCTTTCCATCTGACGTCACTTCCTGGTCATTCGTGGAATCGTTGTCAGGATGGCGCGCTGTGGGCATCGACGCGCCGCATTTTGACCGGGCCTGGTGCTTTTCCGGCGGCGATGATCCCCAGCTCCAGAGCATGCACGTCGAGATCGATGCTGAACAGTGGTCAACTTTAGAGATAAATATGGAGATCGATGTAGCCCAATCTTACTTACAGTTCTTCTGGAGAACAAAGCAGCACGATTATTCGCTGGATCACTCGGCTCAGGTCGATATCACACATGGGCGAAACACCTATGTTATCCAACTGGAAGGCTTACCAGGTTGGGCAGGCGCCGTCACACAGCTTCGGCTCGACCCCATTCCCGGTATATCCAATACAAACGATGTTCCCATCACAGTCTGTCTATATAGCATCCGCCTGATCACCAGCCGGTAACCTTTCCTCATTGGGAGCTTACATTAAAGAACCGGTTTCTCAAAAATTAGCGGACTTCCATAAGGTTGCGTTACTATGGTATCCGTTGTAACAGAGCAGGGTAGATTCAAGCATAGCCTTGCTCATCATCCGATAAATGGGATGGTTTTTTGTTGTGAACTCGTATGGTATTTGCCGGATCAATAGATGATAATGATTGAGGCAAGATACAGAGAGGGTAAAAATATGAAATTGCGTAAGACCGTTTTAGTAGCCGTAGTATTTGCCGGCATGTTGATATTGATGCTTGGCGTCAATCCGGCCCAGGGAGCCCCAGTCCAACAAGCCAATCTGCTGAACAACGGCAGCTTTGAAGGCGGCTATTACATGTACAATAACGATGGGGATCAGAAGTGGACTCCAAACGGCTGGACACCATGGTGGTTCGCCGTAGATGATAAAGATTGCCTTGTTGCTCGCCGCAAACCACATGTCGAGATGGAATCGGATTCAAGATTCGTTAAAGATGGTTCATGGTCGGCGCGTTATTGGACTGCAAACGAACTGCATGATGGTGGTTTGTATCAAATCGTCAGCGCAACGCCGGGCACAACCTATAAATTCTCAATTTACGGTTTTTCCTGGTCAATAGATAAAACCGAAGATAATGAAATTATGCCCGGCAATAAATCCAATTCCGACCAGGGCTTACAGGTTGGAATCGACCCGGCAGGAGGCACAAGTGGCACGGCAGGTGGTATTGTCTGGTCCCCTGAGGTCATTCAAAACGACCAGTTTGTTCTTCTTAGCGTAGAGGCTACTGCCACTGCCGACAAAATCACCGTTTTTACACGCACAAGGCCAAGATGGTGCGTCGACCGGAACGACTCGCACTGGGATATGGGCACCCTCATCGCTGTAGGACAGGCCCCAACTGCCGCGCCGTCGGACAACAAGACCGCAGTGCCAACCAAATCGAGTGGTCCCTGGGGCGTTCAGGCAGGAACGATCATTACAGCAACGCCACAGCCGGATGGCTCGATCATCCACACTGTGTCGTCAGGGGAAAGCTGTACGGGAATCGTCGTGGCATACAATGTCGGGCTGGATGAGTTCTATGCTCTCAATAATTTGGATAACGACAAATGCCGTTTCATCTCACCGGGACAGACATTGACCATTAGACCGCCACAGCAGCCTACGGCTGCACCACCAACGGAAGCCCCAGCGACACAAGAGGTAGCCGAAGCCACTTCCGAGGTAGCTGCGCCTGCCCAAAACGGCACCATTTGCATCACAGGATACGAGGACCGCAATAGCAATGGCATCCCAGAACCTACAGAACCTAAGTTAACAGGGATGATCTTCGAGATCAACAATGGGACACAGGTCATTACAACTTATCCCACCACAGGACAAGAGCCTAAATGCTTCAATGAAGTACCGCCAGGTTCTTATATTATTTCGTGGACGGGCGAAGGTCTCACCCCAACAACCGAACAGAGCTTGTCGATTGACCTTGAAGCCGGGTCAACTATTAGCAAGAACTTTGGAGCACTGTCGGATGACACAGCAACAGGCAGGCAAACTGATAATGTTAGTAAAAGCGGCGGTTTGCCTACCTGGGCGATGGCATTGATGCTTGCTGTTGGCGTCATGCTGTTACTCAGCGGAATAGGCGTTGCAGGTTACTTTGTCTTGATGCGCCGCACCCAGATATAAAACTTCTCGGAAGTGAGGCTAAAGCGATAAGAGATCGACGCATTTCGCTTTAGCCTCACTGTACCCAACCCATTGACATTGCCCCACCGCCCCAACAACTTTCAAAACAGAGTAAGAGCCTGCGATTGCTCCATAAAGCAGACCTCCGAAGCAATGCAAGGCTTCGGAAGTCTGTTCCTTCATGGCTACCTGTCTGCGTGAAATCCTGTCCAGCCGGTCAGGGCTATTCGGGAGTAGGTATCGGTGTTGAGTCATCTACGATTCTGTCGTACTGCGGCAGTGGCACCAGCACCATGTGTGGTCCAACCATCGTCATCCTCAAGCCTCCACGACCATTGTTCGCCCTACGATGATGGGCAAAGTCCTGCTCATGCTCTCTCTCTATCGACGCTACCGACTTCTTAGACTTCCAGGGTAATCCTAACATTGTGTTTTCCTCCTACCACCAATATGTGGCTATCTTACGCATATCATAGGGTAGGAAGGTAATAGTTGTGATCTCCCAAAGGTAATAGATCGGCGGAAATGGAGGGAATATCTTCCATGAGTGTTCACTATACTTTTGGGTTCACGCCGGTCAGTCAATCCTTGTTTCGCACAAGTGTCGCTATGGTCTCAATGTGAAAGGTCTGGGGGAACATATCGACAGGCTGTACATCCAGGAGCCGATAGCCGCATTGGGCCAGTTGACCGGCATCGCGGGCGAAAGTAGCCGGGTCACAGCTGATGTAGATCAGGCGCGGGATCGCCAGCCTGTCGATTTCTTTGATAATCGTGCCTTGTAGGCCTGTGCGTGGCGGATCGACCACAGCGGCTTCTACCGGTTCTTCCAGCTCTTCCAGCACCGCCTCGACAGGCCCCTCGATGATATCAATATTGCTAAGATCATCCAGGTTCTTCTCGGCATCTGTCACGGCCGGGGGGTAGCTCTCGACACTGATAACCAGCCCGGCCTGTTCTGCAATGAAAGCACTCAACAGGCCTACCCCACTATAGAGATCGAGCACGGTTTCATTCCCTTGCAATTCCAGACGATCCAATACTTGAGCAACCAATGTCTCTGCCATTGTCGCGTTGGCCTGAAAGAATCCACCAGCTGTGACACGGAATAGGCGTCCACCGATTTGATAGGTAACATGTGGACTGCCAATCAAGTTAACCGGCTCATTATCTGAAAGCAACAGGTTGACAGAAACAGGCAGATCGACCTCGATTTCCGGGGCCATGTTATCGGCAGTCTCAATGATGATCATCCTGTCTTCCGGACATGAGCCTGCCTGGAACTTGACGCGTCTGACCTCCGGCGAGTCCAGATCGAGCCGGGCACATATCTCAGTCAGGGCAGGAGCCAGGATGTGACAGGCTTCAATGGGTATGATGGTGTGGTTGTCTGTGCTAAACAAACCTGGTAAGCCATCATCGGTGAGTGTAAAAGTCATGTGGGCACGATATTTCAATAATTGAAGGCTGGGGATGGTGGAATGCACACGCGGCGCTTCAAACTTCCCAATCCGCATGATCTGGTCGCGTACGACAGCCTGTTTGTATTCCAACTGCTTTTCATAAACGATATGTTGCCATTGACAGCCGCCACATTGGCCTGCTCCAAAATAAGGACAGGGAGGATCAACGCGATCTGGGGAAGGCGTGATGATCTCGATGGCCTCGCCATAGGCAAATCGTTCTTTGTCCATCACAATACGCGCAGCGATACGTTCACCAGGCAATGTGTAAGGCACGAAGATAGTACGTCCACGGTGGCGTCCCAGCGCCGCGCCGCCATGGGCCATGGCAGTCAAATCCAGCTCAAAAACATCACTCACAGTTCACTCATCCAGTTTGTTATCTTGCAAAAATACATCCTTGATTATCCCCAAGCCTGCTTCGCCGGCAAAATTTTCCGGTCGTCATGTCATTCTGTCTTGTAAACCTAACCACAAGGATGGAAAACGGGGAACAGGGAGTGGGGATTGGGATCGACACCCAAGAACCGCCATGATCGAGGGGTGTCGTTTCCGGTTTCTCGTCGTCCAAGGCCGGTTGAAATTTCCTTCATACACCATGCAAGCTCAGGGGCCCACGCTTCGACCAATCCCGTTCAGGAATCCTCATTCAAAGTGACTCTACATTCCCCCCCATTTTATACTTTCCTATACGATGAAAACTTCCTGGTTGACAGGCTTTGCATCCCTGCTATATAGAATGTATACTGACAAAGCTTGAAATGGTTATTTTTCGCCAACAGAAAACAAATCGCCGGCAGACTACCTGAACAGACAGAAGCGGATAAAAGCACATGGCAGATCGGGAAGCATATCAAGCAGCAATGAGAGAGGCCGCAAGCGCGGCCTGGGATCAGAATTACCAGCAGGCTGTCACACTCTATCAGCGTGCTCTCGACATCGTACCTGATGATGCGCAAGCACTGGCCGGATTAGCCCTCAGCTTGATGGAAATCGGCCAACAAGCCGAGGCGCTCAAGGCCTACGGGCGTGTCAGCCAGCTCGTACCCAATGATCCTTTACCACTGGAAAAAATTGCCCAGATCCTTGAGGACATGAATCAGATCGGTGAGGCCGCTAAGCGATATCAGGCTGTGGCAGAGCTTTATTTTGCCCGTCGCGAGATTAACAGTGCCATCCCTAATTGGGAGCGCGCTGTACAGCTCAACCCGGACCTTCCACAGCCTCATGTCAGGCTGGCGATGATTTATGAGAAGAACAAAGATACCCAGCAACTGGCAATATACGAATATCTTTCCATAGCACGGCTGCTTCAGCAGTTCAACCAATTGCCTAAGGCTGAGCAGGCTTTGCAGCGGGCTATGCAAATCGATCCAACCCACGCCGATGTTCGCAGCGCGCTGGCTGATTTCAGACGTGGTGTTCCGCTTCAAACAGTGGGGACCCCTATTCAGAAGCGCGCAACTGCCCCAGCCAGGAAAGAGGTCGATGAGGAATCTGAGGAGATCGGAGCAGAGGAGGTCGTCTGCCGTAGTCCAGCCGATGAGTCAGCCCATTACTCGCTTGGCTTGTTGGCAGACCTGGTATGGAGTGATCAGGTTTCTCAGGCGGGAATTGAGCCGCTGGTTAAGGCTATAGAGCTTCACCAGGTCGGCTCAGTCAATGACGCTATTGCGAATTATTCAAAGGTGCTGAAGACTGGGTTAAATCATCCTGCTTTGAATTTCAACCTGGGCTTACTGTATCTGTACTCGGAGCAGTATGACGAAGCTTTTAACATGCTTTCGCGCGAGCTTCAAGACCCGGATTATGGTCTGGCTGCCAATCTGGGAGTGGGACAGATATACTACACTCGCAACGATGTTCATAAGGCGTCTGAGCATCTTATCGAGGCCCTGCTCCGCGCCGATACCTTACTGAACGATCAGGTCGATCAGGGCGGCTACGAGCGTTTGAAAGGCAGCCTGGCAGATCAATCTGTAGAATATCTTAATGATCTTTGCCGGGCTCTGTTGCCCTATCTAGATGATGTCAAGTGGCGCGAAAAACTCACCAATACGCTAACCGGCTATGCTGCCCAGGGAAAAGCCAGCTATGTACCCGATCTGATCGAGCTGGTGCTTGAGGGCGGCCGTCCGGAAATGGCTGCCAGCATGGAGCGTATCGACATCTATATGTCGCGAACCTCGACGCGCCTGGCACAAGAAGAAATATATTACGCTATCGAGAAATCACCTGACTATCTCCCGGCTCATCGGCGTATCGCTGATATCCTTGTCAAGGAAGGGCGTACTCAGGACGCGGCTATCAAGATCAACCTGGTTGCCAATACCTATCTGATGCGAGGAAACCCGGATAAAGCCGCCGATTTATATGCAGAGGTGATCGAGTTGTGGCCTGCCGACATGGCTGCGCGACAAAAAGTGATCGATATGCTTAAGGAGCAGGGACGAGTCACCGAGGCTCTCTACCATTGGATCGAGATGGCTGATTTCCACCATCGCTTGATGGCTGATACCAACAAGGCAACCGAGGTGTACCTCGCTGCGTTAGACTATGCCAGAAAGAACGACGCCGATCCGGCCCGGACAATCCCCATTCTGAAGGCCTTGGCTGACATCGAGGCTCAACAGCTCAATGCGCGTAAGGCATTGAGCTACTACGAGCAGATCGTTGAGATAGCCCCGGATGATCAGGATACGGCTTTGGCAGTTATTACCTTGCACTTTCAGATGGGGCAATCTGACAAAGCGATTGCCGCGCTCGACAGCTTTATTCGTTATTGTATTACACGCGGTGAGGCAGGGCGTGCTGTTTCGGTACTGGAAGAACAATCGCGCTTACACCCAAATGAGATTGGACTGCGCCAGCGTCTCGCGGATGTCTACCGTCAGCAGAAGCGTATTCCTGAGGCTATCGCGCAGATGGATGCGATAGGGGAGCTGCTTCTGGATGCAAATCGCATCGATGAAGCAGCATTAGTGATCCGTAAGATTGTTGAGATGAATCCGCAGGACGTGGAAGGATATCGCAAGCTCCTGTCACAGCTGCAAAGCTCCGGTTCTTCATCCGGATGACGCTGGTAGTTTCAAAACAAGCTGTTAAAGGTATACTCTCGTGGGTTTTCAGGAAATTCTTTGGACAATTCAAAGCTTACCCACAAGCTGGCAAAATATCGTCGATGTTTTGTTGGTCGCGCTGGTGTTTTTCCTCATTCTCCAACTGGTACGAGGTACACGAGCAGCGACCTTGCTGCGTGGTATCGCAATTGTATTGGTGCTGGTCTGGTCATTATCGTCAGTACTTAATCTTCAAGCCTTCTCCTGGCTTCTGGGAGGCACATTAACAGCTCTGGCCGTTGCTCTGCCGGTGATCTTCCAGGAGGAACTGCGTCGCTGGCTGGATCGGGTGGGACGCTTCGTTCCATCCCTCAGCGGTGAATCAGTGCGTGAGTCTGATCAAGTATTGTTGATCACCGAGATATGTGATGCTGTGCGCTTGCTGGCCCGTCGCTATCACGGGGCGCTGATTGTGCTGGAATGCGAAACCGGATTACAGGAATACATCGAGTCTGGCGTTGCCCTGGAAGCCAATGTCACCAGTGCATTGTTACAGACAATCTTTTTCCCCAATACAGCGCTGCATGATGGTGCTGTTATCATCAGAAGAGGGCGAATTTTAGCTGCTGCCTGTACCCTCCCAGTCTCGACGGCTCGGCGGTTGCCCGATCGACAGATGGGGTTACGACATCGTGCCGCATTGGGAATCTCTGAGGTCAGCGATGCGGTAGCGATAGTCGTGTCGGAGGAGAGCGGGCGTATCTCTGTGGTAGTCAGCGGCAGATTTATCCGGAGTATCGACGCCGATCGTCTGGCCATGATCCTTGGCGAATATATCCAGCGATCCCGGCATCCTCTTTGGGAAACCTGGGTACGCCATCTACGCAGCGCCGGTTAAGTTATGTCGCGACAAAACCTTATCCGGACAACCATACACATTCATTCTACTTTAGAGAAGCAATGGTATTCAAAGGCTTTTTAAGCTGGCTACGCTCTAATCTAACTTCTCTCGTGTTATCCTTGTTGTTGGGGTTAACCGTATGGATTGTTGCCAGTCAGGAACAGAACCCGGTACAAGAGAAAGATCTTCAATCTCCAATACCGATCATAGTAGATGGACTGGGGAACGGTTTACTCATTACGAACAATTACCCGGAGACCACTACTTTGCGCCTGCGCGCACAACAAAGAACCTGGCTTTCACTCTCCTCATCAGACATTCAAGTAACGGCCGATTTAACGGGGTTGGGCCCTGGATCGCACCATGTTCCATTACATATCAAGATCGGGGAGCGGACAAACCTGGTGTCGGCCAACCCATCGAGCATCCAGATCGATATCGAAGAAGAGCGTCTGCGTGAGATGCCGGTCCAGGTGAACGCGACTGAGCCTGCTATTGGCTATACTTCGGAGAAGCCGATTATCGAGCCGTCACGCGTAAAAATACAAGGGCCTGGTTCAGCAGTAGACCTGGTCAGCGAGGTACAAGCTGATGTGTCATTGACCGGTTTGCAAAAGGATTTCAACGCCGAACTGCCGCTTGTGGCTGTCGATGCGAACGGTAATGTGATCGATAAAGTTACCGTCGAGCCTAACAAAGTCCAGGTGACTGTGCACATCACCCAACAAGCCGGGTTCCGCGCGATCCTGATTGTGGCACGAACAAGCGGTAAGCCGGAAGCAGGCTATTATGTAGCCAATACAGCCGCCACGCCCAGTCTGATCACTGTGCGAGGAGAGCCTGAGATCGTGAATGCGATGCAGCCCTATGTGGAAACAGTACCGGTCAACGTAACCGGGCGAACAGAGGACTTCTACACCAATGTTGAGCTTAATTTGCCGCCAGGGGTGACACCTATCGATGCAAAACCGGTCCAGATTGTCGTCATCATTGAGCCGCTGCAGGGTAATCGTTCTTTGGAGATTCCTGTTCAGGCTGTTGGCCTGGGAAATAATCTCAAGGTGACTTTTTCCCCGGAAACGATTACCGTTATCCTGACCGGGCCACTTCCCATTCTGGAACAAATTCACGCACCGGAAGACATTATCGCTACCGTCGATCTCACCGACCTGGAACCGGGAACGCACCAGCTAAGACCAGCCGTCGATCTTCAGCGAACTGACATCATCATTGAATCAAAATTCCCCGCGATGATATCGGTGACGATTGCGTCTGATGACAAATAGTCACGAATCTCCATTTTTCACCGTATGACTCTTCTGAAAAAACACTAAGACGGACCGGCGAGAACAGGGCCAAGGAGACTTCCCGATCGCAAGTGGGCGGTTAATTGAAGCCAAAAAGAGCGAAAAAGAGAAGAACAGGAGCAGAGGGTAGCACCCGGAAGCAGCGTGCATAACGAATGTTCTGAGATTTCTGATGGGTTTAGCCCCTCAGATCTAGTCAAAATGAGCCCAAAATGACAGATTTTGGCTCGAAAATCGCGTTTGAGGACTGGATTCGGTCCTCAAACAGGGCAAAAAACAAGTTTGTATGTGATGTCTATCACATACACGCTATTTCCGGGTCCTACCCAAATGATCCCTGAGCAAGAACTAACCTGCCCCAAGTGGACTATTGTCGGACGAATTCTGACATGAGGAGCAAGAAGTCCCTGCTGTTTCTTCTTGAAGTAGCCTGCATCCCGCTCACATTGTGTCAGTCAGCACCTGGCACCAGACGTAGGGTTGTCTGGGCGATCTGAGCAATCTTCTCGGGCGTCGAGGTAATCGAGAGACCTTCGGCTCGCTGCCACAACGGAAGCTGATCATCATAGTGAGGCGACAGCGGGTTTCCCGACTGGCCGCCAGGCAGCGCGAAATGGCTCGCATCCCAGTTTCCTACATCGATCACCATGTGCAGTGAAGCAATGGCAAGAGGGTTGCCCCCAAGGTTGAGCCAGTCGCATGCTGCCTGGGCGACCGTGCTCACATCACCACCGCAGGGAATAGGCCCCAGGTTGAATATCCGATCAAGCGGTGCCTTTGCTCCCACAGGATGGAGCAGCGTCAGCGGTCGGACATGACCCCATCCCCACCGACTTGGATCGCTGCCGTGGCGTTTGCGCAATTCATTTACTGCCGCTGTTAACCCATCAGCCATTTCGTCCGGCCATGACCGTTGGAACCATCCCTCAGGCTGCTGGATGAGCACGCGTACCAGGTGGCTGGTACGCCGCTGCATAAGGAACGATCGCGCCATAATGGGGACAAAGCTGGCACTGAGAACCCAGTCTGCCGCATGGGGTGCCTTGTCCCTGGTAACGCGGTTGATCATCTCATGGAGGAAGAACTCATACACCGTGGCTGCGGGCGAGTCGGTCGACAGTACGCCGTTCCATGCCTTGAGCAGCTCAAGAGCCTGCCGAACCTGCTCAGTATGGGCGGGTATGCTCAGTATCACATCACGCAGCTCACGCCAGGTAATCGATTGTTGATCGTTCTGCAACGTTATTGTGCTGGCGATGTCCCAGTCGTGGCGCGTGGCAAGTACCTCATTGATACGCGCCACACGGTAGCCATCGCACCAGTCCACTCCCAGGAAGGGGTGGCTCTTCTTCTCAGCTATGGGCTCCGCATTGGCAGTGGCAATAAAGCCGATCTTCGGGTTGTGCAAGCCAGGCATATCCTTCAACGGGATCAGCGACTCTTCCCAGCCCGCTTCCGGATCCCAACCAGCCAGGGGGATCATCCCCCAGCCCTTACGACGCCTGGGAACCTGCCCGACCATCTGCCAGCCGATGTCACCGGAGCTATCAGCATAAACCATATTGAGCGCCAGGGCAGGCCATTTTTCGAAAGTATGGCAAAACTCCTTGAAGGATCGCACGCGATGCACATGCAACAAGCCTTCGATGGGGTATGCTCCTAACCAGACAGCACACATCGAGATAGCACCCACATTGCCCGCTATTGCCGGTCCGATGATCGGGCCACGGTGCGTCATGAGAACCTGCTCCTCAACTGGCTCGCCTCCTTTGACCTTGATGACCTCGCGCCGCACTTCGCAGGGAATAAAGTCATCACCCTCTCGCACGCTTTGTCCATCAGGACCGATCTCTTCGATGAACAGGTCTACTGTATCTGTCACGCCGGCGGTCATTCCCCAGGCGGCAACGCCATTGTGCCCGACGGCCACAGCAGGGGTGCCAACAAAAGAAGCACCGGTAAGCGACCAATCGGGTGTTTGGACATGGGCCAGATACCAGATCGAAGGGATAGCCGGCTCAACATGCGGATCGTTGGCAAGGATCGGGCGACCTGTGCTGGTGCGGGATGGGCCAATAGCCCAGTTATTCGATGCGCCCTTGTAGCCAACGGTTGCCATGAAGACCTTCAGGTCTTCGGCTAAGAGATCGACTGCACTGCCGGCTATCCAGGGATGCGGAGGTGTCGTGAGATTCCAAAGAGGATAGGAGTGATCAAGTGCATGCAGAGCCTCAGGACCATCCTCCATTAGCAACTTAAGGCGCACCAACTCACAATCCCAGTTGAAGCTCATGGAAAGCGTCATCAGCTTTATGGCTCCCAGGACATCAACAGTTGTGTAGGGGGTGGGCGTGCAGCCCAGGAGAGTGAATTCGTGGGCTACTTTCGGAGTGCCAATGCGGGCTCCATCAGTTGCTCCACGAGCGTAGGCTTCCATCGCCTGGCGGACATCGTCGCTTAGAAGCTCCAACTGGATCTCGGCGGCATGGCGGAATCCAATTCGTCGCGATATGCGATCTATCGGCAGGGCTGCTGGCCCGATCAGTTCGGCCATGGTACCACGCCCGACACGCAGCAGTGTCTCGAGCTGAAAGGCACGGTCTTGCCCGTGGCAAAAACCAAGACCATACCAGGCATCGTTGTCAGTTTTCGCTTCAATGTAAGGGATGCCATAGGCGTCGCGCCGGATCGTAACCGGCTGCGCAACGCCCTCAACCCGCACTTCTCCATCGACGATGGGAAGGCGGCGGCCCAGCAGGGCCCGAAAGATAAGCTTGGGAATGTTCATGATGACTCCTCTTTAGATTAGTCAGTGATCCTGGCAGATTAAGAGTTTCCAAACCCATTTTCGCGCCGATGCCAGGCCGCGGAGCGGTGTCGGCTGCATGTGCCTGTTAGCCGTCTTTCTCAAACAGTTTCCCAATTCTATCGATCCGTTAGTTCCAAATATAGTTGTCCAGATAAGTTTTTGCCGGATAAGTGCAATAT
>JAFGLD010000119.1 GCA_016928235.1 Anaerolineae bacterium | reverse complement strand
TTTCGTAACTTTGACAATTTCCGTTTACAAGTCCTCGTGGAATGCGGCTATGGCTGACTTTCCCCCACAATTCTGCGTTGAGCCATAAATCCAGTACATGGTTCACTTGAGCTTGTAGGGGTTCTCGGTACTTTTCTCCTTTCTCGCTTTCTCTGAGATGAGTTTGGTCGTATAGTATGAGATTGTTGGGCCGTTCTACTCTCAATACTCTCAGGCTTCTGTTCACATATGACCCTGTTCTATCTCGTGCTGGCCTGGCTGGCGGGCATTGCCATTGCCAATGGCGTCGATACGCCCTGGTGGCTGTGGCTGACCCTCATGGCGCCATCGCTGTTGGGTGCTGTGCTGGCGCGTCGAAGTCTTGCCTGGCGCATGGTCTTTGGCTGTGTGATGTGCCTCTCCCTGGGCGCCGCCCGGCTCAGTGCCTCGGTCCCCCACTTCACCCAGAGCGACCTGGCCTCTTACGACGATCAGGGTTTTGTCACCGTCGAAGGGGTCATCACTACACCACCTCAGGTGATCGATGCCTTTGCCGGCTTCCGGGTGGAGGTCGAGCAGATGGCGCTGCCCGACGAGCGGTGGCAGCAGGTACACGGCCTGGTGCTGGTGCAGACGGCGGCTACCCAGTCCTGCCTCGCCGAGCAGCGCCGCGCGATCTTCGATGGTGAGATCGGCCCAGCCTGCGACGATGTCGGCGCGCTCGGTGAGAGAATGGTTGTAGAAACCGGGTAAACGGGAATTATGTGTCATGTGTCAGAATACTAGCGGGGGTGGGCTTTCAAAATCTACCAGGGTTGGTTTAGTCTGTGCACAAGATCGGATCGGCGTATAGTTTTAGAGGCAATACCTGCGAATGACTGTTCAGATCGCAATACCATCCATTGGTTTTGTATCTTCTCAATAATCTGTGGGGGTGCGACCCGTTTCCTCGAAACCGGACATGTCCGGGGGATGAGGCCAAGCAGCGCTCCTTACACACGCTATAGCTGCTATACTGCTGCTATACTGCTGCCATACTCCTACCATACTCCTGGTCTCCCCACCCCGTGTCCTGACCCCTTCCGCCCATCCTGGGTATCTTCTCAACCATTCGAGGAACGTAACTATTCAGCGGTTAGCGATTAGCGATTAGCTATTAGCTGTTAGCTGTAAACTAAAATTCATCACTCGTCACTCGTCACTCGTCACCCATCACTCATCACTCAAAACTGTCAAGCAGCCGACACCAATAACTGAATAGTTACTGAGAGACAATGTCTCTGTCACGACGTTTTTACACATAAAAAGGTATTGAAGGACGTGACTCTACCCCTTTTTATTGAGAAGATACTACACAACAAAGGCGAAACTACAGTTACATACCTGCCGACGGTTGGGGGTCCGGTTCGTCCGGGCTGCTTTGCGCCCGGTTTGTTATCTTCCTCACCAGCCTCTCATGCCGACGCTTGAGCACGCACAGTGCTTCAGTTCGTTGGAGACCTGGCCGCCACGCCTCGGCCAGGCTGATCCCCTGCTCCGTCCATCGGAGCGCCTGCGGCAGATCAACATCATGCCATTCGTAATATTTGGCCAATTCCTCATGACCGGTCGTGTCCTGCCTGAGATCGGCCAGGTATTCCCACAACTGCACTGCCTCTGATCGTCGATCGGAGCGTTTGAGTAGTCCGGCCAGTCCGGTCAGCGCCTCCTGACGCAGGGATGTCTCCGATATTTCATCCAGCGCGGCGCGGTAGGCCGCCTCGCACTCGGCCAACAATCCCCGGCTCTCGTACCAACGCGCCATGCTCAACCGATCATCGGCCGGCAGTTCAGCGATGTCCGGCCGGCCAAACGTTGACGTGAGCCGGGCTGCCAGCACGACCATCGACAAGATATCCTGTTCATTGTGGTAGAACACGCGCAGCATCTCCCTGGCATTGCCGGTCTGGAGATACTGCTGATAGAGGGTTGGGATCAGCCAGCCAGGGATGTCTTCCGATGTACGGGGGATACCCAGTATATCTCGTTCCAGCGCGCCCAGCGCGCAAGAGGGCAATCGACGCTTCCACAAACGCCGGGCCGGTGGCAGAAGGTCGAGGTTGGGCAGACTGCCCAGGTGCGTCGAGCGGCGCGCCAGGATATAGCGGTTGAGCAAGAGCGGCACATCGAACGAGCGCCCGTTGAAGGTTACCAACCCACCGTCTTGCCCAACGATATCGTGGATTGCATCCAACAGGGCTGCTTCTTCGGAGGGGCTGCGCAGGAAGAGCTGGTGAATCTCAAAGTCATCCGAAGTGTTGAAAAAGCCAAGGCCGACCATAAAAGGCAGCGTGGCAACACCACCCAGGCCGGTCGTCTCCGTATCGAGAAAGACGAAGCGCCTGGTGTCGATGGGAGAGGTTGGCGCCAGGTTGCCCATCCGGGCGATAACCGCGGTGTCCAGCGCCAGCCAGGACGCCAGAGGAAGCTCACCTTGCAGCATCTCGGGTGCAAAAGCGCGGACAACATCAAAACACGCGCCCGATTTTCCCTCACGGACCTGTCCTTCGATCAGGCTTTCGATGCTCGCAGGCGCAACCGCTGCCGGCTGCTGCCCGATCTTCCAGGCATCGCCCTTGATGACACCCAGCCGGCTCAATCGTTGGCGGAGATCTTCCATGTGAGAAGTTTAGCTTATTTTCCGCGCGAAGGCAGCAATCGATTGAGCCTTTCTTTCGTTTCTGTTGCCGTCGCTACAAGAGGAAAATTCTCTATCCCCCAACCTCTATCCCCTACCCTCCCAGATAGGCATCGATCTTCCTGGCGGCTTCTTGCCCCTCCTGGATCGCCCAGACTACCAGCGAGGCGCCTCGGATAGCATCACCGGCGGAGAAAACGCCATCGACGCTGGTCATATAGTTCTCGTCGACAGCAATGTTTCCGCGGGGGCTCAAGGCCAGCCCCATCTCATCGACCAGCCCCTCGTGGACAACATGTTCGAAGCCCATGGCCAACAGCACCAGATCAGTCTCCAGCTCAAATTCCGAGCCGTGGATCTCGACCATCCGGTAGCGGCCGTTGTCCTCTTGCCAGTCGACGCGCGTCGCAGCCAGCCGCCCGACCCTGCCTTTCCCGGCCATAAATTTCCGGGTGGAGACGCTGAACAACCTCTCGCAGCCCTCTTCATGAGAGCTGGATGTCTTGTAAAGCCTGGCCCACAGCGGCCAGGGCTCATGGGGCGGGCGCTTTCCGGGAGGCTCCGGCAGCAGCTCGATCTGCGTGACGCGAATGGCGCCCTGCCGGTTGGCCGTGCCGACACAATCCGACCCCGTATCGCCGCCGCCAATAACGACCACGTGCTTGCCGACGGCGGTGATGCGCTGGTTGATCGGAATCCGCTCACCGCGGACCACCCGGTTCTGCTGCTCCAGGTAATCAACCGCCTGGTGGACGCCTCTCAGCTCGCGGCCCTCGATGGTCAGGTCACGCGCTTTTCGCGCGCCGATGGCCAGGCAGACGGCGTCATATGAGGTGAGCAGCTCATGGCCGGAGATGTCTTCCCCGACCGCCACGCCGGTCTTGATCACCAGGCCCTCTTCCAGGAGGATGTCAACACGCCGGTCGATGACGCTCTTTTCCATTTTGAAGTCCGGCACGCCGTAGCGTAAAAAACCTCCCACAGCATCGGCGGCTTCATAGAGCACCACCGAATGCCCCATCCAATTGAGTTCGGCAGCGCAGGCCAACCCGGCCGGGCCGCTCCCGATGACGGCGACTGTCTTGCCGGTCCGCGCTTTGGGTGGCTGGGGCCTGACGTAGCCCTCCTGGAAAGCACGCTCGATGATGGCATGTTCGTTCTCGCGGATGGTGACCGGATCGTCGTTGATCCCCAACACGCACCCCGATTCACAGGGAGCGGGGCACAGTCTGCCGGTGAACTCCGGGAAGGGGTTGGTCTGCTGGAGGATCTCGTAAGCCGCTTTCCAATCGCCCTGGTGCAGTTTGTCTTGCCATTCCGGGATCAGGCTTCCCACCGGGCAGGCCCAGTGGCAGAACGGCACGCCACATGTCATGCATCGCGAGGCCTGGAGCTGCCGGGCATCATCCGGCAGCATCAGCTCGACCTCGGCGTAATCTTGGACGCGCTCACCGACCGGTCGATAGCCGCTATTTTGCCGTTTGACCTTTAAGAAACCCTTTGGATCGGCCATCAGTATGTCACCCCCAATTGTGCTTCAGGCGCCAGATAAGCCAACTGTTTATCGATCTCCTGGAGTTTCTTCTGCTGAAGCACACGCTTGTATTCGAGCGGCAGCACCTTGATGAACCGGGGGAGATAATCGTGCCAACTGTCCAGGATAGCCCGCGCGAGTGTGCTCCCCGTGTAATCGACATGCCTGCCAAGCCACTCCTTGATGAAGTCCTGGTCCTCCTGCTCGAAGACCGGCTTCATCTCGACCATGCCGGTATTGCAGAAGTAGGCGAAGTTGCCGTCGGTGTTGAGCACG
>JAFGLD010000118.1 GCA_016928235.1 Anaerolineae bacterium | reverse complement strand
TATTCTCGACCATTGTTCATCTGTTAGTTTGACGTTCATGAGGCTACAGTATGCCCTTATTTCAGCAAATGTCAACAGAACCTAGAAAAAGGGTACCGACCTTTTTGGGGAGAGATCGAGAAGTTTTCGCTTAAGTTGACGCTCATGGCGCCGCCACGATGATAACCACTGAGGGGTTGGTCCAGCCGGCTCGATGCCGCCGCAAGCGGCGGAGCGATCAACCAGAGGATCACCAGCAGATCACCGGAAGATCATCGGAGAAGGCCCGCCGCGAGAGCATGCCACGCAGAAAGAGGCATGGTTGGCCGGCTCCATCGACGCACACGGGCGACCGCGGGTCGCCCCTACTAATCCTCGGCGGGCCTCATGCCGCAACCCGATCAGCATGTGATTGGCACGGTAGTCGGCTCGATGCCGCCGCAAGCGGCGGAGCGATCAACCAGAGGATCACCGGCAGATCACCGGAGGATCATCGGAGAAACTGTAGCTAACCGCCAACAGCATACCACCATGCTCGTCTATGCCCCTAAACCCCATCCCCCAACTTGACTTCCTGCTTCTTTTGTTCCGGTTTGGTGCCACCCTTCAGCAGAGCCGGTAAGAGCCTGGCTGCCCCTTTTTTCTCAGGTTCTTTTTTCTTTGTACTTTCTTCCTGCTTTGGCTCCTCTTTCGAGGGATCTTTATTTTCCGGTTTTGGCTCTGTCTTCTTCTGCTGTTCTTCGGCAGGCTTTGGCGTGTCTTTCTCTTTAGCCTCAACGGTCTCCTTCTTGTCAGGCTCAGACCGTCTGGCTTCTTCTTCGGCTGTGCTCACCATGGCCTGCAGCCATGCCAAAGCCTCATTTTCTGCTACTTCGTGGAAGAAGCGGGCGCGGATGTGCTTGATCTCCTCAATGGGCATTGTCTCACGCAAAAAACGCTGCGTGAACGGCTTGATGCCGATCAGCGCAAAGCGCATACGCACATCCCGGATGATCTCTTCAGGATCGCCAAGTAGCTCCATCAGCGCATCGAGCGCCTCTGGGGATAAGTTCTCCAGCTCACAGACATCGATGAGGGCGCCACATGCGCCTCGCTTATCGTTTTCTTGGACAAATTTTCGTAACTCTTCTCGCCATTCCTCCACGTTTTCTGTAGTGAGACTGCCCTTGGCTCGATAGACGATGACGCCAGGGCTGTGAAGTTTGCTCTCGAAATTCTCCATCGCTTAGTTGCTTAACTCCGCTAACAGGTTATTGATATGTGCTGCAAGTTCCTCATTGTCATTGACACGATCAAGCGCCATCAGGTATTGCTCTCGTGCCGGGCCCAGCTCACCCCTCTCGGCCAGAATTCGACCCCTCAAAATGTAGGGAAGCGGCCAGTCGATGTTCTTCAATGATCGGTCGCAGAAATCGAAGGCCCGATTCGTGTCACCCATCCTGTAAAGCGTCTGCGCCATATCGTAGAGGATCTCATGACCGAACTCAGGCATCAGGAAAGGGAACCCATAACCTTCCGAAGTGTTCGTGGCCTGACTGAGCGGATCGAGCTCAGCCATTGCTTTTTCCAGTTGCCCTTGCTCGCGGTACAGGATACCCAGCAGGTAGTGCCCCTCCGGCAGATCAGGGTGAAGCTCAAGCGCCTTTTTAGCTGTGCCAATGGCCGCATCGAGATCCCCTGTTTTCCATTGGATGTAAGCCTTCCCGACCATGTAATGAGGGTGACCGGCCTGGTCTTTAAGAAGTTGTTCGTGGTACACCATTGCCTTTTCATAATTCTCGATGCGTACTGCATGAACAGCGGCCCGTTCCAGGAATTCGCCTTGCCGGGACTTTTCGTAAGCGATTTCGAAATCGCGGAAGCCGGCATCGTGTTCTCCCGCCGCAAACCTCATGTCGGCTCGTATGGCGTAGAGGTCGCCGATGCTCTCCTGGTCAGGTGCGATTTCAATGGCCTTATTCATATCCATCACGGCATCTGCCAGGTTGTCGAAATCCCAGGCCTGAATTAATGCTCTTTGCTGGTAAGCTTTGGCACACAGTCCGGCCTCACTCCCGCAATACTCAATGGCTTTCGTGAATTCTGCCATGGCAGCCTGTCTGTCATAATGGCCTTCTGCATGTGTGTGCAACAAGCCAATAGCCAGATTGACACGCGCGTTGTCGGGGGCAAGGTGATAGGCATGTGTAATATCGATTGCTGCCGCTTCCGGTTTGTTGAGGCCGATAAGCACAATACCACGCCCGGCCAGCGCACTGGGGTGATCCGGATTCAGTTGGAGCACCTGGTCAAAGGAATCTAATGCCTCTTTGAGGTTGCCCTCGTGCATTAGCTCGAGACCCTGCTTTAACAATATCTCGGCAGCCTCGTTGTCTTCGCTCGATGAAGCTGGCTGTTGTGTAAGAGTAGATATCTGATTGCTTGGCGGTATCGATGGGATAACAAAGGCAATGATCACGCCCAGGATCAGGATTGCGGTGATGCCCACTGTGGCCCATATCCACCGACTTGAGGGCTTCTGTTTTGTTGTTTCTGTAGATCGTTGAGGAGGCGGCGCGGCCAGCGTGATGCCGTCGTCCATGATGGGCGCCTCCATGGTGGTCACAGCTCTTGTGCTCTCTGATGGCAGCGTGCCCTTTGGAGGTGTTGTCTGACCGGTTGGCGTTGCATTGATCACACCCTCCATCCCCTTGCGCAGTGCATTGCGCATCTCGCCGGCCGATTGGTAGCGATCGATAGGTGACTTGGCCAGGCTCTTGAGAGTGATTTTCTCGATGTCGGGGGGCAGTGATCTGATCAGCGCACCGGGTGGAACGATTGGATCGTTGATGTGTTTGAGGATGATACCATAGGGCGTATCGGCATCATAAGGCGGTATCCCGGTTAGCATCTCGTAGAGCACGATGCCCAGGGCATAGAGGTCGCTGCGCTCGTCGGCCTGCTCGCCACGACCTTGCTCGGGAGACATATAGGCAGGCGTGCCGATCATGGCTCCACTGCCTGTCAACCCGGTCTGCCCGATAATCCGGGCGATTCCAAAGTCGCCCAGGACGGGTTGGTTGAGGCTTCGGAGCAGAATGTTGGACGGCTTGATGTCTCGATGGATCATGCCCTGGTTATGGGCATAGTCTAGCGCGTCGGCGATCTTGGCTATGATGTCGAGGGTTTGATCTGGTGGTAGTTTTCGGCCCTCTACATTCAGATTTTGCAGGAGCTCCTTCAGGGTTTGGCCACCTTCGATATACTCCATCACCATGTAATAACGCTCGTCTTGCACATCGAAGTCAAAAACCTGGACGATGTAAGGGTGGTGCAGGTTCGCGACGCTCCTGGCTTCGCGCTGGAAGCGCGTGATGAAATCGACTTCCTCGGAGAGATGTGGATGAAGCACCTTCACTGCAACATAGCGATCGAGCCCCGGCTGGTACCCTTTGTACACATCAGCCATGCCTCCCCTGCCCAGGCGTTCGACAAGTTGGTATTTGCCCATTGTGATGCCTACCAGGTCTGCCATGATCTTCCCTCGAAATGGTGTCCAGAAGTGGGCTGTGTTGTTGACAGTTTACTAACCAACAATAATACCATGCTTTGGTGTAGACGAAAGCCGATCGATGGGGAACGGGAACATCATGTTAACTTTGGAGGGGAAATGCTTTTCGCCATGCAGTTGTGAGATTTTTGACCAGAAGTCAATTGATGAAAAAGAAGGAAGAGCACGGAGTTGCGAATGATGGGGGGTCAAACGCTACCGCGCTCTTCGTGGGGTGAGGATAGGGATGAGAACTCTATTGAGGAGTCTCAAACATCATTCTAACACATGTAGGGGGGATTTCGTATGAACATTTGTGAAAAAACCATGAATTTTGACAACGGTCGGATCAAGCTAGAATCTTGTCGGCTCGATCTTGCGCATGGTATAATCCATTCTGTCTACAAATTGGTAGGGATATCGCTTCTGCCCAGATGTTTCTACCAATCGAGTTTATGGATAGTGCAATTCCAAAAGAAGTCAGACCAATCATTATCCTGGATAGCTTCCAATCGACGCAATGAGATGAGAAAAGGAGGGTGGGGTGATTGAATTGACCCACAAATGCAACAGGTCGGTTTATCTGTTGTGTTTTTGATATGATCCCCAAAGACTAATCTATGTCCGGTCACAGTAAATGGTCAACTATCAAGCGGAAAAAGGGTGCAAATGACGCCAAGCGAGGAAAGATGTTTACCCGTCTTGGCCGTGAGATTATGATTGCGGCGCGGCAAGGGGCTGATATCAACGCCAACTTTGCCCTACGCCTGGCTGTAGAGCGCGCCCGGCAGGCCAATATGCCCAAAGATAACATCGATCGGGCTATTAAGCGCGGTTCTGGTGAAGATAAAGATGGTGTGGAATTTGTTGAGATTCTCTATGAAGCTTATGGCCCTCATGGCATTGCGTTGTTGGTTGAGGTCACTACTGATAACCGCAACCGCAGCCTGTCAGATCTCAAACATGTACTCAATCGTAATGGTGGCAGCATGGCCGAGGTTGGCTCGGTGAGCTGGCAGTTTGTTCAAAAGGGATATATCACCTTAGCCGCCGGCCAACGCGACTATGATGAGATATTCATGCTGGCTGCTGATGCCGGGGCTGAAGATGTCATCGATGATCCGGAGACGATGGAGATTTTTACACCACGGGAAGCCTTGCAAGCTGTTGAGGAGACTTTGCGCGGTGCCGGTCTCCAGATCGAAGAGGCGCGGCTGGATTGGGTCCCCAAGACTCCCATCGATTTGGGCCGCGACGAGTCGCTCAAGGTGATGAACTTCGTCGAGCAGCTTGAAGATCTCGAAGACACCCAATCGGTTTATTCGAACCTCAATGTGACCGATGAATTGGTGGCATCCTTTGACGTTCTGGACAGCTAGACAACTTGAATCTGTGGCTCTGATTTGTGGCGGGCGGACGGCAATCAGTCCGCCCTTTTCGTCTTAGGATATCGATACATGCTTGTTTTGGGCATCGATCCGGGGATTGCGATTACCGGGTTTGGGCTGGTTCGGGATGGGCAGGATGGGGCGCTGGAGGCGGTTGATTATGGCGTTATCACGACGCTCGCAGACATGCCGTCTGCGGCGCGCTTGCAGCAGATCTACCAAGGGGTCAGTAAGCTGCTTGAGAAATATCACCCATCCAGCGCGGGCATTGAGAAGCTCCTGTTTGGCCGCAATGTAACAACGGCTATGGCTGTCGGACAGGCACGAGGAGTGACGATTCTGGCTCTGGCTAATGCGGGAGTGGAGATATCAGAGTATACCCCAGCGTCGATCAAAGAAGCTGTCGCGGGTTATGGAAATGCCGGAAAAGGACAAATGCAGGATATGGTGCGTTTGCTCTTAAACTTGAGCGAAATACCAAAGCCTGATGATGCCGCCGACGCACTAGCAGTCGCTATCACGCATCTGCATATGGCCCGATACCAACAACTCTATAACGATTAGTGTCTCGAATCCAAAGCCGGTTGGCTTTTTAAGGAATATTTCATGGATCAGAAATTTAATTATGGTGGACAGGCTGTTCTTGAGGGTGTGATGATGCGCGGAAGCCGCAACATGGCAGTGGCCGTGCGCGCGCCCAATGGGGAGATCGTCATCCACGAACAGCCGATTACCTCGTCTTTGTACAATGGATTTTGGAGCAAGGTTCCCTTTGTCCGTGGCCTGGGAATGCTCTGGGACTCATTGGGGTTGGGTATGCGTGCCTTGACCTTTTCTGCTGATATTGCGGTAGGGGATGAAGCCGAGTTTAGTGGGCCGATGGCCTGGGGGACAATCGCTGTGTCCATGCTGTTGGCCGTTGGTCTGTTCTTCATCACTCCTCGTCTGGCGGCCGATGGGATCCAGGCGGGTGTGCGGCTTATTGGTGTTGACTCGGCGCTGGCAGGCAACCTGATCGAAGGAGTTGTCCGGCTGGTGATCGTTGTTGGCTACATCTGGCTGGTCGGGCGCATCCCGGATATCCAGCGGGTTTTTGCCTATCACGGCGCCGAGCACAAAACGATCAATGCCTATGAGGATAATGCTGCCCTGACGCCTGAAGTTGTGGCCCGCTATTCTACCGAACATCCCCGCTGCGGGACGGGTTTCTTGCTCATTGTGGTGTTTATCTCGGTGCTTGTCTTCTCTCTGCTTGGCGATCCGCCCTGGTACATCCGTTATCCTTCTCGTATTGTGCTGATTCCTGTCATTGCAGGCATATCTTATGAGTATATGCGCTTCATGGCCCGCAATCTGCAAAATCCCATTGTTCGATGGCTGGTCAGGCCACAGCTTGCACTCCAGCATCTGACCACGCGCCAGCCGTCGGCGGACATGCTCGAGATCAGTATTACTGCTTTGCAGCGTGTGTTAGCGACAGAGGATCTTCCTGTGGCAGTTGCGGATATCGCTCCGGTGGAGGCTCGATGAGCCTGTACGAGGGTAAGTTTGTTCGCCTGACGCAGTTCCGGCATGACGATTTACCTGTCTTTATGCAGTGGTTCCGTGACTACGAAACTCAGCGTTTGCTTGTTCCCGGCGTTGCCTTTCCGATCACCGACGAAGCGGAAGAGGTTTTTTACCAACAAGCAGTCAAAGAAAGCGAAAGCGCATACTATTTCAGTATCCATACGCTGGAAAGCGATCTTCTGATTGGGAACTGTAGTCTGTTTGCGATCAACCAAAGAAATCGAAGCGCGGACTTTGGGATTGTGGTCGGCGAGAAGGCCTATTGGGGTAGGGGATATGGCTCAGATGCAACCCGCATCTTGCTGGGATTTGCCTTCCAGGAAGTTAATCTTAATCGGGTGCAACTGGAGGTGTTCGATTATAACGCGCGCGCCATTCGCTCTTACGAAAAGGTTGGCTTTGCTCGTGAAGGAGTCCGTCGGCAGGCGCTCTTCCGCGAGGGGGCATATCACGATATCATTTTGATGGCGATCTTGCGTGATGACTGGCATCCCGATCTCGATTGAGTAGAGTACATGTTTTGCGGCATTCTCAGACAGGTCGAATTTACTAAATATGGATCGTGTTGTTGATTTAGTACAAGGCAATGCCTTTGTCGTGACCGATTTGCATGGTGCCTGGCAGCCTTATGTGAATTGTCGTGACCATTTTATCGATCTATATCAGCAGGGATTAGCTGATACGTTGATCTTCCTGGGTGATATCCTCCATGGCTATGGGCCTCCGGAAGAAGATTATTCATTGGCGATCTTGTGGGATATCATGCAGTTGCAGGCTGATCTGGGATCCAACAGGGTGATCATGTTGTTGGGTAACCATGAGCTGCCGCATATTTATGGGATTACCCTCTCAAAAGGCGATATCGAATTCACGCCGCGCTTCGAACACGCTTTGGGGGAGTACCGTTCTTACGTCATCGAGTTTCTGATGGGGCTGCCCTTCTGTGTGCGCACAATAGGGGGGACAATGTTGACCCATGCGGGTGCTGTTGCCAGCGTTGCTACTCCCGAAGTTGCCGGGTGGCTGCTTACCTTTTCTCACCAGAAATTACTCGATGAAGCCGATCGGCTCCTCAATCGGGAGGATGTTTCTGACCTGATCCGAGCCAGTTTGAACATCGAACCCTCTGAGTATGACAGTCAGGCTTATCGCTACCTGGCAGTCAATGGCCCCGACGATCCCCGCTATTACGATCTGCTGAGGGGTTTCATCGTTGGCAATTTGAGCGAGTGGCAGAAACTCTGGGATTTCTTCTTCAATCAATGTGAAATGGGCTTGAGCATTACCTTCTACCGCAAGGTGTTGGAGCGATTCCTGGAGGTGTATTCGACGCCGGGAATGCAGCAGCATGTTCTGGTAACAGGCCATATGGCTGTCCAAGATGGGTATGCCATTGTTGCTGAAAAGCAGCTGCGTCTGGCCAGTTGGTCCCATTCGACGCCCAAGGAAGCCGGCTGTTATTTGCTTTTCGACGTAGAACAGCCCATCGAAACAGCCTCCGATCTGATTCCTCATATCCAACCACTTTGGCTCCTGTCTCAATTCCGTGAGTCGAGCTCAAGGTGGACGGATCACCCCAATGCTTAACCGATCATAAGCGTCAACTTAAGCAAAAGGCTTCTCGATCTCTTTCAAAAAAGATTCATGATCTTTTTCCGAAAACTTCTCGATCTTTTTCTCGGCTTGCCAAATCTGCTGTCCATCAATCCAAATGGCAAATGACCTTAAGTTGACAGTTATGCTTAACTGATTAAAGCCAACGTTTCTCGACATAGCCGCCAAATGATGTGCTCACGTGGCATTCCCGCGCAAGCGGGAATGATCAGTTTTGCCATGTCAGGGAACCTCACCTCAACCAGAACGAATGTGAAAGCCCGGAATATGGAGACTATGTCCGTTTCTGTTGTACATTTTGTGTTTGATGTGCACCAACCGGTTGAAGCTCTCCTTAACTCGCCCATCATTGGATGGGCATCGATTGCTTTTCTCCGTGTGCCTGTTTTGGCGCGTTTCTTGCTATTCACAATTTATCGTATAATGGGCACATAGAGATGAATGTAAGTGATGTCTTGCCAGGACAAATTCTGGTTCGAGATGCTCTTTGGTCGCCTCAACCGGGAAACTAACCTGGCAGTGCCTTGCCTGGAATGTCAGCCTCTTTAGTTTGGTTTGCACAATGTTAGTGCTGGCTACCACATATTTTCTGGGTCGGAATAAAATTTTTCTCTTGGTTTATTGGTCTGTGCGAAAAATTTGGGTTCAAAAGCCGATTGCGAGTAGGCGACGATCTGCTCGGTTGATAGTAGACGGTATCGGAAATAACTGAGCTACGCATAAAATCAGCCGGATTTTACGCATAGCACGCCTATGGCCGATAAAGTCTATTGGCTTGTTGTCTTCGTTCAGGGGAATGTATCCGGACACACATTTAAGAACCGGAGCCCAAAATCTGTCGGAGGTTAACGATCGGTTTTTGGGTTTTGTCTGGTAAAGACCCCACATAGTGTCCCTTTATACCAGGAGGATATGATGTCAAAACAACTTGTGAATGCCATCGCTGACATGAATGAGGCGGAAGCTCTCGATCTGGTCCGGCAGATGGTGGAAGGCGGTTCGGACCCTACGGCCATCCTGGAAGCAACCAGGGAGGCCATGGACATCGTTGGCCAGCGTTATGAAGCAGGTACTTACTACCTGCCTGAGTTGATGTTGGCCGGCGAGATGCTGAACGAGATCGCGGACATTCTTAAGCCTGAGCTGGCCAAGCTGCCGGAAGTCAAGCGTCACGGCAAGGTGCTGATCGGTACCGTCGAAGGCGATATTCACGATATCGGCAAGAACATTGTGACGTTCATGCTTGATGTCAACGGCTTCGAGGTTCTCGACCTGGGCGTGGATGTCCCGCCACATAAGTTTGTCGAGGCCATTCGGGACTTCCAGCCCCAGGTGGTTGGCCTGAGCGGTTTCCTGACTCTGGCCTTTGATACTATGAAGGAGACCGTCGAAGCCATCACGACTGCCGGTCAGCGCGATCAAGTCAAGATTATGATCGGTGGCGGGCAGATGGGCGAAGATATCAAGGAATACACCGGTGCTGATGCCTATGGCAGAGATGCTATGGCCGGCGTATCTCTTGCTCAGAAGTGGGTTGGCGCTAAATAAGAATCCTCAGCAAAGCAAGCCAGGAGGCAATCGAAATGGAAAAGCAGTGGGTAGAGTTATCACCAGAAGAAAAGCAAGATGTTCTTTTTCGGAGGTGGCTTTCTCCAAAGGGCCCTGATGGAAGCGATCTCCCATTCCAGAGCCAGGAAGCCGCACAGTCCTATCAAGAGAGAATCGAGCGCATCAAAGACGCCATCCAGATGAAGAAGCTGCCGGACCGGGTGCCGGTTTGCCCGCTCCCCAGCATGTTCCCGGCTTACGACGCGGGCATGACTGTTCAAGATGTCATGTATGACTACGATAAGTGTCATGCAGCCTGGAAGAAGTTTGTCCTAGACTACGAGCCGGATGGACACCTGAGCAGTTCGGCGCCTGGTCCCGGTAAGTTCTACGAGATACTCGATTACAAGCTGTATGCCTGGCCGGGGCATGGGGTTGCGCCGGAACACTCCTACCAGTTTATCGAAGGCGAGTACATGCAGGCTGACGAATACGATGCCCTGATCCAGGATCCATCCGGTTTCTTCAGCAATGCCTATCTGCCGCGCGCGTTCGGTGCGCTGGGTCCATTCCAGATGCTCCCGTTTCTCCCTGGTATCCTCGAAATGTATGGGGTGGCCTTCAGTTTCATCCCTTATGGTTTACCCCCTGTGCAAGGTGCTCTCAATGCGATCATGGAGGCCGGTAATGAGGCCCTGAAGTGGGTCACCATGGTTGGAGGCTTCGATGGTGAGATGGCATCGCTGGGCTTCCCGTCGATGCTGGCCGGTTTTACCAAGGCCCCATTTGACACCCTTGGCGATACGCTTAGGGGAACCAAAGGCATCATGCTGGACATTCATCGGCGTCCGGACAAGCTCCTCGAAGCCCTGGATGCGCTCGTTCCCTTGATGATCAAGATGGCAGTCGGCGCGGCCATCATGAACGGAAAACCCATCATCTTCATGCCGCTGCACAAAGGCGCCGACGGCTTCCTCTCTGACCAGCAGTTCAGGACATTCTATTGGCCGAGCCTTAGAAAAGTTCTCTTGGGCCTGATCGATGAGGGATGTGTTCCCTTGCTGGCCGCAGAGGGTGGTTACAATTCTCGCCTGGAAGTTATCAAAGATCTGCCAAGAGGCAAGGTCATCTGGATGTTTGACCAGACCGATATGGCTGAGGCCAAGCGAGTGCTGGGCGATACGGCCTGCATTTTCGGCAATGTACCGCTGTCCTTGTTGAGCGTGGGCACGCCTGAGCAGGTCAAAGCGTACTGCAAGGATCTCATCGATACAGCCGGCCAGGGCGGCGGCTTTATCATGGCCAACGGCGCATTCTTCGATGATATCAAAGGAGAGAACCTCAAGGCTATGATCGACTTCACCAAGGAATACGGCGTATACAGGTAGATGCCCGGTGGCCTGTGTCTCCTCGAGGCACAGGCCACCTGACACAGAGCCAAGATCCTGAATCAGGAGGCAAGCATGCAGATCAAAGCGGCAGTGATCTTCGAGACGTCAGGGGAGTTCAGCATCGAGCAGTTGGAGATGAGTGAGCCAAACGACGATGAGGTTGTCGTCCGGATCGTTGGCGTTGGCATCTGTCACACCGATCTGGGCGCGCGAGATGGGCACCTGCCGATCCCACCGCCGCCGAGTGTCTTTGGACACGAGGGGGCGGGCATCGTCGAGAAGGTGGGGGATCGGGTCACCAAGGTGAAACCGGGCGATCATGTGGTGTTGGCCTGGGATTGCTGTGGAACATGCCCTTCGTGCAAATCGGGCAACGATCCCTATTGTCTGAACTTCTTCTTGCACAACTTCCACGGCGCGCGTCCGGACGGAACGACGACGCTCCGCAAGGGTGACCAGATCGTCCATGGTTCCTTCTTCTCCCAGTCTTCTTTTGCCGATTTCGCGCTGGCTAACGAGCGGAACGTTGTCAAAGTACAAGACGATGTTCCACTCGACATACTGGCTCCGTTGGGATGTGGGGTGATGACCGGCGCCGGTGCGGTTATGAATGCGCTTCAGCCCAGACCGGGGAGCTCGATTGCGGTGTTTGGCGCCGGCACGGTAGGGATAAGCGCCATTCTCGGCGCGGTGGTGTGCGGCTGTACCACTATCGTTGCTGTAGACATCAATCCAGCTCGTTTGGAGGTGGCCAAGGCCTTTGGAGCTACTCATGTTGTCAACGCCGGTGAGACGGATCCTGTTGAAGCGATCCTGGATATGACCGGCGGAGGTACGCAGTTCAGCCTGGAGTGTGTGGGTAACCCCAGGGTGTTCCGGCAGGCTGTAGACGTTCTACCCCGGATGGGAGTGTGCGGGCTGTTGGGGGTAGTACCGCCGGGCACAGAGGTTAGTTTGGATATGGATCTGATCATGAACGGCCGGACGGTCAAAGGGATCATCGAAGGTAATGCTGTTCCGGATCTGTTTATACCCAGCCTCATCGACCTTTACCGGCAAGGGCGATTTCCCTTCGACCAAATGGTGACATTCTACCCGTTCGACGACATCAATCGGGCGGTTGAAGATATGGAAAAGGGACGGGTCATCAAGCCGGTTCTGCGGTTGTAGGGCAGGGCTGTATCATGAAGAGCCGTCGATGCTCAAATTGCTCGCCACAGGGGATGAAAATAGTTTTTGACTCGTCACTCATCACTGTTTTCAAGAGAGGATATTATCATGCAGACTTACCGGATGTTTATCGGTGGTGAATGGGTCGATGCCGTTTCTGGGGAAACCTTCGATGACCACAACCCCTACACGGGAGATGTGTATGCCCGTGTGCCGAAGGCCGATGCGCGGGATGTTGACCGGGCCATGGCGGCTGCCTATGAGGTCCGGAAAGTGTGGTCGGCTACCCCTCCACTGGAACGCGCGCTGACCATTGCAAAGGCCAGCCATATTCTCGAAGAAAGTCGCCAGGAATTTGCCGAAGTGCTCATTTCTGAAGGCGGCAGCACATTCGGCAAGGCCATGTTCGAGATCTCGCAGACGGTCGATCTGCTCGCGACGGCTGCAGCCGACAGCAAACGCATTCTTGGCGAGACATTTCATACCGACCCCAGCAAACTCTCGATGACTCTGCGCAAGCCCAGGGGGACGGTCGTCGCGATCTCGCCCTGGAACTTCCCGCTCATATTATCGATGTACAAAGTGGCCTATGCCCTGGCGACGGGGAACACGGTCGTCTTCAAGCCGGCGAGCGAAACACCCGTCATCGGCCTCAAGATCGGCGAGCTGTTCGAGCGGGCCGGTCTGTTGCCGGGCGCCCTCAATGTGATCACCGGCCCCGGCAAGGTGCTGGGGGATGCGCTCATCGATGACGCGCGCTGCTCCTTTGTGACGCTCACCGGAGAGACGGTGACCGGTCGGCATGTGGCTCAGCGGGCTGCTGCCAACTTGAAGGAATATACCCTTGAGCTGGGTGGCAAAAACCCGCTGATCATCCTCGCCGACGCGGATATTGATTTCGCTGTCGATGCTGCCGCGTTTGGTACCTTCCTCCACCAGGGTCAAATCTGCATGTCGGTTGGCCGAATTATCGTGGCAGAATCGATTGCGGAAGCGTTTGCTCAGAAGCTCTCGGCAAAGGCCGCGGCATTGCCAAAGGGCGATCCGGCCCGACCGGAGACAATTATCGGCCCGCTGATCAACGAAGCCCAGGTGCAGAAAGTAGACGGGCATGTCAAAGATGCAGTGGCGAAGGGGGCACATCTGTTGACCGGAGGCCAGTATCAGGGACGGGTGTATGATCCCACCGTGCTGACCGGGGTGACCCCTGACATGCTTGTCTATTACGAGGAGACTTTCGGCCCGGTGGCTTCCATCATCGCGGTCCGGAATGAGCAAGAGGCGCTGGCAGTCGCCAACGATACGATCTATGGGCTCTCGGCAGGCATTATCACTCCGGATCTGGAGAAGGCCATCTACCTTGCAGAGGGGCTCGAAGCCGGTATGGTGCATGTCAATGATGCGTCCATCGATGCCGAAGCGAGTGTTCCCTTCGGTGGCAGCAAGGGGAGCGGGCAGGGTCGAGAAGGTGGCCGCTATTCACTCGAGGAGCTGACCGAGGTGAAATGGGTCACTATCCAGAAGGGGAAGAAGGCTTTCCCGTTTTAGACGTTCCGATTGAATGATGATGTTCGTGGGTCTTTCGCCTGGGATTTCAGCTTTGCTCAGGAGGCAACCCGGCCATGCCGGATTATGGGGTACTCAAAGCAAGGGTACGTGAACTGGCCGAACGAAACTGGGATATAGCGGCCATCGAGGCTCGGTACAAGGTGTTGGCTACTCAGGGTATTCCCCGGAAGACGCTCGACCGGGAGAATATCCTGGCCAACAAGCAGGAAATCCTGGACCGCGTTCAGCGGTTGGCTGAGGAATATAACTTTCTGGCTCGCAACTGTGCCAGAGGCACTGCTCTTGCGTTGATGGAGGAATTTGGTCTGGGCAACATGGCGATCATCAGGGCGCTATCACCGTTCCCCGGCTTCGGCGCGACCGGCTGGATGTGTGGTGGCGTGACGGGGGGGCTGGTTGTTCTGGGCCTCTTCTTTGGCTGTGATGACATACAAGACTTCGAAGCAGTGGAAGCAACGATGGGGGTTGCCCGGCATTTCATGACCCGTTTCGAAGAGGAAGTGGGTGCTGTGATCTGCCCCAAGATTCATGAAGATGTGGTCTTTGGGGATTACCTGTTCGCGGCAGCCGGCCCGGAGGCTATGGAAGCCTTCGAGCAGGCAAAGGGCTTCGAAAAATGTGGTCTCTTGCCGGGGATTGGGGCCAGGATCGCCGCGGAGATCATCATCGACAGCCTGGCTTAGTCGATGACTGACGATGGGATGATTTTAGTGTGTCATCAGCCATGTATTGACAGATCGTGATCGGGTTTGGTAACGCGACTTATGCCTTTTCGAATTCGATCTCGTCCATTGGTTTTGGATTTCACAGAGTTGCCCACAGATGATGTTGGGCAATTTTTGTCTATGCTGATCGAGCAGCGCGGCCGCTTGGCGGAGATCGGCGTTGCTCTCGCCCACTTTTGAGAGACCTGCACCCCATCTCCACCATCCCCGCCTGATAACCCTTGAGTGGAAACACGGTTACATCGGATTGCGCCGAGAGTCTCAGGGTTGATAGGTTGGTTTCAGAGCGGTTCCCTACTATTCTGTCATCGGCAAGATAGGACCGTGGGGCCATAGTCTATTCTTGCTGGAACCGCTTTTTCTCCATGCTGATTGTCATCATCAAGTTAGCTCCGGTTCAACTTTGAATACAAATGCATGCCGGCATGGCGGTTGATCGGGGAGTTGAATCGTCAATCCGTCTGCGCTGCGGTGCCAGGTCAATTTGCCTGGGTGCCCTAGTAGGTGAACATTCGCAATATCCCATGACCACAACCCGGCAGTGTTGCTCAATGCCTTGATCGTGACCGCATTACCGGGCCACGCGAGTGCAATCGCGTACAGGGTGCTGCCCTTGGTCGTGAACCGTATATCATTTCCGGTGAAGGCAGATCGCCTGGTATCTGTGAACTGACCCTCGTTGACTTGAGTCGGACCTTCCCCAAAGACCTTCCATGGTCGCGTATCGTAGATCGCCTCACCATTCAGGGCCAACCACTCTCCAATTTCAAGGAGGAGTTGTTCTTCCGGCTCGGGGATGGTTCCATCCGGGCGAGGGCCGATGTTGAGAAGCAATGTGCCATTCTTGCTGACAATATCGATCAAGTCATCCACAATGTCATCGGCGGTTTTGTAATCCTGATTCTCTACGTAGCCCCATGAGTTTTTCGATACTGCGGTATCGGTTTGCCAGAATAGGCGGCGAATACCGGCAAGCTGTCCGCGCTCAACATCGTACACAGCAGTGCCTTCAGGGAAAGCGTCATTCTTGTAGTTGATCGCCACCCCACGCTTCCACTGCGTGCCCCGGTTATAGTAATAAGCGGCGAACTTCTGGAGATAAGGGGCGAACACGTTTTGCTCAATCCACCAGTCGAAATACACAATCCGCGGCTGATATTTGTCAACAAGCTCGCAATTTCGAGCCAGCCAATCTGTCAGATATGCCTCGTCAGGTCTGGGTTCCCAATCGCGACTGTGCCAGGCTTCGACTTCCCAATCTCTCGGACCGGGCTTAGCCGGCCCATAGAAGTCACTGTAACGCTCATCTTGAACATCCGATTCGAAATCTCTTCCGCCATTCATGAACCACCAGTGTTCGGCACGATGGCTGGATACACCAAAGATCAGTCCTTGCCTGCGCGTAGCGTCGGCAAGCTCGCCGATCAGGTCCCGCCTGGGCCCCATCTTCGCGGCGGTCCAGTTCGAAAGCGCCGAGTCATACATGGCGAACCCGTCGTGATGCTCCGCCACAGGCACAACGTAACGCGCTCCTGCTTTCTTGAACAGTTGCGCCCAATGGTCGGGATCGTATTTTTCGGCTTTGAACAGCGGAATGAAATCTTTGTACCCGAATTTCGTTTGCGGACCGTAGGTCTCGACATGGTGCTTGAATTCCTCTGAGCCCTGCAAATACATATTGCGGGAATACCATTCGTTGGCAAATGCCGGTACCGCATACAGCCCCCAGTGGATGAAAATGCCAAATTTCGCATTCTGATACCAGTCGGGCACTGTACACTGTTTTAGCGAGTCCCATGATGCTTGAAACGGTCCAGTTGCTATCACCTTGTCGATTGAAGTCATGTTTTCTTCTCCATCAAAAATGATTGCAGAAAAATCATGGTTCATTACTAATCAGCCATCATCTGTCCGCTTTACGCAAGCGCGCAAGGATCATCGACACGTTAGGTGTTTCCGGATAAGGTTTCTGAAAACCTTATCCGGAAACCTCATGGAAATCCGGGCAAATTGGCTGTTCTGTAGCAGATGGCAAACAGTCTCTACTCCGAGCGAATTTCGAGCAAAGTTACTCCGAAGGGCTGAACCGTGGTGGTCCATTTGAGAGTATTTGCAGGCGTTGCAATGCGCTGCACAGAGACATCCAATTCCATGCAGCGACGCAATACATCCAGGTCAGCGGGAAGGATATGCTGCGGTGTTCCCATAGCCACCCAAGCGTCGTACACACTGCCATGCTCTCGATCAAAGCGTGTGATCTGCAAACGGGCAGATGTTCCTAAGCCCTCCAGGTTCAGCGTGAACTCGCGAGCGGGTTGCATGGCAAACAGGCCGTAGATTTCGCCCGGCTTCGCGCTGGCCAGCAGGCGGCTATCATTGGCATCATCGCGATAGTGGCAGTAGTTCCACATCAGCACAGCTAAAGTGCCATCGCTGCGTCGGGTAATCGCATAGGAATCGCCCTCGGCTAACACGTCATTGCCCAGTCGCGAAAGAAACCAATACCCATGGTACGACGCCTTTTTCAGTCCCTGGATATTCACCAACCCAAAACCGCCGTGGAAGGGAGTATCGCCCTGACGGCATTCCTCAAAAATGTCACTCACTACCCAGAATGACAGCGAATCCATCAGCCCACGTGCCCGCCAATTGTTGTCCACGATGAATGAGGCCAGGAAGGCAGTGTCGTGCACAGGGTCACGTGGGCTGGGGCTGGAACTCCACTCGGTGTAGTGGCGTTCGACGTTGGGGTAAGCCGAGGATCGAAAAAGCTGATCGCAGCCGCGCGCATCCACCAGCAGGCGATCCGGACCATCCCAGGTCATATACCCGCGTCCTTCCAGGTCGACCGGATAGAGTGTGGGATAAGGATGAGTGGAGAAGAAATCGAGCGGTAGTTTGCGCTCGGCGCACGCTGCCAGGAACTCCTCCCCCCATGGCGGTACGCCCACATGGTCGCCAAAACCATGGCTGGCCGGCCCACCAACCCGGAGTTGGGAGTCAATGCTCTTGATGGTACGAGCGGTGCGCTCGTAGAGTTCCATGTAGGCGGCAAAATCGGCATCTTTCCAGAAAATATCCAGGCCTGGTTCGTTCCACACTTCAAAGTACCAGCGGCGTACCTCATCAAGCCCGTATCGCTCAATAATATGATGGATGTACTGTTCAATGAGCCATTCCCAGCGTGCCCAATCCTTAGGTGGCGTGATATTGCCCTTCCACCAGAAGACAGTCTGGTCGCCGCTGGCGAGATCGTAAGGCATGAAGCCCAGCTCCACAAATGGACGGATGCCGATGGAAAGCCAGTGGTCGTACACCAGATCGACATATTGCCAGTTGGTGATATGCCGTCCATCTTCCTCGCGGTAGACCATCATGTCTTCATGAAACAGGCCATGCATGCGAATATATTGAAAAGGCATCTCGCGCTGTACCATTTCCAGGTGCTTTTGGAAGTCAGCACGCAGTGCCTCGCCAACCCGCCCGCCACCAACGCATACGCGCCAGTAATGGGTGAGTGGTTTCCCCGGTTGTTTCAGGTTGGTGTGGATTTTCATGGCGGCTGCCTCCAGTCGCAGCGCAGTCTGGCTCAAGACGGAATCTGTTTTAGGAAAGCCCGTAATGCATCCATAAAGGCGGTGTAATTATCAAACCGGATAAGGTGTCCCACATCGGGGATGTTAACGATAGTCGCTTTGGGATTCAACTCGCGAACTTTTGCGACGACCTCAGGGGTTACTATTCCCCCAAGCTCCGGGTTAGCCGCGAAGATCAACATGGGGTGGGTGATATTTCGGATGTGTGTCAGCCAGTCCGCTTCCTGGGAGTGCATTCTATTGGCCAACATATCTACAATCGTCGGATCGAGCTGCTTTTTGGACTCGCACATTGGGCGTACCAGATCTTCAGGCCAGGTGGGGTGCTCCGTGCGGTATTCCACCAACAAGTCTTCCAGAGTCCGTCCAGGCAGACTCCGGGCCCATTTCAATATGAGATTCTCGTCGGGCTGGTCGAGGGGAGGGTGATCCGGTCGGGATAACCACCAGGGCGGATCTTCCAAAACCAGGGCTCTGGCCAGTTCCGGGAAGCGCACTCCAATCTCGTAGGTGATCCCTGCGCCCATCGAATGCCCACAAATAACCGGCTGATTCAATCCCAAGGCGCGGATGAGCCCTGCCAGGTCGGCGGCCATGTCCACCGTCTCACCTGGCTGTATACGTCCCGAAAGACCATGACCACGCATATCCGGCATGATTATGTCATATTCGGATTCGAGATCGCGTGCTGTGGGCGTCCAGCATAGACCGTTATCTGAAAACCCATGGACTAACACCAGGGGGCGTTTGTCCCCATGGCCGGCGCGGTAGTAGTGCAGTTGCACACCGTTAATCAGTAGATCATCTTGTGACCAGTGAGGAAGCATAGAGGGTTCCTTTCGGTATCGTAATCGTTCAGTGGGTATTCGGCTTGAAGTTCCCAATGATTAGTTTTTAGGTGTTAGTGATTGGGTTAGGTTCTAACCCATAGCCGCTGGCCATGCGCTATTACACCAATCAGCCGTCGACGAACGGCATACAAGCTTGTAAGAGCGATACGTGTGGCCTGCCGGATGATGTCCGACCATAAGTGTCAACGTAAGCGCCTGGTATTGCTCGATGATCCGCTTTCAGACTCGCGGGCTGCGTGTCATTCCCGTGAAAACGAGAATCCATATGTGCGCCAAGTGGATTCCCGCTTTCGCGGGAATGACAACTCTCACATACGAGGGAGTGGTCAAGGGATTGATGGTGATCTTGCTTTTTTGCCTGACTCATCACCCATCACTCATCACTCAAAACTATGCGAGAACATCACTATCAAACTTTTAAAACACACTCTAAGAACTCAAAGCACAAGCATACCCTCCCTGAATGGTTACTCGGTATCAATGTTTGATTCTGTCTCATTGCCGGCAATAGACTTTCTTGGGAATCGCTGAACTACGCATAGAATTCTTGTTTCCGACAGCAATTCCCGCTTTGGAAATTCACCGTAGAGAGACGACCAGAGGTCGTTTCAGAGATCGCAGAGAAAAAACAAGGAGACAATCTTTGCTGCTGAACTCTTTTCAGAGAGTATTCTTTGAACACTGTGTCAAACCGGGAATTGCTGCACCCACTATCAAATGCCCTAATGGCCCGACTGCTCGGCGATCTCATATGCCAGCATGTCACGGATATAGCGGCTGACCGAATCGGCGTGGGGGCCTTGGAACAGGTCGAGCGCCCAACTGGCGACGGCGTCGGCGGTGATCTCGGCGCGCCACATCGGGTTGGCGCCGCGTGCCTGCTCGTCCCGATAAGAATCGCTGCCCAGTTGGATGCCCAACGTATCGGCGTAGCGAATGGCGAAGCTGTCCCCAACGTATCGAGGGTAGCTAAACCCGTCGACATTGTCCGGGTAGTGGCCGCCGCCCCAGGTCAGGTTGTGGCCCATCTCGTGGATGACCAATGCCGTGTTCTTGTAGTCATCGAGCAGGGGCTTGCCGGCCATCAGGATCAGCCAGGCGCCCTCCGGGAATTCCTGTTCCGGGAAGATGTCGGGGTGTTTGCAGCCCTGAGCGCCTCGACCCTCCCAGCCGCAGTTGACGGCATAGTTGACCCCATCGACCTTCTCGCGCTCCGAGTACACCCGGAAGACGGTCGGCCCAAAGAGGTTTCTGACGGCTGTATACCGGTCTTCTTCTTTTTCCCGATCCAGGCCGAATAACTCAGGGGTTTTATCGCCCAAGGCAATGGCAGCCGCGACGATTGGCTCCAGTTCGGCAGTGGACAGGGCGTGGATGTTGGCAACGGTGATGGCATAGTGACCCAGGCGATTTTCGATATCTTGCTGAGCGGTGATTGTCGCCGGTGGGTCAGGAGAGATCGGAGAGGGAGAACTATCTGCCGGGATGTCTCCTGGAAGCGCAGTCGGTGTTTGCTGCGTCGAAGCAACTGGGCTGCCGGCCAGCAGGCAAGCTGTCATCAGGCAGGCAAAGAGCAACAAAAAGCTTAAGCGCGGCATTTCCAGCCTCATGGGGCTACTCATTCTCAGTTGTTCGAAGTCCGAGTGGTTGATTGGGCGAGATGTTTATTGCCACATTATCCATCCGCAAGATTGCCGAAATCTGCTTTGGCTCTATTTCTCTGACGTGCCGACAAATGTATTGAATGGCTCGCGGCAGGCACAGGCTTCTCGATAGACGCCGTCTTTAATGAGCGAGCCGTCGTATTCGTTGTTGAAGGTGTAGACCAGCCACCCATCCAGCACCATCTGCGGGGCCGGGGCCGCCAACATGCATTCGGTGCAGTCAGCAGCGATCCACTCGCCGTTGTAGCGGCGGGCAAAGTGCAGGTGCATGCTGTAGCTGACGCCACCTTCACAGGCAGGATACCCGATTGGGTCGCCTTGCTTGACCCGCTGTCCGGCCTCGACGGGGCGGCCTTCACTGGTAAGATGCAGATAGAAGATCGTCCAGCCGGTGCCTTCGAAGCCGTCACCGTCCAGGTCCAGGATGACAATGCCGTACTCGCTACGCGCGATGACGCCGTCGGCGACAGCGCGGGCATAGTGTGAGGCAGCCTGGCATCCTTTGTGAGTGTCATCTTCATCGGGTACAAAATCCAGCGCTGCCCATGAGCTGCCTGATCCCCATCCGCCGTGTGGTCCACCGGTATAGTACCAGGTTTCCTTCGGTGACCAGGGAAAGGCCAATTCCGGTTGAGCCAGATCGGGTGGCAGGAGCGGCTCGACGGCGTACTGGAAGGGATCGCCAAACAAGGAGACGTAGGTGGCAAACAGCCCGGTGTGCTGTACGGCTGCCTGCCAGCCTTCGAGGGTGCGTGTTTGGGCCAGCAAGACATGGACACCGGCTGTTCCTGCATTCAGGCCAGGATCGAGACCTATCCGGGTGCCATCGGCCAGCAGCGTTACTGAAAGACCGCGCTGTCGCCAGCCGTAGTAGCCTATGCTGAGCATCTTGCAGGCCCAATCCAGCTGCCGGTAGAGGCCATAGATCTCAGTGGGGCGTTCCTGATAATTCATCGGGTAGCGCGCAGCTTCTTCCGAGACCATCTTCCGGCTGAGCCATTGGCTCTGGTATTCGAGCAGTGCCAGCAGCAGTCGTGGGTTGATGCTTTGCTCCAGTCCTACCCGTTCGATGATCTCGGCGCCGCTCCACAGGCGTCCATTCAGCTCTTCAGTATATTTGCAAAGGAAACAGTCGTTGTTCTCCAGCAGTGCTGCCGTGTCGAAATCTTGCAGCGCGGGGCCATATACCAGCTCGCTGTCCGGGATAATCTTGAAGTTAGAGCCTGGAACTTGAATAGCGGTGGGGATGGTCAATGTTTGGCCGATGCTGAGCGTGTTGGCATCTCTCAGCCCATTAGCATTGGCGATTTCCTCGGCTGATACCCCGAAGATCTGGGCGATTTTGTTGAGGGTATCGCCGGATTGGATGGTATAGGTTTGATCCTGTGACGGATCGACGACAGCCATACGGGTTGGGTCGGGGGTTGGGATGAATGCCGGCGTGGGCATTGGTGTCGGGGGTGAAATCTGGGTCTCGCCCTCCGGCTCACTGCTCGGCTCTCTATCCTGCCCGCCCCCACCAATCGATGGTTGGACAAAAGAGGGTGTGGCCGTCACCAGGACAATGTAGCTTCCATTCGGGCGGCAGGCGATCAGGGAGACGACGATCGACAAGATCAGTAGGATTGTCAAACGAAATCGCATCATATCTCTGTCACTTTTGGTTTGTTCTTTGTCATGAGTATTCGACACCTATTACTCGTGACCGATGGCTGTCGTTAACGCCGGCAAGGAGACATCGTATCGCCAGTTGATGCGCTGATGACCGCCGTCGAATTCCTGATAGGTGTGAGGTACATTTTCCTGATCGAGTATCCGGTGCAGCACGCGCGCACCCAGAAACAGATTATACTCGTCACGTGTCCCGCAGTCGAAGAAGATGGCGCGCATCGTTTGCAGTTTCTTGATGTGCTTGCTCGCCATCCGGACCGGGTCCAGGTTCAGCCATCGTTTCCAGACGTCCTGGCGGATTTCGCCTGTGTGGAGGTCGCAGGGAACATCGAAGCCGTGTGGGCTGTCCGGGTTGGGCGAGTAACAGGCGCTCATGGCGATCAGGTTCAACGCGCTGCCCCAGTCACGGCTTTTATCGTGGATGTCGGCAAATCGCGTGAGAAAAGCCTCCAGTCCTCCCAGATTAGCGATGTAGCGGATGCTGGGAGGGATGTCCGGCCAGTAGCAGTATTCGAAGAAGGCATCACCGCTGTGGCTGGCGAGGGCGCTAAAGAGGTCCGGATGGCGCATCCCAAGCACCCAAGCGCCATACCCGCCGCTCGAATGCCCCATCACGCCTCGATGCTCGCGGGCAGGCAGCGTGCGCAGTTGACTATCGACAAAAGGGATCAATTCCTTGGTGACATAATCTTCGTAGCGCCCGATGGCAGAAGAGTTGAGATACTGGCTGCCGCCGTAGCGGGTGAAGCAGTCCGGGAAGGCTAAGATGGTTGGGCGGGCCTTGCCCTCATCGACCAATCGATCCATGCGCTGGACGATGTTCTCGTCCCAGGCTTGCAGGTTAAACAATCGCTGCCCCCAACTGGTGAACGGCGCCAGCACCCAGATGACGGGATAGCGACGGCTGGGGTTGTCATCGTAGCCGGCAGGGAGATAGATCGGCAGGTCGCGGATGTTTGGATCGTTGAGGGGGTTGGCTGCCAAAACCTTCGAGGTGTGTTCCAGATAGACGATTTGGCTCTTGGACATGTCAGGTTCCTCAAAAATAGTGATGAGTGACGAGTGACGAGTGATGAGTGATGAGTGACGAGTCAAAGGCTATTTCGAGAGAGCATTTGTGAGATAGGATGTGTCAAAAGCTCTGAACAATGCTGCGATTTTAGCCTGAGTAAGACCAGTGGACAAACGCCGGGATGGGAGTAGGGGAGGGGGAGGTCGATCTCGTGTTGGTATTGCTGGTGTGCGCAATAGGTAAAAACCGGCTATCGTGCTATCATAACACAAGCTTCCGGCGTTCTGTGAGGCCGGTAGCTGTCACCTGATCACTTGTTTTGTGGAGCGGCTATGATCGCATCGATTTCCGGCACCTTGCAGTCCCGGCGGGACGACTCGATAGTTGTCCAGGTTGGTGGGGTTGGGTTGGAGGTATTGATCCCCTCTAGTGTTTTTAACGTTCTGGGAGAGATCGGCCAGCCGGTCGCTTTGTTTACTTACCTGGTCGTGCGCGAGGATTCTCTGCGGTTGTTTGGTTTTGCGACCGAGGAAGAGCGTGGTCTGTTCGATCTGTTGCTGACCGTCCAGGGGGTTGGGCCGAAGCTGGCACTCTCGATCTTGAGCATCTTTTCCCCGGAGATGTTGGCCAATGCCATCCACGGCGACGATCCGGAGGTCATCTCCCGCGTCCCTGGGGTGGGCAAGAAGACAGCTCAGAAGATCGTGCTGGAATTGAAAGGCAAGCTGCTCCCGGAGACCTTGCCTCCCGGCCTGGCGGCGGTCTCCCGGCTCGATACGGAGGTCATTGGCGCGCTCACATCGCTGGGCTACAGCATCGTCGAAGCTCAGGCTGCCCTCCAATCGATCCCGCGTGACGCGCCTGAGGACATCGAGGAGCGGGTGCGGTTGGCGCTGGGCTACTTTGCCGATTAGGTATGGGGGTGATATCCGCACAGATAAGTCTTTGCAGCAAGCGCATGAGGAACCGGCAAAAGGTAAACGGGCAAATGGTGAGGTAACGCCCGGAAATGGCGCGGTATCCATCACCCAACCTCTGAGCGACCAAACCGGGCTGTTCGTAGGTGGTACCAGATTATGCCCAAGAGCATCCGGCTGTAAAGCGTTTTTACCTGTTTACCTGTTTTACTTTTTTACGTCCTACCAGATCGATCCAACCACGCTTATAATGGATATCATCAGACGTATTTCGGGTTTACGAAGAGGATAAAGCGATGAATGAACAGATGCAGGCACTGATTGAGGGTGTTGATCGCTGGCGTTCCCGTGAGATAGGGGATTATTGGATCAAAGTGGATTACATTGGCTCGGCGCTCAACCGGGTGGGCAACCATACTTTGACTTTTACCCGGGGCAAGCTGTGGCATTTGTGGCACGATGAGTGGCGTGAGATCGAGAAGGGAGCAGACTTCTGGTTATTCTCGGTGCCGGGAGGGTTCTCCTGGGCGCGCGACATGCTGACGAAGGTCGTGTCGGCAGAGGATGTCGAAGCGGGCGCGGTTGAGCTGCGTTTCAATGCGGATTACGGCTATGTCGAGTTCTTGCGGGTCAAGGTCTCCAAGCGCGATGCAGCCAACTTTACCTTTGAGGTCAAGGGATTTGGGGAGGGGATGCATCCTGACTTTGATCGGTGATCATCTCGCAGGTCAAAGACTATGAACCATCGGCCATTGGTTATTGGAGGACGTATGGATCACAGCGAAGTCAGACGTTACTGGAATGGGAATGCCGATGTGTGGACAGAGCTTGCCAGGGCAGGCTATGACACCTATCGCGACTGCTTCAACACACCCGCTTTCTTCGAGATGCTGCCGGATGTGGCCGGCCTGCTGGGGGTAGACATTGGCTGCGGTGAGGGACACAATACCCGGTTGCTGGCGGCGCGAGGCGCCCGCATGATAGGCCTCGACATCTCAGATATTTTTATCCGTCAAGCCAGGCAGTTTGAGGAAAATCAGCCCCCAGCCATCGATTACCATGTTGCCAGCGCCGTCGAGCTGCCGTTTGCTGCTTCGACTGTTGACTTCGCGACCGGTTTCATGAGCTTCATGGATATCTCTGAGACAGATCGTGTCTTTGCCGAAGCCTACCGTGTTTTGAAGCCCGGCGGCTTCCTGCAGTTCTCGATCACCCATCCGTGCTTCGATACACCGCACCGCCGCAACCTGCGCGATGAGAACGGCGTCACCTATGCCTATGAGATCGGCGGCTACTTTCGGAACATCGAAGGTGATATTATGGAGTGGCTGTTCAGCGCCGCGCCGCCGGAGGTTCGAGCAGGTTTGCCGGCGTTCAAGGTTCCACGCTTCACCCGAACCCTCAGCCAGTGGCTGAATCTGCTGATCGAAACGGGCTTCACGCTGGAGCGCGTTGGTGAGCCCTGGCCGGATGACGAGACGGCTCGCGCGTGTCCTAACGTCCAGGATGCGCAGGTTGTGGCTTACTTTCTCCATTTGCGTGTCCGCAAGCCGAAGGATGCCGGCAGGGGGTAGTCATGATTTTGACAAGCCGGTTGTCTGAAACTGTGGCTCCGTTGAGATATTCGCTGCGCCAATTGGGGGCTTTTTCAAAAATGGCCGGGATGATTATGAGGTTATGTTAGGGTGTTTTTGGGATGATTATAGTAGCCTTGGACAACGATTATAGAACGCTCTCAACACGCGAGTGTCCATGGCAGAGACCGGCGTTCCCTGTTGTTGGGCCGAGTTTTTCTTGACGGCCCTGCATGTTGCATTGACAGCCCTCTTATTGAGGTTTCAATACCTTCGCCAATCATGTCATTCCTGCCTTCGCGGGAATGACGGCAACAGCTACGGTGAATTAAAATTGAGTACGGATTTTGCGGAAGGTATTTTATAAATCCTTGCTTCAGACTTGCGCGCTAATCCTTAGTTTGTCCGCCATTCCTTTTGATTTTCCGGGTTTTGGCGAAGGTATTGCCTTTAGGGTGACAGTCAAATTGAGACTATTCTTCCTGCTCAGCACGCATCACCAAAATGCTGTACAGTTATAGACTATGAAATAATGAGACAAGGATGACAGAAACGAAACCAAATTACCGTTACTACGACCTGATCATGGCGCTCTTTGTGACGGTGCTGCTGGTCAGCAATATTGCGTCATCGGCCAAGATCATCGATTGGGGTGTTAGCCTCGGCTCGCTGGATTTGGCCTTCGACGCGGGGACGCTGCTCTTTCCGATCAGCTACATCTTTGGCGATGTCCTGACCGAGGTTTACGGCTATCGGCGCTCGCGGCGGGTGATCTGGACGGGATTTGCCGCTGCGGGCTTGATGGCTGCTACATTGTGGCTGATCAGCCGGCTGCCTGGGGAGGCCGGCTGGCAGGAATATGCCGGCGATGCCAGCTATAATGCCATCCTGGGTGGCGTCTCCAGCGGAGGGATCATCGTCGCCAGCCTGATGGCTTATTTTGCCGGAGAGTTTTCTAATAGTTTCATCCTGGCCAGAATGAAGGTCTGGACGGAGGGACGCTTCCTGTGGGCCCGCACCATTGGCTCGACACTGGTGGGGCAGGGGATCGACACGATGCTCTTCATCGGTATTGCTACGCTCTTTGGTGTCTTTCGCTGGTCAGATGCCCTGATGTTGATCGTCTCTAATTACATTTTCAAGGTGGCGATAGAGGCGATTCTGACCCCTGCCACTTACCAGATCGTCCGGCTGCTCAAACAGGCGGAGCAAGAGGATTACTATGATATCGATACGAACTTCAATCCGTTCCAGTGGGGGGCAAGATGAGTGAGTTGCCGGGTCATGAAGACCGGGTCGATGCGCAAGAGCTGCCTACCGATCATCGAGCCGGGTTTGTGGCGGTGGTCGGCAGGCCCAACGTGGGTAAATCGACGCTCATGAATGCCTTTCTGGGCGAGAAGCTGGCCATTGTCTCGCCCAAGCCCCAAACCACCCGCGAACGGCAGATCGGCATCCTGACTTTACCTGAGGCGCAGCTCATTTTTGTCGATACCCCCGGTATCCACAAAGCACGCACCAAATTGGGCGAGTTCATGGTCGAGTCGGCCACCGAGGCCATACCCGATGCCGATGCGATCCTTTTTGTGGTCGATGTCTCGCAGGCACCCGGCCCGGCCGACCAGGTGATCGCCGGGTTGATCCGGGAGCGCATCGATATCCCCATCATCCTGGCGCTCAATAAGGTCGACCTGACGGCTTCGGATGATATCCAATCTCACGTCGATGCCTACCAGGATCTTGTTCCTATCGCGCAGGCCATCACGCTGAGCGCCACCGCCGGGCAGGGTCGCAACGAAGTGCTCCAGGCGCTCATCCGGGCTTTGCCGCTTGGACCGCGTTATTATCCGCCCGACCAGCTCACCGAGACTCGTCTCCGGGACAGCGCCGCCGAGATCATCCGCGAGAAGGTATTGCTGTTGTATGAAGAGGAAATCCCACACTCGGTGGCCGTCCAGGTAGAGGAATTTAAGGAACGAAGTGAAAATTTGACCTATATTGCTGCTACAATTTATGTAGAGAAGGACAGCCAGAAGGGGATTTTGATCGGGCACAAGGGGCAGGCGCTCAAGAAGGTCGGAGAGAAGGCCAGACCCGACCTGGAAGATCTGATCGGGACGCAGGTCTATCTTGAACTGTGGGTCAAGGTGTTGAAGAACTGGCGTAAGAGCGAAAGCGCCTTGAAGCGGTTGGGGTATCGACAAAGGCGCTGAGTGGTGGGCAACAGGGGGAGCAATGGGCAGCCTATATTGGCGCATTCTTTTGGATGGTAGTTTGGGGTGTTAGCCAATCTTTGCCTGGATGACCAAAGAAGCGTTGGGCTCAATTTGGCTGAGGCTCCAGAGGATTGTTGCCCTAGCAGCCTGTCGGACAAGTGACTTTGGGATGGTTATCAAACGAACAAACAAGGCTTTCTATGCCCCTATTTGGGTTGTTGGATATGGGTTTGACGTCCCGTTTCAGTGAGACATGGCCCGTTTTCCGACTTCTCTGACAAACTGCTAGATGACTATCGTATCAAAAACGCTCGTGAATGCGTAAATGTGCTGCCGACGGATTTGAACCATGCCCAAGTCCTTTACCTATTCACCTATTTACCTTTTATATTTTGACGACCACTTTTCCCATAACGCAAAAACTTGTTCGGTCAACACTGTCAGGCGATGGTGCTGTGGAGGTGTATCATGCCACAATCTGAAAAAGACAAACAAAAGCCGCAAGAAGAGGTTATTGATGGCGAGATCGTCGCCGAGTTTCGCGATGAAACTCTGATGAATTTGCCCAAGCTGCCGGAGGAAGATGAGCCTGAGCCTCTGGCCGCGCCTAACGTCGTTTCGCCTTCCGATGATGAGCCGGTCGAGACTGGTCGACGCCAGTTTGTTGTCCAACTGGTGATGGGAGGCGTGGCTGCCCTGGCATTGGGTGGGAGCGCAGCTCTGCTCTTGCAGCGGAGGCGCGAGCCAAGCGTGGTGGTCTTGCCAAATGGTACTCAGGTGGATGTGAACGGCTCTGTCGATGTTGCATCGCTTGCCGGGCAGGTCGCTCAACTACAAGAGGCACTGGACGCTGTGACGGCCGAGCGCGATCAGTATCGCCGGGATCTGGCTAACACCAGCGCCGATCCGGAAAACCTGCGATTGCAGCTGAGCGAGGCGCAGCGCGTCAATGATTTGTGGCAGCAGCTCGACGATATCGGGCTGGATGACCTGCTGGGGGGCGCGCTGCAAGTCGTTGGAACGGCGCTGGGCGCGGTGCTGGGCGTAAAAGAATTGCTCAAGACCGGCCTGGCCGATGCCGAAAACAGGTTGGATACGTTCGTCGCTAATTTCCCAGGCCCTCAGGATGGTATTGCCTGGCTTCAGCACCAACTGGACGGCCTGTCTAACAACCTCGATCAGCTGGCGGAACAGGTGCAGGCGGCCGTCGAGCCGGTCGAGCCCTATACCAAGATGATCGCCGACTTTGTGATGTGGGTTCTGGAGCGTTTGCCCTTTGGCGCCGGCGCTAAGGCCAAGGCCGGTATGGAGGGCATGCAGGCCATCATCACCGGCCTACCGGCACTGGTTACAGGTGCCAAGAACAAGGTGTTTGTGCCCCTGATCGATTGGTTCGGCAAGGATAATAATCGCAACCTGTTGGGAATTCTGGTCAATCCGCTCAAGGAAATGTTGTTCAAGCCGGCGCAAGACATACTGACCAAGCTCGAAGGTCTGCAAACTGACTATGAGAACAAGCTGGTGTCGCCGACCCAGGCTGCCCTGGGACAGCGCGCTGATATCCGCGAGCAGATCCGGCAGGCCCTGACCGGTCAAGAGGGGTAGGGAGCTAATGGGGGAACAATCTTCTCTGCCTGCCCCAACCGAGCGATTGCAGCGGGTACTGGCCTTTGCTTCCGATGAGGCCGATGGGTTGGGACATGGCTTTGTGACTTGCCGGCACCTGATGTATGCCCTGGCCCGTGAGAGCAAGGGCATGGCCGGCGCGGTTCTGGACGGTCTTGGTGTGACTGCCGAGGCCCTCCACCAGATGCTGGATGAATCATCTGCCGAGCATGATCGCATATCGCAAGGGCGCATCGATCTGGCCGACGAGGCCCGCGATGCGCTGGAGCGGGCGGTCGATGCCGCGCGTGCGTGGGGACATCGGGTATTGGATACTGAGCACATGTTGTACGGCATTGTTGCCACAACTACATCGGCCGATGAGATGCTCTCGACACTGCGCGTTGCTCCTGATGATGTCATCAACCGGTTGGGCGCCTTGCAGCAGTCAGCGCCGGTCGTCGAAGTACGTGACGAGGCCACCCATGCCTATCGATTCACACTGGAGAGTGCCTGGCTGCTCAGTTTGGCGATGGACACAGCCCGGCGGCAGGGCGCGGCCCGTGTCAGCAGTCTGCACTTGCTGTCGGCTCTTGCCTCTTTGCCGGGACCGGCTCAGGAGGTGCTGATCGGCGAGCTTGGACTGGACGGTGAGGCTCTATCTCGGCGGATGCAGGGCGCGGCGCAGCCTGTCGCCCGGGCCCGCCTGCCTCTGGCCGAGGATGCCCAGCGTATCCTCGGTTATGCCATCGGCGAGGCCTGGAACCGGGGACACCTGGCCGTGGCGCCGCTGCATGTGGCGATGGGACTGGCCCGCGCCGAGCGCCACGCCGCGCTCGATGTACTGGCCGAACTGGGAATCTCTCAGGCTGACCTGATCGACGCGCTGGAAGCGGCTATGCCGCCGCCGGTGGCACGCTAAGGAATGAGAATTGACTGACTGATCCATCCATAGTCCTTATTGCGGGACCGGGCATTTCGCGGGAATGACAGCGAGAGGCGTGGCGTCATTAAAATTGGGGTCGGGTTTTCCGGGCATCATTTTAATTGGGTAGGCTTCAAGCAACTCTTGACCCACTTCGGCGTCCTGAAACCTTATATCGTTCATCGCCCTAAACGGGTAAGAAGGTC